>JAUBOH010000305.1:0-8457 GCA_036700145.1 Microcoleus occultus BM001215366
CCCCCGCACCTTCCATCCCCATCAACTTCTCAATAGTTTCAGCCTCCCCAGCTTTCTTAATTAAATGTTCCAAACAGTTAATTGCAAAAACAATCACATCAGAAGCTTGTCGGCGCTGCTGTCGCATCAGGATAACGCGGCTGTTTTTCAGCTTAGCCTGCACAATGCGTCTGGCTACTTGCAGGCGATCGGCAAAACACAACTGTTGCTGATAGCGAGACAGTTGCCGATAACCGCGTTCGATGGGAAGAATCCGCCCATAACAATAACCCATCCGCGAAAGATAGGCGATCGGAATATTCCGCCACAGACAAGTCCTAATTGCTTGAGTAGTGACTTGAGATTGACCAAAAATCAGCAGTTGTTCCAGCAAAGGAAGCTGAACTTCACCGAGCACAGATTCGCCTTTTTTGATAACCAGCATTTCTTGGTGCAAGGAAACGTAACAACCCGGTTGAGAAACATAGACAGTACGCATAAGCAATAAAAAAACCGATGTCACGGGTAGTCCAGAAACCGGGTTTTTGCGACAATACTCATTACAGACGCAAAACCCCCGAAAAACCCGGTTTCTTTGATTTTCGGGTAGCCCAGAAACCGGGTTTTTGCGACAATACTGATTACAGACGCAAAAACCCCGAAAAACCCGGTTTCTTTAGTTTTGACGAAAATCCCGATAAGTCAATGTTGATGGAGATTATTGGTTGTGTGGGGGCGGGTTTATGTAGATAGTTGGTGAGTTTTAAATATTGTTGGTGAACCCGCCCCTACAGCATTTTGGTCAAGATAGATCAATTTATTTTCGTTCTAAACTTTGCGAATCGCGCGGGAGAATTTGCGACGATTCCGAGGTAGAATCTAAGGAATTCGGGATTTCTTGGGCGCGGGAAGGTTGGAGGTAGCGAACGATTTGGTCAGCGATAGTGGATGCGAAGAAAGTGGCTACCGTGACAAGGAATGTGTTAGAAATTACGGCGGCTAATCCCAGAGGTGCGATTAGGAGAATGATGAGAGTGATGGTGCCATTGACGGCGGCCAGGGAGAAGTTGCGGATTGTGGATGCGCGAGATGTGATGTACATAATTGTGTTATTTTGGGTTGAATATGGATGGTCGTTTTTATTTTTGCAATTCGTAATGTTCGATCGCATCTACTAATTCATCATGCACTTTCGCCATCAGACTCGCTAATTTTAACGAAACAAACTCTTGCTTTGAAACAAAATTTAAACACCCTAAGACTCGTCCTTCCCATTTCTCTTTAGAGTCCGCCTTCCAAGCTTGAAATACTTCTCTTTCTTCCAAACCGCGCAAACAATGAAAAGTCGCATTTCTCTCCTCTATTGTATTACCCGCAACTATTTGGATGTCTGAGTTTTGATTCCATTCATTTTGTGGATGAGCTGCTTCGAGTAAGGTAAATAGTGCTTTGCCAAATAATCCCACATTATTGTAATCGCGATTTTTATTTGAATCAAACCAACGCCGTAAATTTGCAGGCAGATTTAGATCGTGAATATAAGCTGTATTCGGTTGCTTGCGATTAGAGTATTGAATTTGTAGCTTGTACTTGTCTAATGCCCATTCTTTAATCAATCCTTCCACAGCCCGAAAACTGTGAAATAGAGCCTCAACCGTGTTACCCTGTCTGAGACGCACTACTCCCAAATAAGCAGCTTCATAACCCATCCACCACCACTGATTTAAACGCTCTTTCGCAACCTCTCCCCTAGCCTTACCAAAAGTTTCAAAATTAGCAAAATTCCACTGCACCGCCATTTCTAACAAATCGCGGATTTTTACCAATAACGGATCTATAGAATCTTTCAAGTAAGGTTTTAAAATGCGCTCTACTCCCAAATAATCATAACGATTTAATAGCGCTTTTGCTTCTTGAACTTGCATCCCCTGTAAATAAGTAGAACTTTCTATGAAATCACCCTTCTCTGCCAACTTTTCTTCATATTCATTGCTAACCAAAAACTTGACTTTCTTACCAAATCTTGCTAAGCAATCAAATTGAACAGCCGAAGAAAGAGCTGGAGTTCCAGCTTGATGACTGACATAGAAGTTTGCACTTTTATCTAAATCCACACTAGACAAAGCTTGCTGAACTAGGAACAGTGCTTTATTCCAATTATCTAATCCCTCATCTTTAGATTTTGGTTTCAATTCTAAGTAATCAATTGATTTAACTTTAGGAAATTTTCTCTCAAAATACCGTTCAAATATCGGCTTGAGAGTACAAGTATCCTGCCAATAGGGGCTTTTGTCTATATTCCTGTCTTCGTCATCAAAAACTGCTTCCTGATTAGTCAAAATCACAATTATTTTGTCAGGATTTGTTTTACCTTTCTCTAAAAGCTTGGCCGAAAAAGCATCCAGCAGCGGAAAGTGCAAATCCTCATAATATTCATCTGTTAACTGGCTTCCATAAACCATCCCCATCGCTCTAGCTGGTACGATAAAAGGCTCGTCATCATCAGTATTCGGCGGTCGTGTAGGTGCAAAACGGCGATCGTACAATTGACTTCTCACCTTTCTAAACAAAGTACCCCAATTTTCATCAGTTTTGAGCTTGACATCGCTGCTACCAGTAGTCACAATCCAGATATTCATAATTATTCCTCAGTTGGCCAAAGTTTGATAAAGTCGCTCTGATTCTGTAAAAACTCAAGAAAATCCTGAGTTTTGTTTGAGTTATCGGGAAAAATCGTCAAAACTTCTACATACTCTTGCCTTTTTTGCCTCAATTCTCCGGTTTTAGTTGTGAGATAGCGGGGATACATCCGGTGCCAAATGCGACCAATATTATTGAGTTTCCCCGTCAAATCACTTTGCTTAATAGACTGATTTCTTGAGTATGGGCTGTGAAACCATGTAATTGCTTCGCTGCTGCTTTTATCCTCAGCAATTCTTCCCCAGACTTCCACTTTGTCGGGATGCCAAACTTCTCGCCAATCATTAGCGTGACGACTTGGTTCTAAATTATTAACTGTTAACCATTCTATAGCTTTCTGCCGACCCTCTGCCAGAAATTTAGCAATATTTTTGAGGTCATGACTAGCAGCCGTGACGTACAAATCCTTTGAACTTTCATTAAACTTCCAGTGGCAGCCGATCGCCGGTTTGTCATTTCTGTTAAAATACTCGGGGAAAAACAGGCTGTGATCGACTCGCCGCCACGATTTGCCAAAACCGCCGAGTAAGAGAGAAAATTTAATTAAGTAAGTGACAAACTTTTTTAACTCCTTCTGGGGATAGGTATTATTCAGGCATAGCAAATCTAACTTGCCAGCTTGCAAGTCGTAGGTTGGCATCACTACAACTTTGTTGCCGTTAGGCTTATATTTGTGTTCGCCAAAATCGAGTTCCTCAGCGGTAAAATTAATCCCCAACTGCCCGATAATTGCCCCTGTATCATCGCCTCTTTCACCAATTCCTCCCCAAAGTTTCTTCGTTAACAGTTGCGCTGTATTGGCATCCGTGACCCCTGCCAACAACCGCAAAGTATGACCCCGCAGGGCAGCTTTAAACATATTGGGTCGAAATTCTGGGGTTCTATTCAGCAGTTGCGATGTTAACCCGCAGCCGCTCAAATTGACAGAAAGTAAGATGCGATCGGCACTTTTTACCTCTGCCATGCGGCCGTAGCCTGCACTTACCCTAGAACCAATTCCGTGCCCTAAAGCTTTTTCCCAAATTTGCCAAATTTCATCCCATTCTGTTTTTCCAAGCTGTTTGTTGCTAGAAATGCCAAATTTTAATTGGCACTGATAAAGCGAGATTTGCACGTTAGCGCTGGTGACGGCATTTTCCATCACTTGGCGCTTTTGCTGAGAGTGAACGACATCGACTAAACGCTCTTTTTCTCCCCAAGACATATCAGCGGGGAAGCCGCCGTGAAAGCGCAAAATTCCGGGTTTTGTAGTTTTCTGTCCGTCTTCTTTAACTTCTCCCCCGCAGTATTCTTCTCGCTTTTGAGGAGGACACGAGCGCCAGAAAGCGCCTTTCATGCTAGAACCAGGATAAAATGGCAAACCTTTCGCACCAATTACGGGTCGAATTACGTCTTCATCTTGTCCGCTATTTGTAACCAAACGCCAGCTAATTGTGTATTGTTTTGTTTCCACTCCTTGCCCGAATTCAGGCATTTTCACGGGTGATTTAGTTCGACCTCGTTTGTAGAGGGGAACGCTTTCATCGGCGCTTTCGGGGACGGGAGGACAGGATTTTAACCACTGTTTCACCCACTCAGAAGCTGGCTCAGAATCGCCTGCATACTGAATTTTTCCTCTTCCAGCTAACTGTGCTTGAAACATCAAAGGAATATCATTGCTATCACTCATCTTCTTCACCTCCAGAATTGCCGTTACTATTAGCAGGTTTATACCGCTGAGTCCACCAAACCATACTGTCACAAAGTTGAGTCAGCACAGCTATAGCTACTTTGCGCTGTTCTACGGGAAAATCCCACAATTTATTTGCCATGATTTTAATGGCTGCTGTATCGCCAGCATCGACATTATCGTTGGGAATTTTAACGCCAGCATTTGCCATAATTTTGACTAACGCCTTCCAAGTATCCCGCCAATAATCAGCCTTATCTTTGTCCTTGACTAACCGAAACTGTTCTCCCCAAAATCGCTCTAAACCGTAAGCAACTGCAACACGCATTTTGTATGCTTGATTGAGAGCATCTTTTTTGTCGCGGTATTCAACAACTAAATCGTGAGCTTCTTGGTCTAATTTGTAAGATTCCCAAGCCATGAGTTATACCTCCTTTAAAGTTAGATAGCAGTGACCGAAACCAATTGATTCTAAACCGCCGAGATAAATATCTGCGCCAGTAGCAGCACCAAAAGGTTGCCATTTTTCTGGTTTTTCTGGGTTGTTTTTGATGGCGACTGGAAATACTAAAATTGTGCCTTCTGGCAAAGCTTCAGTATTAAAAAAAGCTCCTTTTTTAGCTTTTTTTTCCTCTTTGTCTAAGGCAACTCGACTCTGGCGATACAGTGCCATATCGTGAATCATGGCAATTTCATCGTCAGCCACAACAACTGCTGGCAATTCCTCTCCTAAAGGAAACCAAGCAGACAAATTCTCAGTTTTTTCAACTGTCAAAAAGCCAAAGTTAAAAAATAGCTTTGGTTTGCCATTTATGTCGAGAGCTTTTAAGGTTTGAGAACCTGTATAATTAGCGGGAGGTTTAGCTGATTTGAGGGACGTACCATCTTTTAGCTTGACATAATCTCCAGCAATTCGCTGATAGCGTTTCAGCAAACGAGGACAAGTTACCCAGACAATTGGTTGACCGGGACAAAATACTGGCAACCACAGCAGCGAAGCGTATTCAAACTTAACTACAGACTCGGTTGTACTGTCTGGCTTCCCTAATTCTGCTTCCTGACCGTACCATTTATTCGCTTCAGTTTCTCCCAGACAGCGGCGGATTTCCGATCGCAATCTGCCCCGAATCGAACTACCGGGAATGATGCCAGTTTGGGTAAACTGGTCGCGGAAAATTAAGTTTAAGTTGCCGCTTTCTTCACCAGCCGTTGCTCCCACATGAACAGGAGCAAGGGTTTCAATAATACCGTAAGCTTGTTTGTACATTATTCAACTCCTTGAATTTCAATTGGCAAACACAAACCGCATCCAACTTGTTTCAGACTAAAACCTTCTTTGGGAAACCAATTTTCGGGGAAATCCCACCAAGTTTTATCTAAAGGTTCTCTGAGAAGATAGACTGTTCCAGGTGGAACTGCATAGCGTCCCCGTCCCATTTGTCCTTTCGCGCGGTAGCGATAGGAAATGGGTTTATCTGTGAGCATCTCCGGTCGTTTTTTGGAGAAATCTTCATTTTTTGGATATCGGAATGAAAATTTGTTAGACCCCCAAATCCCCGGCGTGATTAAAGCAAAGGAGCGCTGAATTGGTTGGCGTAACAGTTTGGCGATCGGGCTGTCATTAGGCAGTTCAATACTGTTGATTTCAACCAAATGATTTTCTCCACCAAAGCGATACCAACCATCTGCTAAAGGATGAGTTGAGAGATAAACCAGACAACATTCATCATCCATTTGCACGGCATTTTCCAGAAACAAACCATCTTCTGCTAAAGTACAGCGTTCGTCATCTTTTGTTTTGGGATGCAAGATAGGGACGTATGTCCAAGGATTATCGGCAACATCGCCATTTTTCTTAATGGCAGCAGTCTTATTTACCCAAGAAT
Organism: Microcoleus occultus BM001215366; assembly: GCA_036700145.1. Classification (GTDB taxonomy): domain Bacteria; phylum Cyanobacteriota; class Cyanobacteriia; order Cyanobacteriales; family Microcoleaceae; genus Microcoleus. Next base: position 6,235 of record JAUBOH010000305.1, read on the forward strand.
TAACGGTTTGCCAGCTATATTCAGGATCTAAATCTTCTGATTCGCGATGCCATTTTCCAGATTTCATTTTCCATTCATCCACGCCTTTTTTAGAAATAATTTTGTGCCAAGGAATGGGGACGTAAAAGTATTCAGGATCGTCGGATTTTGCCCAGAATGGGCCAGCGACAAACAAATGATCGCTAAGTTCTTTTGGACAAATATAGGACTTAACTTTGTTAGCGCTGAAAAATAGACCGGAGAGAGTAGCGGCTTCTGGAGGGAATTTTGCCCCAGAACGTCCGACCAGGTTTTCTGGCGATAAAAATGCGCCTGAACTACCGTACATAAATCCTAAAGGACTTATAGTGATGAGATATTTGAACATAGCTGCCATCCCACATTTATTAGGTCACTAATCCAGTAAATAAGTTCCTTAGTTGGTTCATTTGGGAAATCTCCAACGATATGCTTGCAGTTTTGTTCCAAATGCTCTCTGTCATTAAAGTAAAGTTGAAAAATAGTTAAAGCCAATCGGTCATCTGGGATTTTTTCCTTGGGATTAAAACTGATAGCATGACGATTTTTTAAATGAGCTAAATCCTTGTAAACATGAGTCCAGTTTGGCTTTTGATCCCAGGTTTTGCCGTCGCGGTCTTTGTATTGTTTGAGAATGTGCAAGTAATCCCAAGGACAAGTCCACTGCACGTATTGACCGCTGTTAAAAACTACTCGAATTGTAACCCGATCGCGCCCTAAATTTTTTGCCCGTTTTTCCGCCTCCCGACAGTGTTGTAAAATATCTCGCTGGGGCACACTATGACCAGCCCAAACAAAACCAACACTTAAATTAATATCCTGACCGTGCTCTTTCCATTCATCGGACAATCGGATTAACCATTCTAATGCCTCTATAGGTTCGGGTGGCTTTTCGAGCTTGGTACTGTAAATTACGCCGAGGAAATCGTCACCGCCTGCATAAACAACTCGCCCTAGGTCTTTCGGGAAATTCTTGATAAATTTCCCGCCCCAATTTCGCATGGCTTCGCTGAAGTTTTTTAAACCTTCATCTCCTTTTTCTTTAGCAATTTCCTGAAGTTTTTTGCCAACTTTGTCGCCATCTCCCATAAACCAGCCAGTCCAGTGTTCTGGTTCACGAATAATGTCGCTAAATGCTGATTCAAGCGGAGATATCCCAATGTTTCTGGCAATATCTTCGTCGCGAGTTACCAATCGCTTGACTAACTCAGGAATGCTCAATCTTTCATTAGGTGCGAGAAATTTTCCTTCGGGTTTGCCATCGGGAGGAAGATTCTCTAAAACACAGGAGAGACGCTGATAGAAATCCTTAAGTTCAGCTTTTTCTGGATCGGATAGTTGCCGCCCTGGATTTGAATGTTCCAAACCTAAACGCGGCCAGGCGATCGCATCGGTGCCGGTCAAACTCGAACTGTCGCCAATCCAGTTAATCGCCGTCCAATCGCGACGCAATTTGCGAGTCTCTAAATTCTTCATCGCAGATTCTATTGAATCTCCGTGTCCCCAAAATATTTCCCAAGTGTACAAACCCCATCGCATCCACTCTTGCTGCCAAAAGTATTGCTCTTTAGGAGGTACTTCTCGTTCTATCCAAACTCGACATTCATTTAATATTTCTTGCCATGACTTCTGAAGGGTATTTGTCACGTCATTCCTGGAAAATTGCCCTTCCCCTTTCAGAAGTATCCGATTGGGCATTCCTTTCTGGATGTTTGGGGAACCGGGAGAAATGACATTTAAACCAGATTTTTCGGCTTGTTTAACTAGCTTGTAACTCAGATAAGACAGAATCAGTGAAGCCCCAAATAAATCTCGGAGTTTGCGGGATTTCTCGATAAAGCCTTGAACGGGTGCAAAAGCGATCGCTGTGTATGCAGACATAGATTTAATTTTTAAGGCGGGCAATGCCCACCTGAATGCTGCTGGTCGTGTCGCAAGTAGCCAACTGCTTCAGTCCTACTCAACTGAATATACCAGCAGAGATAGCTTCGTGTCTCTAAATTCACAATATTTATCAAATCTATTTCCAAGTACAAAGCTATGTAATTAAAGGTCTCCACCGATTTATAGATTTTTGTGTCAATATTGTCTTTTACTTGTAATCTCAGTCATTTACTGATATCCACCGATCATGGCAAAAAAACCAACCCCTCACCCCTACGCCGATCGACTAACGTTCGATCGCATCATGCTCCTAATTGCCAC
>JAUBOH010000306.1:0-4077 GCA_036700145.1 Microcoleus occultus BM001215366
TTAATATTGTAATAAAGGCTATCCGTCATCGGATTAGGAATCAAATCAGCATTAAAAGCCTTCACCAAATCCTGCACGGCATCTTCAATTGTGTGCTGCGGCACAAACCCCAGTTCTCTCTTAATCTTCTCCGATGAAATGTGATAAGAGCGGTTGTCATTAGTCGGCGTGCTGACAATCTCTACCTGTTTCCCTACCACATTTCGCACCATTTGGGCAATTTGCATCACCGTATGATTTTCATAACCGGCATTAAAAATCTTGCCGTCGATCGCCTCATCTGGCAATTGGAGCGACTTTATATAAAGGTCGGTCATATCCTCAATGTGAATATTTGGCCGCTTCTGTTCGCCGCCAAACACCGTAATCTTACCATTATTGACAGCGTAGTTAGTGAGGATATTCACTGTCAAATCCAGCCGCAAACGAGGGGAATAACCGCAGACGGTTGCCGGCCGCAGAATCAAGGTAACAAACCCCGGTTCGCGGTTTGCCAGCAACACGTCCTCGCACATTGCTTTATACTTGGAATAATCTGTTAAAGGTTCCAGTGGCAGTTCTTCGTTAACATTTTCGGTTTCTTTGATGCCGTATACGCTGGAAGAAGAAGCATAGATAAACCGCTTGACACCGCTGTTTTTGGCAACATCTACTAAGTCAACAAAAGCATCGTAGTTGATCGATTTACCGAGGTCTGGATCTAATTCAAAACTCGGATCGTTGGAAATACAAGCTAGATGAATAACAGCATCGCATCCGGGTAGAATTTTTTCGAGGAGTGGGCGATCGCGAATATCTCCCTTAATTTCTTCCAAACCGGGATGGCCTTTGACGGAGGATAGAACATCTTCTCCATAAATGTACAAATCCACAACCTTAACTCGATATCCAGCTTGAAGTAGTTTAGGGACTAGAACAGCCCCCACATAACCCGCTCCGCCTGTGACTAAAACTTGTTGCATTTGACTCACCCTAAATTCCTCAATTATTTTGACCTTGGTAGTCCTGGACGCATTGGGGCATAGAAACCTGGTTTTTTCACAGCAATACTTCGTTGGAGCATCGCAGATTCGGTAAAAAACCCGGTTTCTGACTACCCGTGCGGGTTAATAAGTCCTTGACTGGCTCTTTTCTAGATGTCTAATATTAATTATCCCACTCAATGTGCTACATTCAATATTTTTGACGGCGGAAAATCACTCTCATTTTGAATTAAATTCATAATCTCTGGCATTGACGAAATTACCGTTATTTGCTCGTAAAATGGAGATTTAGACAACTCTTGCTGTTCCTGTATTCCATAGCCAGTTTCAACCAGAAAGGCTTTCATACCTAACTGCAAACCAGGCTCTAAATCCCTGAGTCTATCTCCGATCGCCCAGCATCGCGTCGGGTCTAAACTACGATCGGCGATCGCTCGAAGAAACATCCCCGGCTTTGGCTTGCGACACTCACAAACGCAACTATACTGGATAACTTGACCTTTCGGGTGGTGGGGGCAGTAATAAAAATCTGCGATCGCCCCTGAAGCCGCCTCAGCATCCCGCCGCATTCGATCGTTAACCGCCTCCACTGCATCGCTATTGAAATAACCCCTAGCGACACCAGATTGATTTGTCAGCACCAGCACTTTAATTTCCAGGTTGTTCAAAATTTTTAGCGCCGCCAACACCCCAGGAATCCATTCTATTTGGTCAGGACTGCTGAGAAAGTGACAATCTTGGATGAGAGTACCGTCGCGATCGCACAAAATAGCTTCCGGCTTCACTAATTTAGCCATCTTCCTAAAATTTCAATAATGTGGTGGCAAATTTCAACAACCGGGCTTTTTCCACAGGTTCAGCATTACCCAGAACATTTGCTGCCATCGACCCAGCCAAATTTCCCAACAGCGAGCCTACAGCTAAAGGTAATTCCAACTTAGCACTCAAACTTGCCAAAGCAAAATACGCATCTCCCGCTCCAATTGTATCCTTAACTGCCAGCGTCATCGCCGGACTCAAATCTTCTTCTCCCTTAGCATTTATTCCCAGCGAACCAGACGAACCCAAAGTCAGCCAACCTTGCTGAGCGCCTAGATGTTCGTGCAAGCGCTTCAATAGATGGGAGTGGTCTCCGTGACGGCTGGAAAAAGCGAGGCGCAGTTCTTGTAAGTCCAAACAAAACGTATCCGTTCGCTGGTACTTAGTAATTAAGTTGTAGCCGTGATTGGCACTATTAGTTTGACAGTTCAAAGCTAAAAATAGAGCTTTAGTTTGCACCAGATCCATCAGCGCTGAGTCTAACAATCCGTGACCGTAATCCGCTACTACTACAATGTCGTAATCCCCAATAGTTTTCTGCAAGCGGTCTAACAATTTTTGGCGTTGGACTGGGGAAGGTTCCTCCTCTTCCAAATAGTTAATAGAAAAGAGTTTTGTGTAATCTTCTCTCATTCCTTGCCGTTCAATGTAACGGCGCTTGACTACTGTGGGCGAACCGTCTTCATATTGTAAATCCAGCCTGATCCCGCCATTAATGTTATTCAAAATCAAGCTGTGAATATCTGGCTCGTTCCCTACCACGCCTGCGACTGTCACAGAGTCTACAAAGCTGGCAATGTGGCGCGCAATCGCTAAAGAACCCCCTAGATGCTGTTCTTTTTTCACAAAGCGAGTTGAAATGACTCTCCCTTTCGATGTCAATCCCTGCACCGTACAGTGAAAGAATTCGTCAATAATTACATCGCCTAAAACTAAAACTTTTAGCTTCTGCATAGCATCAACCCCCTTTCTAATTTCCTCAAAAGGGTATTGCTGGCTTAACTGACTGGCATAGCTTTTTACCTGCGGCGGCAAAACATCCATGTAGTTGTTTAGCAGCTTCGTTGAGCTAAAAACAATCTCGCCCGTGTAGGCAATTTCACCGCCGTAGGCCTTGACTCGATCGGCTTCCCGGTCAATATTTTTAGTAACATCTTGACTGTGGTCAGCATATTCGTGACCTTTGCAATAAAAAGCGGGCTGCACTCGATCGATCACCTCTAGTGCTGTAGCCACAGGAGACAACAGCACGTAGTCTACGCAAGCGAGAGAAGCAAGGGAATAAAGGCGCAAATCATCAGAAAAAATCGGTCTTCCGGGGCCCCGATTGACGTAATGTGCTGCGGTAATCGAAACTACCAGCAAATCTCCGAGTGCTTTAGCTTCCTGCAAGTGGGTAATGTGACCGGGGTGAAGCAAGTCGAACACGCCGTGACAGAGAACTATCTTGCGGTTCTGTTCTCGGAAATTAGCAAGCACCTCTTTACAGGTTTCAAAATCCAGATATTTTTCGGTATTTTTTGTCAGCATCTTTGAAATAAGTTGTACATTTTCCTATTTTGACCCTTTTCTTGCCTGCCCGCGATCAACTGCCCTTGCGGGTGGCTTTCAGGCAGTTCTTTTAAACAGAAGAGTCCCCGCTTAATCCTACCGTTCCTACCACCTGAACCTAAATTCATCCCACCCGAGTTTTAACAGTAACGACACGCCTCATCAATTCTTTCCATTCCGGTGAATTGCTCAGGGAATTGGTATCGAAGTATTCGCCCTTTTCTAAGGAAAACCGACCAAAATTCTCTAACCAGTTCACAACTGTTTCTGTTGAAGAGAAAGGCGTACAATTCAATGATTTCTGTAGAAATTGAGACATCCCAGCCCGATCGCCATTGTTATAAGCATACCATGCTTCCCATACTAGGACGCCGTACTGTACGGGCTTGTTTTCATCTGTATTTTTGACGGCACTTTGTTGAAAACGCCATCTTTCTAATTCCCCCGCAGTTTTATGCAGTTGCGACTGTGACTGTTCTAATTCTTGCCGATTTTTGTGCAGTTGCGACTGTGACTGTTCTAATTCCCCCGCAGTTTTGTGCAGTTGCGACTGTGACTGTTCCAACTCTTGTCGAGTTTGATGATGTTCGGCTTGCGAGAGTTCCAATTCTCCCTGAATTTGATGCAGTTGCGACTGGGAGAGTTCCAATTCTTGCCGACTTTGATGCAGTTGCGACTGGGAGAGTTCCAATTCTTGCCGACTTTGATGATGTTGCGACTGGGA
>JAUBOH010000306.1:4177-8437 GCA_036700145.1 Microcoleus occultus BM001215366
CTTTGATGATGTTGCGACTGGGAGAGTTCCAATTCTTGCCGACTTTGATGATGTTCGGCTTGGGAGAGTTCCAATTCTCCCTGAATTTGATGCAGTTGAATTTGGGTTGATTCCAACTCTTCCTGAATTTGATGCAGTTGAATTTGTGTTGACTCCCAATCTTCCTGAGCTTGATACATTTGCGACTCAAATCGATCGCACTCTTCCTGACTTTGATAAAGTTGAGCTTGGGTTAATTCCAACTCTCCCTGAGCTTTGTGCAGTTGTGACTGGGATATTTCCAACTCGCTTTTAGTCTGATGCAGTTGGGGATGGAGTTTTTCCAACTCTTCCTGAGCTTGATATAGTTGCGCCTGAAATCGATCGCACTCTTCCTGAGTTTGATAAACTATCGCTTGCGCCAGTTCCAATTCTCCCTGAACAGGATAAATTTGACCTTGAACTACTTCCAACTCTTTCTGAGTTTGATTCAGTTGGGTCAGGGATTGCTCTAACTCTGCCTGAGTTTGATATAGTTGCGACTGTGACTGCGCCAACTCTCTTTGACTCTGATGCAGTTGCGCTTTGCACTGTTCAAACTCTCTCCGCTGTTCGTAGGTCATATTGTAATATAAATCTGTTGGTTCTACGTTTAAGTTGAGATTAAAGTCGCTTGAAACCTTGGATAATTCTATTATTGCAATTGAATTTGCCTGTGACAAAGGCCATCCGTATTCGCTATTGCTAAGTTCTAGAACATCTACTTCTTTCCATAGCATATAATGCTTATCGTCGGCTGTTTCTCTATCTATTAGCTTTAAATAGTTGGCCGATATAGCATCTTTAGGAATGCCATATTTTTTCCATAAAACCTCTAAATACTCTTTGCTAAACTGAATATACCATTCTGCATCTGTCAGTTTTCCAAAAGGAACGGTAATCAAGGCTTTTCCATTAAGAGCCAGCAGATCGTATATTTTGGCGATCGCCTTCAGCGGAGCTTCCAGATCCCGCGACTCTGTTTGTTCGCCATAGCCTCCAGAAGGATCGCCGGCTTGCCCTACGTGTTCTACACTAGAAATTGATACTATTGCATCATATTTTTCGCCCGATGGCAGGCTCATCAAGTCTTGGTTCTCTACACCGAGATCGACTTCAAATTTATCTATAATTCGTCTCGATCTGAGACCCAGATTTTCGCTCAATGAGTTTTCATAGTGGGAGAGTACGTTTCCCACTTCTAGAATTTTTTGAGGATTTTCCAGATTGGCAATAAAATCAAAGGCAATGGAAATTTCTACTGCTCTTTCTGTCGGATTATTAAATTTTATCCGATTGTAATATAGCTCTTTACCTTTAAAAGTAAAGGTTCTTGTCCACTTACTCATTTTTTCCTCAAAAAGCAAACTCTCAAGTTTTCCGGTGCAGCTAACGCTGAAAGTAGGGACTTCTCGGCGGGAGTATCAAATTTAGCGTTCAACCAGCCATTATAGTTCCCAATTGCACCACAAATTATAAAATTTAGCTATCTTAACGGTCGTAGATACAGTAACGGTACATAAATCTCTGCTCGGCTTTCGTTAGCTTCTTATTGGCTTTGGACTTCGAGGTGAAAGAGCGATCGCCCTTCCTTCATCCCTCATTCCCACACCTTCCAAGAAGCCTCCCCATTATCCCACAGTTCGTTCAAATACTTATACTCGCGGTAAGTATTCATCGCGAAAAAGAAACCGTCGTGGCGGTAAACCATCAATTGCCCCTGGGCCGCCAAACGCTGTAGCGGATCTAGAGCTCCAAAACGCACTCATCTCCCCCAAATAATCAAAAATGCGACGGTTGAGTATCATGTATCCCGCACGCTCCCCAGCCATCTACTAGAGGTTTCTCGATCGACTCCCGCACGCTCCCGCAATTGTCTACATCTAACATTCCGAAGCGAGAAATAGGTCGCACCGCCGTCACAGTTGCCAGCTTCCCGTAAGACTTGTGAAAATCAAGCAGTTGACTGATATTTACATCAGCAACTCCATCCCCGTATGTTACCATGAAGTTATCGCGATCGATATATTTTTCCACCCGCTTTACCCGCCCCCCAGTCAAGCTTTCTAATTTGGTTTCAGCCAGTGTCACCTTAAAATCTTGCTCGCGGTGTTTCTCGTGATAGGTAATCTGATTCTGGCGGCCCAAGCAAATAGTAAAATCATTATTCATCGCTTCATAATTCAGGAAATACTCCTTAATCATGTTGCCGCGATCGCCCAAACACACAATAAAGTCATGGAAGCCGTAATGGGCATAGGTCTTCATCATATGCCAAACAATCGGCCGTCCACATCAACTAGGGGCTTAGGACGAAATTATGTTTCTTCTGGGAGACGTGTCTCCAAACAGCCGATCAGTATAACTACTTGCATTGTTTCACAGTTTTAAAAGTCATCAACTAATCTCTAGTTACAGTGGAATCCTGAAATTTTAGTGTGTGGCAAAAGAATAGCTACCCGTTACGCCACTTAAAGACAATCATCTCGTCAGCCTGCTTAAACTCTATATCAAACAAATCAAAAACTACCTCCCTCCCTAAAAGAATCTCTTCACAAGAATCCGTTTGTGCCCAAGCTACAGGCGCAGTAAAAGTATGACCCTCTAACTCGATTTCCACCTCTCGTAACAAATATTCAATACTGCCGCCAACTCCCTCTGCTTTACTATTAATTTCTCCTCCCCCCTTAGCACAACCTAAATCCCTCCCTAATTTCTTTGTTATCAAACTGAGTTCAGCACCAGAATCAACAAGCATTTTAACTTGTACTGCGTTCTGAGATTTCAGTATTAACTCATACTTAGGTTGCCAATCGTGAGCTTTTAATGTCCTCATTCTCACAGGATAAAACCGGATAGGTTCTACAAATTCGCTTTCAAATATACGCTCAATTACATAATCTAAGCTTGACAAGCTTGGATCGACACCATCCTTCATTTTGTCATAATCCCGATCGCAACTAATCACCCCTCGGTTAGTATAAGCGATCCACTGACCCCGATATTTCTTCAACTCCCGGCGATTGGCCTTATACCACTCCTTAGCTGTTGCATATTCTGCATCCATATTTTCACCCCACGATTTTCCATCAAATCATTCTCGCTTCTACCATCATCCGCACTACATCCGGCATATTATACTTCGCCTCCCATCCCAACTTTTGCTTCGCCTTAGCGGGATTTCCCCTCCCAACAGCAATCTCCGTCGGTCTGTAGAGACTCGCATCCGTTACCAAATGTTCCTGCCAATCCAAACCCGCAGAAAGAAAAGCCGATCGCACAAACTCTTCCAAAGGATAACTTGCACCCGTAGCAATTACATAATCATCCGGTTCATCCTGCTGCAACATCAAATACATCGCCTCCACATATTCCGGCGCCCAGCCCCAGTCTCGCTGCACTGAAATATTTCCCAAATGCAGTTTTTCCGAACTGCCCGCAGCAATTCGGCACACAACTGATACAATTTTTTGCGTGACGAACCTCTCCGGCCGCAGCGGGGACTCGTGATTGAACAGAATACCGGAACACGCAAACAAATTGTAGGCTTCCCGATAATTTGCTACTTCCCAAAATGCCGTTGCTTTCGCCACCGCGTAAGGACTTCTGGGACGAAACGGCGTATTTTCATCGGCCCGATTGCCTCCGGTATCCCCAAAACATTCGCTGGAACTGGCATTGTAAAGTTTAATTTTGCCGCCTGTAAAGCGAATTGCTTCTAACAGATTCAATGTGCCAGTGGCAATGCTTTCGAGGGTTTCTACTGGTTGCTCAAAAGACAGGCCGACGGAACTTTGACCTGCTAGATTGTACACTTCGTCGGGCGCAATTTTTGTCAATACTTGCAAGACGCTGCGAAAATCGTTGAGAGACATGGATTCTAGTTTTACTCTGTCTCGGATTCCCAAACGTGCCAGGTTTCCGAAACCAGACATTTGGGCGTCTCTGGAAGTGCCGGAAACTTCATAACCTCGATCGAGCAACAGTTTAGCTAAATAAGCTCCGTCCTGACCTGATATACCACAAATTAACGCTTTTTTCATATCAATTATTTATCTTGATGATTCCGGCGGTTGAAACCTATCCTACACAAACAAAGTCTGCCTCCGCAGACTAAGAGTTCAAGATCATTGAGTCGTTTCCTGACAGGGCTCATATCAAATCCGGTAGCATCGGAATTAATATTACCCGAAACTAGGAGACGGCAGTGCCGTGTCCCTACCGTGATTAATTGTAGGGACA
>JAUBOH010000307.1:0-8430 GCA_036700145.1 Microcoleus occultus BM001215366
TCCCGCTCGACTTGGCCGCTGGTGAAACAACCCCAGTAGCAATGGTTGCTCCTTCTATCAACGGTTAATTTTTAACCTTAGATTGATAAAAAGCGCTCCTAGAAATAGGGGCGCTTTTTGTTTGGGAATTTTTTTTTTCTAGACATCCTTTTTCCTTCTATCCTTTAATTTTAGGACTTACGCACGGGTGGTCAGAAACCGGGTTTTTTTGCGAGAATATTTCGTTACGACCCGCAGAAACGGCCAAAAACCCGGTTTCTTGGGTTTTGATGCGTCAGCCCTGAATTTTTTATGATTACTATAGAATATAGCCACTAGGTCGATCGATATACAATGCGACACACGCCCACACCAAATCTCAAATTATGGTCTAGGATTCCAATAGTCGGGTTCAGGATATGTGGGACTTGCCGTAGAGTGTTCGCTAGCAGTAATCCAATTGTATCAATTCCAGAATCTAACCAGAGACAAATGTAGCCGATCGGGAGTCGCTCCTCACCGTCCCAAGCGCTCTATCTGTAAGGAGTCCCCAGAGTTATAAATTTGCGATCGTCGCGGCGCCGTTGTCTACTAATAAACTCCAACCTTTAGAGTAAAAGTCTTTCACTTGATGAGTCTGCTTACTTTAGTTTGGTTGCTACCGTGAGCCCTTGCCGTAAAACTTCTAACTCTTTGCCTAGCGCGGTGTTGGAAGCGCCAAAACCCGATCGCCCTAATACTTCCATCACTCCCAACACTGCGCTACTGCTAAACTATTCACAATGTGTCTTTTGAAGAAGGAACTACAGTTAATGAACGAGATAAAAGTAGTTCCAGCACTTTAAAACAGAGCTGTTCGATCGCGAATTACAGAATATACGAAAACGGCTATATCTATGAAACCCACTAACGCATCTCGAAGAAGTAGAGAATATCTACTGAAAGGGGAGATTGACCGCTTGATAGAGGCAGCGAAAGCCAATAAAGACAAATTCTTAACTGTTCGCAATCACCGGTAGTCCTGCATTGTCAGGATGAGCGAGGGTTTTATTTAATAGATAAATTGGCGTTATAGCTCTGAATAAAATACCAAAGAGCTGCCTATATGATGGGAGAGTTTTTTAGAAAATAAAAGAGTTTTTCTGGCCCTACGAGATATTCTTTGTCTCAGGGTATGATTAAGTCTTTCTATATAGTTGGTCTGACCAGTATCCTTTCCTACTGCTCTCTGTCTCTTTTTAGGAGAAACGATTCCATAAGAAAGGACAAAAGTCTGTATAACTGACAGCACATTGACGATATACTGCTGGCATTGAATTCCCAAGTCAAGAGATCACCATTTTTATCTTTTTTGCCAATATATACTCCTACAATTTCTTTAGAGAAGACATCAATTGCTAACCAAATCCATTGCTGATTACCCGGATTTCGTACAAATGACAACATTTCATCACATTGAATTGTTAGCTTACCCCTTTTTTTTGAGTTCACTTCTACTTGTCTATTGACGGCTGCCAACTTTTGGTTAAGATAGTATTGTAGCCTCCTTTGTGAAACCCCCGTCGCCCGAAAAATTCCAGCCCGAGATATCTTTTATAATAAAAGTCGCTCGCTCAACTTTCTTGTTTCTTCCTCCAGCGGCTGCTCTCTGGGAGAAATGACAAATTGTCTGGCAGAATCCCGACACTTAAAACTTTGTTGACCAATGTGAGTGTGACCATTTTTTACAATATATTGAGAGTTCACCAGGGACATTTCATCAGCTAAAAGTTAAGGCAGATTGAAGAAGTAAATTCTAACAGGTAATCCTGACTATGCAGGACTACCGGCATGGGAATATCCCGCACGCGCCGAGGTTCAAAGCCAGCCCTACAACGGATTCTTAAAAATTGGGCAACCGCCTGCTTTTTGGGCTTGGCTTGCGGGTCGCGGCGATTTCTTGTGTAAAAGGATTCAATCCCGATTTGACAACCACTACCGCAAAGAGGGCGAACTCGGCAGAGTTCAGGTGACAGACTTAACGCGCCAGTTTGCAGCCTCCGTCTGCGATCTGCACGATATTGAAGCTCAACTAGAGACCCGGCCGATCGAACTTTTGAGCTACGGTTTGTTCGATCGCGATCGCTCAAAAGTTCGATCGTTTCAAATTCGGGTACAGGGAGAGGGGATGGATACTGTCGCGCGTTCACCCCTTTGAAGATTTGCTGTCCTTGCCCAAGAAGAGAGCTTTGCGTCGATTTTGGCAAGCCTGCGGTTTAGGAAAAGTGGAGAAATCCAGCGGCCGAGTCGATCGCTCGCAGCGGGGGCGGGAATTGGACAGGGTGCGCCAACACCCGCAGTAGGCTGTGGACTTACGTGCATTCCCGCATTGAGCCTCATGAGCTCAAAGGACAAAGCTACACCGCCATTCAGTTGGAGTTGCGAGAATATTTTGTCGGCCGCGCCCTTGATGCTGACGGAACTAAAAAACGCGGCAGTAGGTTAGCAGATGCCCGCAACGCTACTTGCGGCAAGTTAACGGACATGATGTTTCGGGAGCTTTACAATGAGATGAGGTAAGTTGTAAACAGGCAATTGAGGGCGATCGCCTTTTTTAAAGTTAAAAAGGTAAACAGTGTGCGGAGGATTTGTATTATGAAAGATGGACAACAAGAAGTACGCCGCGTCTCCACAGCAGTCATTGCCGGTGTTTGCGGGTTGGCTTTAGTGGCGGGAGGGGGCATTGCCTGGTGGACGGCGAACCGTTCGCCAACCCCCGCAGACACGCAGTCTTCCGCTCCGACTACCGCTCCGGCGCTGTCCCCAAGTCCTGCGGAATCCCCTGTAGTAATTATCCCCGTACCCACTCCAACTCCTGTCCAGGTGCCTGCGGCTCAGGTGCCTGCGGCTCAGGCACCTGAGCCGCGGCCAAAGCCTTTGCAGCAGACGGCAGCCCAGACAGTGCAAGTCTACTGGGTTAAAGATGCGAGCGGCAAATTTGAGGGAGTTCCTACAAAAGTAGCTGTCAAACAAGCTGACAAGCCCGATGCAGCTTTACAAGCTGCTTTTAACAGTTTGTTGGCCGGGCCGAAGGATGCAACTGTTTCTAGCGAAATTCCTAAGGGGACAAAACTCCGGAGTTTGAGTGTCAAGAATGACGGAGTTTATGTCGATTTGTCTGCTGAATTTACTGCCGGGGGAGGCAGCACTTCGATGACGAGCCGATTAGGGCAAGTTATCTATACGGCTACGAGTTTACAACCGAATACCAAGGTTTGGATTGCGGTGGAAGGCAAGCCTTTAGAACTTTTGGGCGGCGAAGGTTTGGAGGTGGCTCAGCCGAGTACCCGCCAAAGTTTTGACAAAAATTTTCCCCTTCAGTAATTATGAGTCATTAGTTAGGAGTCATTAGTTAGAAGTCATTAGTCTGAAGGCAGAAATTAGAGATCGATCGCTGATAATATCGTTTCGGTTTGCATCGGAATAATATTTTTCGCAGTGAGCGTGCGAGCGGGATGCGGGGCGAGAGTGCTCATCGCGAGCGGGACGCTCGCTGGCGGGGTATAATTCCGTAATTACCGGATTTGATATGACGTCGGACGTCGGACGTCGGACTAATTCTCAGTGCTTGGTAGTCAGGCTAAATGCCCGAAAGTGGAGGGCTTGCTGTTCGATCCGGGTGGCAAGCCGATCGCACACCATATTGCACAGCTCGAAAATTAACTCGTCCTGCACCTTATAATAGGCTGAAGTGCCTTCACTCCGGCGAGTGAGGATACCAGCTTGCAGCATGAGTTTTAGGTGCTTAGAAACATTGGCTTGACTCGTTTGAGTAGCTTCCACCAACTCTTGCACGCATTTTTCGCCGTCGCGAAGCAAGTTCAAAATTCGTAAACGCATTGGCTCGCTCAAAATACTGAAATACTCAGCAACTTGTTGCACAACCTCTTGCGGGACAGGCTGGGATGACTTCATCAAACTCACCGGAGAGAAGTGATCTGGAAATATTAGCATTTATTCTGTCCATAACAATAAAGTAATCCTTCAATCCGGATTAATTCGCATCAAGACTTGACCGTATTCGACAGGTTCGCCATTTTGAACTAAAATTTCCATCACTTGACCGGACACTTCATCGGCATCGATCTCGTTCATCAGCTTCATCGCTTCGATAATACAGACTGTCTGGCTGACGCTGATCCGATCGCCCACATTGACAAAAGGCGGCTCATCGGGAGCAGCAGCGCGATAAAAGGTTCCTACCATCGGCGAGATAATTGGCACCCATTTGGTATCTACCGGAGCAGGCACGGCAGCAGGAACGGCAGCAGGGGCGGCGGCAGGGGCCTGTGCCCCTTGGAATCCTAAATTTTGCCCGACAGCAGGAGGTGACGCTAAGGTGGGGCTAGCAATACTGCCCGAGGCGATCGGAGCGACTGTTGTCGCAGCAGCGGTGTCTGGCGAGCTTGCCAGAATGCCTTTGCGGACTGTCAGTTCAAGCTCCCCACTTTTTAACGTCAGTTCCGAAATGCCAGTTTTGTCTAAAACAGTTAGCAGTTCGCAAAGCTGGTTTAAGTCTAGTTGCACAGCAGATTCAAGGGTAATTGAGAATTGGGAATTGGGAATTGGGAATTGGGCACAGGGGCGATACTCTACCGAGTTAGGAGGAAAAGGGATAGTTTTAAGCTTTGAGTGCTGAGTTTTGAGTTAATTCCCAACTCAAAACCCATAACTCACAACTCATAACTCCTGCCAAGAGTGTTTATTCTCGGCCGAGGTACTTGTCTTCACGAGTATCAATCCGAATTCGTTCTCCAATAGAAATAAAGAGAGGAACCATGATCTGAGCCCCGGTGGAGAGGATGGCGGGTTTGCTGCCGCCGGTGGCAGTATCTCCTTTGACTCCTGGATCGGTTTGTATCACTTCCAAAACGACAGAGTTGGGCAGTTCCACTTCCATGATTTGGTCGTTCCAGCGAAGGATGCTGACTTCCATCCCTTCAGTGAGGTATTTGACGCGATCGCCTATTTGCTTGGCACTGAGGCGACTCTCCTCGTAAGTTTCCATATCCATAAAGACGAACTGGTCGCCCTCTTTATAGGTATGCTGCATGGCGCTCTTTTCCAGGTTGGCTTGAGGCATTGTCTCGCCAGCCCGGAAGGTTTGTTCTACTACGTTTCCGGTTTGGACGTTTTTTAATTTTGTCCGCACAAAAGCCGAGCCTTTTCCTGGCTTGACGTGGAGGAATTCGATAACCCGCCACACGCCGTTATTCCATTCAATTGAAACACCTGGTCGAAAGTCGTTACTCGAAATCATATAAATTTTTGCAGGCAATCCCGTCGCTTTGAGGGCACGGGGGAACTACTGGCAGTTTAAAGCCGCAGTCTAGCTGACTGCATCAAAAAACAATTGGCATTTTATTTTACCGTTCAAAGGGAGCAAGTGCTTTACGGATCTGTTAATGGCAGCTGGCAGTTGTCAGTTGTCTGTTGACAGTTGACAGTTGACAGGAAAGCTGTTGGCTGTGGTTAGCGGGCAACCCCCTCCCCTGGAGAACGAACAGACACTTTAGATGGTTGACACTCCAGGGCTCAGATGAGCGTGAGGATTCTTAGTTCAGCGACTGGACTTAAATTAAGAGCGTTGCCGCACTTAACTAGCGAGATCCAATCTCCGTAAGCGTTTACGCTACCCTTGTAGCGAGGTTCCGGTATGCCCTACCGTACCTATCCCTTGAAAAGAGGATGTTAATTGCGGCATTACGATCTCTGTCCATCTCACAACCGCACTTACATATATGCGATCGGGTAGACAGGCTCTTCTTAACGATCGTCCCGCAACTACTACATTCTTGGCTGGTATCAGCAGGATTCACGGCAATTGTGATTCTGCCAAATACTTTCCCGAAATATTCTAGGAACATTCGGAACTCATACCAAGACGCATCGCTAATTGATTTTGCTAGGGAGTGATTTTTAACCATGTTGGACACTCTCAAGCGACCTAGACCACTACGTCGTTTGACGTGATTGTGCACCGTGCAAGCTTCACTGCCTGTCTTGGTTGAGTCGAGGGGGACTATTACGTCCCGCCCCTCTCAGTTAGATATGGACGTGCCCGTTTCCGTACATCCAGCTCCGGATATTCTAGGCTATTGCCTTGCTCTTGTTTTCCATGTGGATGTAGTCATGGCAGCTCTCATGGATAGCAATTAGATTGTTATGCCTTCAGTTTGAGTGGTTTCCATCTACATGATGTAGGTGGATTCGTTCTTCGCCAATGAATTTAAGTCCACATTTTATACATTTATGGTTTTGCCTTTTGAGGGCTTTAGAGGTGTACCCATCATAGAGCTTGCTATTTCGTTCGCTCCAATATGGTAGATCTCCGTCGTAGGGTGATTTATTCCCTTTGACGTTGATACAGCAGATTCCAGGTTTATAAAGTACACCGCGTTCACTCTTCGAGTGCCGTAGGGACACGGCTTTTGGAGTGTCCCTACAAGAGCTAGTACCTCATTTACCTTCCAAGTGCTGTATGTCTGTTTTCGGAGAAGGATACCGCTGGAAACGCTTGATCTAGCAATGTTTTACTAGAGTATCGGTTCTGTTTTGTTTCCTTATTGAATACCCTATATGTTCTGTCTTCTAGGAAGTATAGAGAGTGTCTCGAACCATCCATTCTACAGAACCTGTGGTAGTTTCTCCATCCTCTAACTATTGGTGCTAATTTCTCAGCTTTGACCCTAGCACCATAATTACTGTTGTTAACGATGTTTTTAATATTCTTGTGAAATCCTTTGAAATTATCCACAGAGGTAATAGTTCTAAATTTACCATTTTTCTGGACTCTAAAGTGCTAGCCTAGGAAGTCAAATCCATCTTTCGTAGCGGTTGCCTTGGTTTTACGTTCGCTAGTTTTCATGCCTGTTTTCGCTAGGAAGACGTTGATTCTTTCAAGTATCTTGGATTCATATTCTCCAGGTTTTAAAATAATCACCATATCGTCCGCATAGCGGACGCTTTGGTGTAGATATTCTATTCCATTTAGAGCGATGTTTGCAAGCAGCGGACTAACCACCCCCCCTTGGGGTGTTCCTTGGTCAGGGAATCCTAGGTTTGTTCCGGCTTTCAGGCATCTAAAGATGCCCAGCTTTAGCCCTGATGGGGCAATTAGGTTATCATAATTGTGGAATGGTTAATTCGATCGAAGCATTTTTCAATATCGAGTTCGATTACTCGTTTATTAATTCCGTCGTTAGGGCTGTTGAGTCTTAGAAAGAGGATTTTCTGTGCATCATGTGCCGATCGTCCAGTTCTAAACCCGTAGCTATTGGCGTGGAATGTTGCTTCGCGGGCTGGTTCCAAGGCGTATTTTGCTAGGCATTACCATGCTCTATCTGCCATTGTTGGCACTTTTAACATCCGTATGCTTCCGTCCTTTTTTGGGATGGGAATCTCTCTGAGTTTTTGGTGCTTCCATGTGTTGACGTACTTCCTGAGTTCATCGCTCAAGATTAGTTGTTCCTCGAAAGTGAGGGACGCTTTTCCGTCAACTCCAGCCGTTTTTTTGCCTTTAAGTTGAGTTACTTGACGAACTGCTAGTAATCGGGCGGATTGAGATTTGAGAATCAGCTTCTGCAATCCTCTGGCTTTTCGCTTGTTTCCAACGGTAATAGCTTTGTACAAGCGACGTTGTAATAGGAAAAGTATCTTTTGGAATTTCTTCCACTTGATAGACTTCCATAGTTCACTAGCATTGCTGCTGTGTCTAACCATGATTTACTCCATGTTATGTACTCTGAATACCTTGAAGCAATTACGCTTCATCCTACCCGCTGTTAAAGGATTCCGTATCTCGTCTTACCTACTTATAAGCGCGACCCCTTTTAAGACCTTAACTGCCTTTTTATTCGATCCCTCGGTTAGATTGATAGTCCCCTTAGATGTAGCCAATTCACCCATTGGAACCCTAAACTCTTGCCGCTACTAGCGTAATGTTCGGCGGGGTTTTAACTCCAATAAAGTCAGGGTTTGTTTGTTGTGCCCTGCGTGTAGATAGGATGTTTTTCTAGGCTCTGTTTCATCAGAGGAACGCCCTATTAACGCCAGTGTTAGCTCACAACAGCTATCTGATTGCGTCCAGTTAAGAGCTTCACCCTCTAGAAATCGAGTCTAGTGAGTGTGGGCAGGTAAGGAGTCATTCATGAGTCTTGAAGGAAGGGTTTACGCCTTCATCCGACCGAGAATTTAGCCAGTCTTAGGAGACTTTGGCTAGTTAGGATATGTACGGACTGGATACCGAGATTCTCCCAACAACGAATCGCACTACGCTGTCTACTTATTTTGAGATGCCGCTTACCTAAAATCACTCTAGCTTTAGGACGCTTCAATCCCCCCTTGGTTTTTCGACTTATAGCAACCGCCACATCGGTATTGACATTCAGGAACTCATGAATATATCCTCAA
>JAUBOH010000308.1:0-8423 GCA_036700145.1 Microcoleus occultus BM001215366
CCGTGTCCCTACAATTAATCTGGCGTAGGGACACGGCACTGCCGTGTCCTCCGTTAGCATCATTCTGATGCTAACGGATTTGATACGATTTCAAAACGAGAGCCCCGACTTCTTCAAGAAGTCGGGGCTCTAGCAAACAAACATTTACTAACTCAAAGATTTAGATTTCTTCCAAATCTTCCATATTTTCTACAACATCATCATCAACATCATCAACATCATCAACATCATCAACATCTTCTACGTCCTCAACAGGAGCGACAGAATTAGCAGAAACCACAGCACCAGTCTCAAGTTTCTTTTTAACTAGCTCCTCAATTTCATTCTTGAAATCGATGTTTTTTTCCATGTGTTGGATCACTTTGTCTCGTCCTTGAGCTATGTTTTCGCCGTTGTAGCTATACCAAGAACCTTTTTTCAGAATTACTCCCATTTCGTCGGCCAAGTCAGTCAGACAGCCTAAAGTAGAAATGCCTTTGCCAAATACAATGTCAAATTCGGCAATGCGGAAAGGGGGAGCAACTTTATTTTTAGCAACTTTAACTTTCGTGCGGTTGCCGTATTCTTCGGTACCTTTTTTCAGGCTTTGAATGCGGCGAATGTCGAGCCGCACGCTGGCGTAGAATTTGAGAGCGTTGCCGCCGGTTGTGGTTTCGGGGTTGCCGTAAGTTATGCCGATTTTCTGCCGCAATTGGTTGAGAAAAATGACGGTACAGCCGGATTTGCCGATGTTGCCGGTGATTTTGCGAAGTGCTTGGCTCATCAAGCGCGCTTGCAAACCCATGTGAGAGTCGCCCATGTCGCCTTCGATTTCGGCGCGAGGGACGAGGGCGGCTACGGAGTCAATGACTACGATATCGACGGCGACGGAACGCACGAGTTGATCGACAATTTCGAGGGCCATTTCGCCGGTATCCGGCTGGGAAACTAAGAGATTTTCAATATCGACGCCTAAAGCTGAGGCGTAGGTGGGGTCGAGGGCGTGTTCGGCATCGACGAAGGCTGCGATACCGCCGGTTTTTTGGACTTCGGCGATCGCGTGGAGGGCGAGAGTCGTTTTACCGGAACTTTCCGGGCCGTAAATTTCAATGACTCGGCCTTTTGGTAAACCGCCGCCCAAAGCGATGTCGAGTGTCAAGGCTCCGCTGGGAATGGTTTCTACCCTCATGCGCGTGGCGTCTCCCAATCGGACGATCGCCCCTTTGCCAAAGCTGCGCTCGATTTGGGACAGTACGGAAGTCAAGGCTTTTTGCTTTTCTGAGTTTTCAGGCGCAGTTTTTGTAGACGTTTCTTTTTTTGCCATTTTTCGGTACGCGGGTAGACCCCTTGCGGAGCGTGTTGATTAACTGTACAACACGTATGTTAGCAGTTATTTTTGGGGTCTGGAGGTTCTGGAAGGATTTGGTTGAAGATTCTTGATTTTGCGGTGCTTGGGCCTGCTCCAGCCTTCTGAATGCCCAAGATATAGAAGGTATTCGGCATCCGGCAGAGGGTAGAATTATGGTCTGTTGGGTTATGTACTGGGTATCGATCGCTCTTTGACAGGGCTTACACACGGGTGCATAGAAACCGGGTTTTTTCACAGCAATACACAGGTTGCAGCAGGCGAACCCGGTAAAAAACCCGGTTTCTGAGCGTATTGGCGCGTAAATCCTGTGCGTCGATCTGCGGTTTCTCTCGGACGATCGCCAGAATTAGGACAAGCATGGCATCTACAACACATCAAGACACATCTGTCAATAGCAAAAATTCCCGCTGGTTGATTAACTTATTGGCGATCGGCATTTTACTCGGTATCGGATTTCGGTTCTTCGAGCTCGATCGCAAACTTTATTGGCACGACGAAGCTTACACATCAATCCGCGCCGCTGGTTTCACCCGCCAAGAAATCGACGACGAACTATTCCAAAACCGGATTGTTCCCGCACCAGAATTGCAGAAATATCAGCGGATAAAACCCGGAAGTACAGAAGCAGACACCATTCGTTCTTTAGCACTAGAAGACCCACAGCATCCGCCTTTATACTTTCTGATGGCTCGTTGGTGGATGCAGCAATTTGGCAGTTCTCTCACAGCATCCCGCAGTTTGCCAGCACTATTGAGTTTGCTATCGCTGCCTTTGATGTATGCTTTAGCTCAGGAACTTTTTGCCTCGAATTTAACTGCGTTACTCGCAACAGCACTTTTGGCTTTATCTCCCTTTGATATCTTGTTTGCTCAGACAGCAAGGCAGTACAGTTTGCTAACAGTCATAGTTATTGGCAGCAGTTGGCTGCTGCTGAGAGCTGTGCGGTTGCGGGATTGGCAAAATTGGGTATCTTATTCGCTGGCGATCGCCCTTGGTTTCTACACTCACCCTTTCTTCGGTCTAACACTCGTCGGACACGGAGTTTTTGTAATTTGTTATTGGCTGTTTGTTAAAAAAATATCAGTGGAAGGTCACGTCACTAATTCTCAATTTTTCTTAGCAGTAACAGCCGCTTTGATCTTGTATATTCCGTGGATTTATGTGCTGGCGACGAACCTGGAACGAGCTTCGGCTACGACAGATTGGACGCGAGTATCTCCGGGTTTGCTGTATCTTGTCAAATTGTGGACGCTCAGCTTTACAGCATTATTTTTTGACTTCGACTTTGGGTTTGATAATATCTGGACTTATGTGCTGAGATTGCCATTTTTGCTGTTAATTGCGGTAGCGATTTACCAAATATGCCGCTGGACGAGGAGTTCAACTTGGCTGTTTATTTTAACATCAATTTTTGTGCCTTTTTTGATACTAGCTTTACCGGATCTAATTCTAGGTGGCAAACGTTCCGCCGTCAGTCGCTATCTGATTTCCTGCTTTCCGGGAGTACAGTTAGCAGTTGCTTACTTGCTCGCCTGTTACCTAAAAACTCAGCGGCGGTTTTGGCAATTCGTTTTAGCTTTGGTATTTACAGCAAGTATAGCTTCCTGTACGGTCAGCGCTTTTTCTGATACTTGGTGGAGCAAAGACTTGAGCTATTTTAATGCTGAAGTTGCAAAAAATATTAACAAAGAGGTGATGGCTAACCGATCGATTAAAGATACAATTGTAATTAGCGATCGCGGCAATGATTTTACGAACATGGGAGATTTGCTTTCCCTGAGTTATTTGCTTGACAAAGATGTACGGCTGATGCTGCTGAGCCAGTCGCCCGATATGGAGCTGCTGAACAAATATTCGGCTCCTCTAGTGTTCCGCCCTTCCGAAAAATTGCGATCGGCATTTAAGCGAAATCAACGGCGGTTAGAGCCGATATTGGCATATGCGAAACTTTTTAGAGTGCGCCGAGCTTCTTAGAATTTCGAGAGAATATAGCAATTTTGTCACTTTTGGAGAAATAAAAATAAATGTAGGTTGGGTTGAACGTAGTGAAACCCAACAATAACAATTTTTTGGGCTGTTGGGTTTCGTTCCTCAACCCAACCTACAGCCCTATCGATAATAATTATGTAAATTAGCGACATAAAACGCCATGCAAGAGTTAAATAATTCATCTTCCGAATCCGGACAGCAATTTCGCAATCTTCAGACAGAATTACGGGAACGTTGGGGAGCAATCGAAGAATTCGACAGCGGCGATTGTGACATTATCGTCATTCCTTCTCTCAGTTTAGACCAGCGAGAAATGCAGAAAGTGGAGGGTGCTTACCACTACGAAGAACGGCACTTATTTTCATTGATTCGGCTGCGAAATCCCCGCACGCGCTTAATTTACATTACCTCCGAGCCACTGCACCCAATGATTGTAGATTATTACCTGCAATTGTTGCCGGGAATTCCTTTTTCTCACGCGCGCGATCGGCTTTTACTGTTCTCGGCTTATGATGCTTCTGCCAAATCACTCACCCAGAAAATTTTAGATCGTCCCCGGTTGATGGAGCGGATTCGCTCTTCAGTGCGGCCGACAAAATCTTATATGGTTTGTTACAACTCGACGCCCTTAGAACGCGAGTTATCGGTTAAATTGGGAATTCCTTTGTGGGCTAGCGATCCCGATTTGCTTTATTGGGGAACGAAAAGCGGCAGCAGGCAAATTTTTCAAGAATGTGGCGTGCCTTATCCTGACGGTTCGGAGTTGGTTTGGAATGCGGAAGATTTGGCGGAAGCTGCGGCTCATTTGTGGGAAAGGCAGCCGCATTTGCAGCGGATAGTAATTAAGTTAAATGAAGGTTTTTCGGGGGAAGGAAATGCAATTTTAGACTTGAAGCCGATCGCAGATAAAGCGCCTCAAGAAAGAGTCAAAGCAATTGGCGATTGCTTCTGGAATTTGCGCTTTCAATCCATCGGCGAAACCTGGGAAAATTTCAGCAGCCGCATTCCAGAATTAGGGGCAATTGCTGAAGCATTTATCGAAGGAGAGGAAAAGTTCTCGCCCAGCGTTCAAGGTCGAATTGTCCCCAGCGGCGAAGTAGAAATTCTGTCAACTCACGACCAAATTTTAGGAGGCCCAGACGGTCAAATTTTCTTGGGTTGCCGATTTCCGGCGGACGAATCCTATCGGCTGGCGTTGCAGGAATTGGGATGGAAAGTCGGGCAAAATTTAGCTAAAAAAGGCGCTTTAGAGAGATTTGGAGTAGATTTTCTCGCGGTGCGGCAACCTGACGGCAAATGGGATATTCAAGCAATAGAAATTAACTTGCGAAAAGGAGGCACAACTCATCCGTTTATGGCTTTGAAGCTGCTAACAAACGGTCGATACGAGCGAACTACCGGATTGTTTTACAGCCAGCAGGGCCGTCCGAAATATTATGTGGCTTCGGACAATTTGAAAAAAGAACGCTATCGGGGATTGTTACCTAATGATTTGATGGATATTATTGCTGACAATCAACTGCATTTTGACAGCGGTACTGAGACGGGGAGTGTGTTTCATTTAATGGGTTGTTTGTCGGAGTTTGGCAAATTGGGATTGACGAGTATCGGCAATTCGCCGCAAGAAGCGGAGGAGATGTATAACAAAGTTGTGAAAGTGCTCGATCGCGAAACCTGATCGAATTTTAGATTTTAGAAGTAGAAGTAGGTTGGGTGGAGCGATAGCGAAACCCAACACCTGATTTCAAACAAAGAGTTGGGTTTCGTTACCTCAACCCAACCTACATATTTCTACATATTTCGGATTTCAGTGTTTGCTATTTTTTA
The DNA here is from genome assembly GCA_036700145.1 of Microcoleus occultus BM001215366. GTDB lineage: Bacteria > Cyanobacteriota > Cyanobacteriia > Cyanobacteriales > Microcoleaceae > Microcoleus. Next base: position 5,165 of record JAUBOH010000308.1, read on the forward strand.
GCGGGATAAAGTGGCGTGGGGTCGATCGAGCCTGTGCGGTTGATCGGCCAAAAACGGACGATCGCCCTACCGATGATATTTTGCTTTGGTACAAACCCCCAATAATGGCTGTCACAGCTTGCGTTGCGGTTATCGCCTAGCACCAAGTAAGAATTTTGAGATACAACTACAGGCCCGTAGGGATACTGCGGAATTTCTTCAATATATTTTTCCTGTAGCGGCTGCTTGTTAATAAAAACTTTTCCCTCTTTGACTTCCACAGTATCGCCCGGAAGTCCGATCACTCGCTTGATGTAGGCATCTTTGATCGGCGGCGGCTGTCCCGTGCACAAACTCGCCGGATCGGGAGGCATAAACACGATAATATCTCCTCGCTGCGGGTCTTGGAGTCGATAGCTGACCTTGTCTATAATTAATCGATCGTTAATTTGCAAGGTTGGAAGCATCGAGCCGGTGGGAATGTAGCGAGCTTCCGCAACCAGGGTGCGAATGCCAAAGGCTAAGAATGCTGCTAAGCCGATCGTCTTAATTCCTTCTATCCAAGGATTTTCGGTATCTTGCGGGGCTTTTTCGTCGGCTGACTTGTCTAAACGAGTCATAGGGTATTGTAGTGACTGAGCTGGATACAAATTATAGACTTAATAATGCTTCCATGCTAGCACGCTGTTTACTCAATTAATGATATATGATGACTCCCAAATCAAGTTTGTTAATCCGTCGCGCTCGCATTCTTTTGCCCAATGGTGAGTTTTTGGTAGGAGATGTGCAAATCTGCGATGGCAAAATTGTGAATGTTGCTGCGGAAATTGTCGCTGAGGTCGATCGAGAAATAGATGCGACGGGTTTAACTCTGTTACCCGGAGTAATTGACCCGCAGGTACACTTCCGCGAACCAGGTCTGGAACACAAGGAAGACTTGTTTACGGCTAGCTGTGCGTGCGCTAAGGGCGGTGTGACATCGTTTTTGGAAATGCCGAATACGCGACCTCTGACCACAACTCAAGCTGCCTTAGATGATAAACTGCGCCGCGCTGGTGAGAAGTGTTTGGTCAATTATGGCTTTTTTATTGGAGCTACGCCTGAGATTTTACCCGATTTGCTGAATGCCAATCCGACACCGGGAATTAAGGTGTTCATGGGTTCGATGCACGGGGATTTATTGATGGATGATGCAGAAAATTTAGAGGTAGTTTTTGCGAAGGGCGATCGGCTGATTGCGGTACACGCAGAAGACCAAGCTAGAATTAGTCAGCGTCGTCAAGAATTTGCCGGGATTACCGATATTGCAGTTCACTCCCAAATTCAAGACAATCAAGCTGCTTTATTAGCTACTCAGCTAGCAGTGAAACTGTCGAAAAAATATCAGCGTCGATTGCATATTCTGCATCTATCGACAGGAGAAGAAGCTGAGTTTTTGCGCGATGAAAAACCGAGTTGGGTAACGGCGGAAGTAACACCACAGCATTTGTTATTGAATACCAGTGCTTATGAAACTATTGGCAGTTTCGCTCAAATGAATCCGCCTTTGCGCGAACCCCGCGATAACGAAATACTTTGGCAAGCTTTACGCGACGGCGTAATTGATTTTATCGCCACCGATCACGCGCCGCACACTTTAGCCGAAAAAGCTCAAACTTATCCAAATACACCATCGGGAATGCCCGGTGTTGAAACTTCTTTACCTTTGATGCTGACGCAAGCAGTCGAGGGAAGGTGTACGGTTGCTCAAGTTGCTAACTGGATGTCTACAGCAGTTGCTAAAGCTTATAAGATTCCGAATAAGGGTAAAATTACCCCAGGTTTTGATGCTGACTTAGTATTGGTATATTTGGAAAAATACCGCCCGGTTGTGCGGGAAGAAATGGCGAGCAAGTGCGGCTGGAGTCCGTTTGAAGGATGGAATTTAACTGGCTGGCCGGTTGTAACGATTGTCGGAGGAAAAGTAGTTTTTGAGAATGGGAAATTGGATACAAATGTGAGGGGAGAAGCCTTGACATTTGACGCTGAATAATCATGCCTTAAGGTCAGGTGTTATAATTGGGTATTCCCGATCGCAAAGGCGACATTACCCATGCTTCTCAAAGAACTAGAAACACAACTCCTAGCCTTAACTCCCAGCGAAAAAGCCGAAGTCCTACGGCTTTTAACCCAAAGTTTAAACAATAGCTGGCCAGGAATTACCAAAACTCGCGATGTGTGTGGTGGCGATGCTTGTATCGCCAAAACTCGCATTCCAGTTTGGCTGCTTGAAAGTTTTCGCCGTGAAGGTTCAAGCGATGCTGAACTTCTACAATTTTATCCCCATCTGGGCGCTGCCGATCTAGTCAATGTTTGGACTTATGCTGATGCACATCTGGAGGAAATCGAAGAAGCAATCTGCAAGAATGAGGAAGCCTGAGTCATGCTGAATTTGTATGCAGACGAACAATTTCCTTTGCCAGTCGTCCAATTGCTGCGCGCTTTTGGTCACAATGTCCTGACTGTTCAGGAAGCAGGAAAAGCGGGACTTGGGATTCCCGATCCAGAGGTGCTAGCATTTGCTATAAGCAAAGATAGAGCTGTTTTGACATTAAATCGGTTTGATTTTATCGGACTGCACAACCGACAGTCAGAACACGCTGGTATTATTGTTTGTACCAAAAATCGGAATGTAGAAATGTTGGCAACACGCATCAATGATGCTATTGCTGGTGAAGAAACTTTGAGAGGTAAATTGATTCGTGTCAACCGTCCGCAGTAAGTACGCGCGCACTTCCTCAACCCTATGATTGCCAATCCAATAATTGGCAATCACCAATCAATTCAATTTGCCGCCCAATATCGCAATAACTCAGACAAATTTGCAAATAATTATCGGGTTTATATTGCAATCTTTCCGCCCATTCGATCGCGACAATTCCCAAATCTCTTTCTAATCCATCCCAATAACTTTCTAAGTGCAAAGCCTCGGCTTCTTCCGGTTCCAAACGATATAAGTCTAAATGATAAAGCGGAACTCGCCCTGTTAAATACTCGTTAATTAGGGTGAAAGTAGGACTTTCAATAGAGTCTTGAATTTCTAAGCCTTCGGCGATACCTTGAACTAATGTAGTTTTGCCAGCACCTAAATCTCCTTGTAGTAAGATTACAGTGCCGGCTTTGAGCGATCGACCTAACGCAAAACCAAACTTGCGCGTAGCTTCAGCATCTGGAAGTGAAAGTATCATATTAGTCATTAGTCATTAGTCATTAGTCATTAGTCATTAGTCATTAGTCATTA
>JAUBOH010000309.1:0-8422 GCA_036700145.1 Microcoleus occultus BM001215366
CGGCCCGGATCGAACCTACTATTATCATCCACCCTCGCCGAATCTAAATCCCTAGTCCGCGAATTGTAATAATAATCTCCCTGGGGATAATTCCGAGTCGGTATCGCACAGTAAGTCGAATCTCCATCGTCAAACCTCACCCTCACCATAGAACGTCTCAGGCGACAGTCGATCGGGCTTAAGCCAAAATCATCTCGCAAAATCCGTTCTCCGTCGTACCGATTGTTATTATCTCCCCGACTGTTTCGCCCGTTATCTCGCCCGGTGTACCAATCCTCCCGCGAATTGCGAGCCCGCCTGTCTCCGCCATCAATTCCCGAAACTTCCAGGGTGTAGCTACCGCCCCTAGCGGCATCTTTCGCTAATACTAAAAGTTTGTAATCGCCGCTGCGGGGAATGACATAATTAAAAGAACGGTCTTGGGTAAAAGCTACTTGTTTGTTGTTGCCGTAAAACAGCACCATTACGGGAGTAAAACCGCGACTTCTCTCTGTATCTAAAAACACTTCAATGTTGTCGCCTTCCCGAGCGCTGAAAGTGTATTCTTGACCCCGCAATTCTTCCGTCGGAGCTCCGGGCGTCCACATATTTCGGAAACGGTAGATGGGGGAAGTGCGACGGATTACTCCGTCTATACGATCGCCATTTCCGATCAGTTCGGCAACCGCAACCGACGAAATGCCTGTAAGTGCCAATCCTGCAACTAGCACAGCGGCAGCAATACTGTTTAACAAGTTGTGTCTTCTCATATAAACCTCTGGAAAGTTTTAAAATCTTTTTGCTTTCTTGGCACCGACATTTGCATACACAATCCATTTTAAATCTAATTTCAGCCCAACTGCGTCAACCTCACCCAACCGGACTATTTAGCTGGTGCAAAATCTCAAGTTAAACTTATAGACGCTGATGCCGAATCTAAAGTTGCGATTTATCGCCACAAATCAGCAATCCCGATTCAGCGTCGAGAGTAGCGATAATTCCCATCGGTAAAGCAGCGTTAACCCCATCGTGGCCAAAGGGCAAATCCGAGACAATGGGAATATTCAAGTCAAAGAGCCGATCGCGCAAAACCTCCTCTATACTAAAACTCGGAATCTTCGGGTCAACCTCGCAGCGGCTGAAGCGCCCCAAAGCAATGCCCCGCACCCCCGCAAACGCCCCCGCCATCCGCCAAGTCGTCAGCATTCGATCGACCCTGTAAGGAGCCTCGGAAACATCCTCAAATGCGAGAATAACCCCCGTCAAATCCGGTAGATACGGGGTTCCGAGCAAATGAGAAGCCACCGTCAGATTCGCCGGAAACAGCCTCCCCGTAGCCTTTCCGCCGCCCCATCCTTTACCCGATAAAGGTGGCAAAGAACGACCTTCTACACAGTCAAAAAGTCGATCGACCGACCAATCCGGTTCCAGGGCCAAAGTTGTCAGCAGTGGCCCGTGAACGCCCCAAATGCCTAATTTAGCGTGATTCCACAGCAAAGCAGTAATGTCAGAAAAGCCGATCAGCCATTTTGGGGAATGAGAATCGGGAGTTGGGAATTGGGCATTTGTTCCCACATTTCCTTTTTCCAAAAGTCTAGTGCTGCCGAAACCACCTCTAACACAGAGAATACCGCGACAATCTGGGTCATTGAGGGCATCTGCGAGCTGTCGGACGCGGTTTTCATCAGAACCGGCCAAGTAGCCCCAGCGATCGTCAAAACCAGGACTTAATTCAACTCGATAGCCGCGAGATTTCCAAATTTCCAAACCCTTTTCAAAGTTAGTTAATTCTCGCAAAGTGCCGCTAGGAGCAATTACTATGAGCAAATCTCCCGGTTGCATAAATTTCATGTCAGTCATTAGTTATTAGTTATTTGTTATTGGTTATTTGTTATTGGTTATTGGTTATTTGTTATTTGTTATTTGCTGAATACAGCATAATTTTGTAGGGGCGGGTTTTACCGACAATTTCTGACTGAAACAGACAATCTCGCAAACCCGCCCTCACCCAACCATAAATACAAACCTACATTTTCGGAAGAAATGCAAATTTCAGGTTGATGTGAGTTATCGGTTGTGGCGGGGCGGGTTTATCTAGATTGTTGGTAATCGTTAGATATTGTCTGTGAAACCCGCCCCTACAGGACGAATGTTAATTGTTGGATATAGGAGTAGGTTTTTGAGATTATTTGTTAATCCTTGCTACGGTAAAGTCAAAATTTCCACCCCAGAATCAGTCACAGCCAGAGTGTGTTCAAATTGAGCCGAAAGCTTTCCATCTTGAGTCACAGCCGTCCAACCATCGGCGAGAATTTCCACTTCGTAAGTTCCCTCATTAATCATCGGCTCGATCGTAAAAACCATCCCTTGTCTCAACTTCTTTCCCGTGCCCCGCTTCCCGTAGTGCAGAATTTCCGGTTCCGTGTGAAACACTCGATGCACCCCGTGCCCGGCAAAATTTCGCACTACAGAAAAACCCTGTGCTTCCGCATACTCTTGAATCGCTGCACCGATGTCCCCGGTACGCGCACCCGGTTTAACTTCCGCAATTCCTCTTCTGAGACATTCCTCTGTTACTTCAACTAATCTTTTTGCAACCGGCGAAGGTTTCCCAACAAAAAAAGTTTTGGAAGTATCGCCGTGATAGCCGTCAACTAAAGGCGTTACATCAATATTAATAATGTCACCTTCTCTGAGAATTTGTTTAGCATTTGGGATGCCGTGGCAGACTACTTGATTGACACTAGCGCACAGAGATTTCGGAAATCCTTTATAACCTAGCGGAGCACTTTTTGCCCCGTGTGCCAAAGTCCAGCGTTCTGCTGCGTCGTTAATTTGGAGAGTGCTGACACCGGGTTTTATCATTGGTTCGAGATGCAGTAGAAGTTCGGCGGCTAAGCGACCGGCTTCGCGCATTTTTGCGATTTCTCTACTTGATAAAAGCACTAAACGTTCAGTTGGCATATTTTTTTTTTGTCTTTTGTTGTGGTCGATTAAGAGTTTATTTAACTCAATTTTAGAATAGATTTGAACCAGTGTTCAAATCGATCGCCCAAAGCGACCAAAGAGTATTCTACCTCGGCTTGTCGCCGGCAAGCGCTGCGGTCAATTTGGTCGATTCGGGCGATCGCACCTACCAAGCCATTTATGCTGTCAGGCTCCACTAAAAAGCCCGTCAGTCCGTCTCGCACAATTTCGGCAGGCCCCCCGCGCTCGTAGGAAATCACGGGTACACCGCAGGCTAAAGCCTCGATCGCCACATTTCCGAAAGCTTCCACCCAGCGCGGTGTCATCAACAATGCTTGACACTCTCGGACTTGCTCCTGCATTTGGGTTGTTGTCAGAAACCCTAAATATTCTACCGGAGCATCCGGGTAATCTGCACAAATTTTTTGCCAATAATCCTCATCCTGCATTTTGCCCATAATTTTGAGGGGAATGCCTGTAATTTTCGCAGCCGCCACAGCATCTTCTAAGCCTTTTTCCGGGGCGATGCGACCTAGCCAAGCTAATTTGGGTTCCGGTTGGCTGCAAAATTCGTACAGCGATAAATCGATGCCGCTTCCCAACAACTGACACTCGCGGGCAAAGGCAAAGGTTTCGGCTTGGGAAACGGTGTAAACTCCGATCGTACCGGGAAACTGTACTGCTATTTGTCCGGCGATGCGATCGAGCGATTCCGAAAGCGAGCCCATACTGATAAAATGGGCGATCGGAGTTCTAAAAAATGGCGTCAAATAAAACGGCAGCCAATCGTAGGCAAAATTAACAATGACATCCCATTCATCCTGAACTTTCCGAGCATATTCCCACATATTCCCCAGCACAGCATCAGCGGGCATCACAATAGAAGCATTGTAATCTTGTGTTTGGGCAGTTACTTGCAAATCCCCCGTTATTTCGATTACGGGAATTGATTCTAAGACTGAACCTACCGGTGCTACAACAGCTATTTTATGACCTCGCAGGTGCAATTCTTGAGCAATGTTGAGCACCGTCAGTTCGACTCCGCCGCCCAACCCCGAACCAAGTTGACCGACAGAAGTTGATAGAAATAATAGTTTTAAAGATTCAGTCATTTGTTATGTGTTATTCGTTATTCGTTATTTGTTATTTGTTATTTGTTATTTGTTATTTGATTTGCCCAATTCCCCATGCCCAATTCCCCATGCCCAATTCCCCATGCCCAATTTTTAATCATCCCTCCCAGAACGCGGACGGATGCGGTTTAACTGATTGATTGCCCAGCGAGCAGTCTCCTGAACCTCTGCATCGGGATCGTCCGTAGCACGATGCAACAAGTGACTGATTTGATTCACCAATTCGTAAATCCGCGTCAAGTCGCGAATTGCATTTTTTCGCACTTCGGGGTTTTCATTTTGCAGCGAAATTGACCAGGCATTATTCATGGGTTTGAGCGTGCGAATGCCAATTTCCGAGAGACTTGCCAAAATTAAACTGTACTGCTTCGAGTCGGAATTTGGTAGCAAATCGAGCAACGGCTCAACTGCTCTGGAATCTCCCTGCTGCCCGAGTTCCCAAATTGCTTTGCGCCTATGAGCCGGATTTAGGTGCTGCAAATCTTCAATCAGTGCTTCAATAATATCAGGTTTAGGTGGGCCATCCGTTTCGGGAAGGGAAATATTTTTATTCAGCTTTGCTAGGGAATCGGCTCGATTAGCTGTTTCGGGAATGTTGAAATTTGTGTCGCTGTAGCCGTTGTTCTGAGTTTCCAAGGGCAAGGTGTCGGAATTCATTCGATCGCCCTCGACTGCTGCATCCTCGGATTTTGGTTCCCCCGATTCCAGGATAAACGGTAAAGACCGATCGCTGCTGTCGAGATTGTAGTCTTTTGGGAAATCTGAAAGGTAGGGCAATGCTAGCGGCGGTTTTTGTCTCCCAAAAGATGCCTCTGGCTGTTCCATTTCGTCCAAGTTTGTACGAGAATCGGGATTGGTAAATTGAGGGTTTCTTCGGTTGTGGCGATCGGCTCTTCCCCGTCTTCGCTGAGAATGATTTGACTCGCCGCTGCTAACTAATTTGAGCATGATAAATACTGCCGCTGCCGTGATGACAACTGCTGCCAAACCCAACATTAACAAACCCCGCTGGCGAGACAAAATGACGCTCAAATTCGAGAGCGGTTTCGGGATTTTGGAATTATTGGATTTTGGCGTTTTGGACGGCTTAGATTTGTTTTTATCGTCCGGGGGAGAGGGTTTTTGAGGATTGGAGTCCTGGCGATCGTCCGGGGGAGAGTTCGCCTGAGCAATTTCTTGGGAAACAGGCGAGTAGGAGGCATTGAGAGCCTGTTGCCGAACGTCCGCACTCGGACTGAAGGCAGCGCCCAAACAGGCAATGCAGGTGAATAAACATACAGTTGAGCGGTAGTGCGCCATAAGACTCAATCGGGTTTTTGAGAGGCAACGCCGCCTGACGAGCTTTAGTGTAACCTTGAGTTAGCTCGATCCTAGCTGCTATGCGCTCAACTAGCTCACAAATAGCGCCAGACTGGCGAAAAATCCTGGTTTGAGATGGAGCGAGCCGGATCGGGCGAACACAATTGCGCCGTTGACGTGCAAGTCCTTTAACTAATTAGTTTGAAACCAGCTACACCGGCGGCCGCGAGTAAATGGGCGGCATGACCGAAAGTAGATTGCTGCTCGCCTCAGCTAGGTGCAGTGCAGGCGCTCCGCCGCTCGTTTCGCCCGCAGGCCGTCGATTTCTAGCCGATCGGGCGGCATGACGAAGAGTTTAACAAGCTTCCGAGCCGGCCGGGCGAGCGTTTTTGTCTTAATCGGGGCGGCAGTCGGACAAGAGGGATTTGCAGTGGAAACGAGAAACCGGGTTTTTTCGTTAATTATTCGCTGCTAAACCGCATATTTTCAGTAGATGCCAGGACGCACTCCCGGCGATCGCAAACCGATTTTATTTACCAAAAATCCTGTAAGAAAGATCCGGCTGATTTGACCCATGTTAATACTAATTCTAAAAATTACTGCTACATATAAATTATCAGCGATCTGCTGTAGGGAAACGGCATTGCCGTCTCCGGCCGGCGGCGGGATCGAATGAAAGATAATTTATATAAGATTGATAATTGTAACAAAACTTTTTAAAATTGGTAGAAATTGAAGATGGGCAATTATGCCGGAGAACGAAGTGTTTGGGCGATCGGCTAAGATCACCGTTAGGAAATATTGTATTAAGCAAGCAAGCGCCAAAAATAATACTATCTTATAAAAGTCGGGTCGGATTTAGTTAGGAGCTATAGTGAGAGCGAGCAAACCGTTTCAAACACGCCCCCTCTCCCGCGTTATGTTTATTTGTACCCACTTACTTAAGTTAAATCGATCGGTATTTAATCCTGTGTCGCCAAATTTGATATAAGATCGAGCTAAATTTCTAGTGTGAGAGAGTAGAGGCGTTTGTGAGCCAACAAGATATTTTAAATTTAGCAAAAGAAGGCGATGCTCGGGCGATCGCATTTCTGATCGGCCAAGCACTCCAAAGCTTCGGCGTCACGGCTAAAGCCAGCCGCGAAAATGACACCCTGCACTTGCTGCTGGAAGCAGAACAATTGCCCGCAGAAGAAGCCTGTCTCCGAGTCGCAGTCAAAGGGTTGCAGCGGCTGCAACCAAACAACGTTTACTCGGTAACAGTTTACGGGCGGCGGGAAGGGCAGCAATTGCCGGCTTGGACTCAGACCGTAGAATTAAAAAAACGCTTGACATCCGCACCCGCGAGTGCAGCAGTTGCCGTGAATGCAGCAGTTGCCGTGAATGCAGCAGTTGTCGCGAGTGCAGCAGTTTCCCCAATTCTGCCAAACGTAGAAAAAACTCAAAATGTCACAACTGCGCCCGCTCAAACACCACAAAAATCCCCGCCCAAACCCCCGAAAATCCCAACTCCAAAACCCACAAACCAACGGCAGCCAAAACCATCGCCGCAGCCACAGTCAGCCGGCACTAAAACTAAAAAATCTTGGCTGTCAGTCGGTACTCTGAGTCTGATTCTCGTGCCGATATCCGGTTTTGTTCTGGGTTCTCAACTGTACAAACCCTCAACCACGGCTGCTCGTAACTCTCAAAATTCAAAGCCTGCGGTACAAGAAGTGCGATCGACCCCCTCCTCAGCACCCGCAGCCAAACCCCTTCCAGCCCCAAAATCACCCTCCCAGGCTGCACAAACACCAGTCAATCTACCAGCAACCGTCAGCATCAAAGCAGTTGGCGACATCATCCCCGGCACCAATTTCCCCTACAACAAACTGCCAGAAAACAAGGAGCTTTTATTTAAGTCAGTGAAACCTTATCTGCAAGGATCTGACATTTTGTTTGGCAATTTTGAAAGCACCATGACCGATTATCCCTACAGTTCCAAGGGAGGCGGCGGAGGAATGCTGTTTGCCTTTCGGACGCCTCCGAGTTATGCGAAACTCTTGAAAGATGCTGGCTTTGATATTTTGAGTATTGCCAACAATCACTCTTACGATTTTAACGAGCAGGGATTTAAGGACACGATTAAAAACATCGACACCAACGGCATGAAATCCGTTGGCAAAAGAGATCAAATAGTCTACAAAAATGTCAAAGGCGTGAATTTTGCCTTTATCGGTTTCAGCAACTACGGCGAAGTTCACAATTCCTTGCTGGAACTGAAAGCGGGGGCAGAAGTTGTCAAAAAAGCGAAGCAAAAGGCTGATATTGTAGTGATATCAGTTCACGCAGGAGCTGAAGGAACCGGAGCTCTGAATGTCAGAAATAAAAACGAGTTCTTTTACGGAGAAAACCGGGGAAATATGGTTTTGTTTTCGCGGACGATGATTGATGCGGGAGCAGATTTGATTTTGGGACACGGCCCTCACGTTACCCGAGCTTTGGAGCTTTACAAGGGGAAATTGATTGCGTATTCGCTGGGCAATTTTATGGGTTATCGCACTTTGTCCACAGCAGGACAACTCGGTTTATCTCTGATTTTGGATGTGAAAATGACTCCGCAAGGGGATTTTGTTTCTGGTAAAATTATCCCCATCGAACTTGACGGGCGAGGAATTCCGTCTGTAGATGATGATTTTAAGAGTGTGGGGTTGATTCGTCGTTTGACTCGTAGCGATTTTCCCAATACTGGTTTGACAATTGATGACAAGGGACAAATCTTGAAAAAATAGAACATATCCGCTCATCGGGCGGGTTTTGTACCGAAATTGCGTGCGGGATGTTAAGATTTCGCGCGCTTAAGCTAATCAGCATTTAAATTAAATTATGAAATTATATTTAATCAGAGTAAAGCACAGCTTCTCAATCTTGAGGATTGGTATAGCAGTTGACAGTTGACAGTTGACAGTTGACAGTTGCGTAGGAGAATCAAACAGTTTATGAAGTGCGAGTTTGAGAATCTATTCATGAGGTTATTTATGTCTTAATCGATGTGGCGGTTGCTA
>JAUBOH010000310.1:0-8373 GCA_036700145.1 Microcoleus occultus BM001215366
TTCTCAAAGTCCCCCTTCTTAAGGGGGATTTAGGGGGATCGGGCCTGGGGTAAAAACGAGATTTATCAAGACTTTCAGGCTTAAGTTGACACGCTTTGGGCACGCTTGAGTGTCCTGATTTCTACTACCATCAACCTCCGTTGAGGCCAGTGACTTTGCGAGTTCCGGGTGGAAAACTGAGCAAAACCCGTTCGTTCCCAGTTAAACCAGACTTGACCTCGGTTTTGTCATTGACAGTTGTCCCAACCACGATCGGCGTAAAGACTGGATCTGCGCCTGTTTTCGCCACAAATACACCCTGAACGGCTGTCTGTTGAACGATCGCAGCAGTCGGCACAATCAGCACCTGAGTCAGTTCTCCGGCTTTGAAATCGATCGTCACATTCATCCCCTGGTGCAGCAATCGTTCGGTGTCAGAAACCGTTACTTTCACCTCAAAACTGGTCACGTTTTGCTGCACCAAAGACTGGGTAGCCACTTGCGTCACCTTCCCCTCAAAGGTTTTGCCAGAATAGGCATCCACTTTAATGATTGCCACCTGGCCGACGCGGATTTGGGCAATGCTGGCTTCCGCCACCTGCGCCACGATTTCATTTTTGGATGCCAAAGCCAGAATTGAAGATGATGTTGCCGAAGTCACCGCACTACCTGCTGTGGTTGGGGTCACAAATGCACCAGGATCGGCATATTTGCGGGCAACAATCCCCGCGAAGGGGGCGCGAATTACGGTATCCTCAATACTTCGTTGGACGATCGCGACTGCACCTTGGGCGGCCATTACCTTGGCACGGGATTCGGCAATATCTTCGGGACGAGAACCCGCTTTGAGTAAATTCATCGCCTCTTGCCGCTGTTTGAGGACGCTTTCGGCTTGGGCAATATCTTCGGGGCGCGATCCGACTTGGAGTAAATTCAATGCCTCTTGTCGCTGTTTGAGGACGCTTTTGGCTTGCGAGATATCTTCGGGGCGCGATCCGACTTTGAGCAAATTGAGAGCTTGCTGGGCTTGCTCCACTTGCGCGATCGCACTATCACGAGTCGATCGATCCGTACTGAGAGTTTGTTGAGAGATTGCTCCCGCTGCTTGTAACTTTTGATTGCGGCGCAAATCTTCTTCAGCTTGTCTGTAGGTGACTTGGACTTTATTCAGGTTGGCTTGGGCTTGAGCGATATCCTGCGATCGATTCCCCGCAGTTACCTTGTTCAAACTGGCTTTGGCTTCATCTACCTGAGCTTGAGCTTGAGCGATATCCTGCGATCGATTCCCCGCAATTACCTTGTCCAAACTGGCATCGGCTGCATCCACCTGAGCTTGAGCCTGAGCAATATCCTGCGATCGATTCCCCGCAATTACCTTATCCAAATTTGCCTCAGCCGCAGCAAGGTTGCCCCGGGCCTGGAGCAATTGCCCTTGGAGGTTCGAGTTGTCCATATAGGCAACCACCTGTCCTGCTTGGACAAATTCACCTTCTTTAACCAGCAACTGCTTCAAGACACCAGAGGTTTTGGGACTGACATTGACCGAACTTTCGGGTTGCACAGTACCATTCGCTGACACCAAGATCGTCAGATTGCCCCGCGTGACTAATGCTGTCTGAATCTTGCTTTGCGCCTTCTGCTGGGGGACTGTCACCAATTGGTTGTAGGCAACATAACTGCCGATTCCTGCGATCGGAATTGCTACCAGCAACCCCATCAGCCATTTGTTTATTTTTAGCCGATCGATTCCTTGCTTTACATTCAAGCTAATACTCAACATTTTCACCTCAAATTACTTTCGGTGTAAGGGCGATCGAAGCGATCGAAGAGAGTTTTGTTTTTCATAAAATTAATTTTTCAATATAAATTTGAGATATTTATACTTTGAAGTAAATTCTAAAACTTGTTAAACGATCGCAAGTCAAGCATAGCTGCCAGGATCAATAAAAATATGTCTCTAAATATAGAGATCGAGAATTCTAAAAGATGAGTATTTTAGCGCGAGGATTAATCGCTATCTAGTTTTCAACTTAATCTATTCCTATTGATAGAGATTGTGCTTAAAAAGTCAAAGTTAAATATATGTCTATTGATTGATTTATTTACTGGGGATTCCGAGTCTATTTAGAGGGGGTAGATCGCAGAGAGATTTAACCCAATAAAATCAGAAAAAACTTAGATCAAATCTGTTGGTATCGCAATTATTCATCTCTCTCTTCTCTTCCTCAGCGTTCTCTGCGTTCTCTGCGGTTAAAATATTCCAATCGACCGGAATCGATCTAACAATATAACATCACTTTTTATAGCCAATGATTTAACTTCCCAACTAAAGATATACCCATTTAAAAGGACAATAATGCCAACTGCAACAGATTTTAAAGACTATTACACCATCCTAGGAGTAAGCAAAACAGCAACTCCTGAAGAAATCAAACGAGCTTATCGCAAACTTGCTCGCAAGTACCATCCCGATCTAAATCCTGGAGATCAAGACGCAGAGGCAAAATTCAAAGACCTGAATGAAGCAAATGAGGTGCTTTCCGATCCAGAGAAACGGCCGAAATACGATCGCTTTGGCGAACATTGGAACCAACCTGCTTACAGTGAAGCGCCATCATCTAGAGGAACTAATCCTGGGACAGTTGACTTCGATCAGTATGCCGATTTTGATTCATTTATCAAGGATTTGTTAGGTCGATCGAGCAACGGATCGCAACGTAGAACCAACACAACCAGCGGCTTTGATGATTTTGGTGGCGGATTTCGCTCCCAAGCGCCCGCACCGGATAGCGAAGCTGCGATCGCCCTGACATTTTCCGAAGCGTTTCACGGTGTCCAGAAACGCCTGCAATTCGACGATGAAACCATCAACGTTCGCATTCCCGCAGGCGCAAAACCAGGTAGTCGGATTCGCCTCAAGGGTAAAGGCCGCGCTAGCCCGTTTTCTCAACAGCGCGGTGATTTGTATCTGACGATCGAGGTTTTACCGCATTCCTGCTTCCGATTCGAGGGTGATGACCTCGTTTGCGATGTGCCAATTCGCCCCGATGAAGCGGTTTTAGGGGCCGAAATTACCGTGCCCACACCGGATGGTAGCGTGACGATGAAAGTACCTAAAGGAGTACGATCGGGACAATCGCTCAGACTGCGCGGCAAAGGCTGGACATTGCAAAAAGGGGGACGCGGTGATTTACTCGCCAAACTCCTGATTGTCACGCCGAAAGACTTAAGTGCGATCGAGCAAGAATGCTACGAAAAAATCCAAGCAAATACCAACTTTAACCCCCGCGCCCAGTTAGAGGAAATAAAATTATGAGCTTTAGCCTTTCAACAACCGTGGTTTCACCCGAAGGTGAGCAACTTTACACCTTTGAATATGCTGCATTTGTGACGGAAACTTCGGTTACACTTGTACAAGTTTATGTTGAGTTAGGGGTAATTGAGCCGATCGGCTCAATGCTACATCTCCGCGAGATTGCTCGAATTGCTCAGATTCAGCGGTTGCGTCAAGACTTGGGGCTGAACTTGGTCGGAGCCGCAATGGTGCTCGATATGGCGACTGAAATTGCCCAATTACGGGCACAGATCAAGGCACATCAGTCTCATCGATCAAACGCATTATGAGGTGTCTAAATCAATTGGAAATACGTTAAATCGGGAAATTTTTCAGGAAGATTTAAGGAGCACCCGCTACGAAATTTCGATGGTTTGAGGGGTCTTCTTCACCACCTTGACAGGGCTGCAATCAACAACTATGGCTGATGTTTCTTCCTCCAACCCAGCAGGAAGCTTGAGTTAGTGAGAAAAAGAAATAGATAAACATCAACTCCCTGTCCATTTATGTCAGCCATCCAGCCCCAAGCCCAAGCCCTAGTTTCAGGACTACAGCCATCAGAATTGAGATAGGACAGAACCGGAACGTTCCAAGTTTTCATGTCTCTCTGTTTTGGCAATACAGCCCTTTTTGAGCAGGACATTTTTTCTACTCAGCCTCATTTCAGATTGCTATTAAGTATATCCATATTTTTTGATTTTGGCGATCGCCTATCACCACTACTTGAGCGCACTTACATTAAATGTAGGCAACTCAAAAATTATTTATAAATATCTTTTCATCACTTGTTGCTTAAGATTAGGATATTCATCTACAATCTTCTGATTTTTTCTAATTTCTTGCTCTAACTTCTCTACTTCGGAAACTAATTTTTCTTGGATCGGTAAAGTTGGTAATGGAATTTTTACTGAGTTCAAAATCTCAACATTAATATTTTTTTGAGCCATTTGTGGTGCAATATCATTTAGGTATTGTTTTTGTCTTCTCATTATTAACTCTAAAAAATAGACATTAATAGCATTATTTGGAATTAATGCAACGACGCTATCAGGAAAGCAAGCAGGATAATCTAAAACAGCAGTATCACCAATATTTGCAGCAATTGTAATTAATACTATTGATGGCTGAAATAATTTACTAACTTGTAAACCATCTTCATTGAGAGTTTGTGTATATTCAATTTTATTTCCCTTTGCCCTTACAATATCACCTGTCTGAATAAATGGATATATCCCATCATAAAAGCGAGGATCATTTCTCGGTCTATGTGAAAATCTACCTCTTTTAATCTCAGAAACTTTGCTTAAACTTACTAATTCTCTAGTATCTTGATAAATAGAAATTATTCTTTCTTCAATTTCATTTCTAGCTTCTTCAATAACCTCTTTAGCCTTAATTACAGATTGTTCAATCGCCTCACACTCATTAACTATCTGCTGCTGCACTTCTAAAGGTGGTAAGGGAATTTTAGTTGCTCTGACTCTTTCAGTATTTAAATTTTGTACCACCCCACCAGCCGCACTTTCTGAAAATTGTTGTTGAGTATCTTTGTAAGATAAAATCTCGTATAAATATTCCTTGTTTAGTCTTTCGCTAAACTTAGATAGCAGTAGCCAACCATCATGAATACAGCCCGATATTTTCATAATATAAGGTCTGCCAAAGCTCATAGAATTAGACAAAATAAAGTCACCTTCTTTAACTGCTCTTGATTTCTCCGCACCTTCTAAAGTTATCTTTTCTGCTGTTTGAGTAACATATTTTGAACCTTCACTAACATCACCAATTTTAATCCAATTTATACTGTTTGTATTTGTTGTAATATATTTATCAATCGGTCTAGGTGATGCACCTCTAACAATTTCACAAACATTTTCTAATTTCACTAATTCCCATTGAGTTTCAATTTTTAAATTCTTCTTAGGAGTAAGCGAAAAAGCCTTATTAAAATCCTTACGAGAGAAGTCTAATAAATCTACCAAACTAGCATAAGTAATATATTCGCTGAGGTTTGGCGATTCAACATCTTCACTATTACCGTTAAAATTTTGCTGAATCCAATAATTAACTTTTTCATAATTATAACGATTGTCAGGATCAAAAAGCGGCGTAATATGACTACCCGTAAGATATTTTAGCCCTTCATTCCCTTTCGCATTACTCCATTCATAGCCAAGAAATTTCTTTTGTTCCTTATTATCCGCAGGACTTTTAACAATTAGAACCTTCTGGGGATTATTAAAAGCTAAAATAAAATAATAGAGCTTATTTTTTTCAATTTCTTGCAAATATTCTAAAAGCCGCTTATTCAGTTCAGCCTCTTGTTCTTGCTCAGAAAGATCCTTAAAAGATTTTCTCTTTTTAAAATTAACAATGTCGGTGCTTTTATCAAACTCATTTTTGTATTCCTTAAACAGTTCATATTCTAATAACTGCTCGGAAGGAACACCCAACAAAAGCGTTTGATAATCTTCAAAATCTACTTCAATATGCTCACAATACTTTTTGACAGAATCAATATCCCGATACATTCCCCCACCAGATTCTAATTCATCTTGCCAATTTTCAAAGAAATCTAAAACCCGATTTTCGTATTGTTCCGCAGGTTCAGGGCGTTGTGACTTTCTCCGCAAAAACAACACAACCGTATTCGTTCCTGTCTTGCTAAACGTATTACTACCCAACTCCACAATTGAAACAATATCAAAATATTTCAGCAAAATTTCTCTAGTAGCAATGTGCGTATTATCAGAATTAGAAAGCACCGATGAAGGCACAATAATCCCCGCCACTCCATTCGGTGCAAGCAATTGTTTAGCCCGTTCAATAAAGAAACATTGAATATTTTTATTTCCCACATCTGAAATAGTATTTAAAAGTTCATATTTTTCTCTCTGTTCTTCAGATAAATTTTCTAAAAAATCTTCCACTGCAAAAGGTGGATTAGCAACCACAATATCAAAACTTTCTAGCTTAATTTCAGGAATATCATCAAGGGCATCATGAGGGAGAATGTTAATCCCCTCCTGTCCATACATAAAAGCTGAAACCTTCGCAACTTTCGACAGTCGAGATTCTTTCTCTATGCCATAGATGTTTTTGAAAAAAGCCGAAGGTTCTACTTGTCTATATTTCTGCACAAAAGGCTTTGCCTGAATAGCTAATTCAGTGAGGAAATGCCCCGAACCGCAGGCAAAATCTAGCACTCTGGGCAACTCAGATTTATCTCTGATCATATTTTCCAAAGGCAAAGCCATACAAATAAACCGAGTTATCGGAATCGGTGTAAAAAATTGTCCTTCAGATTGCTTAACTCCATTGTCTAAAAAGAACTCAAACATATCGCCTAAAAACTGATTTTGTTCTTGATTTTTTAGGCGCAAGTCTTGCCACATCTCCACAATATCTAACAAAATTTTGATATTCTTATTAAACAGATTCTTATTGTAGATATCAATAAAAGCAAAATCATTATTAGTGAAAAATTTTAGTTGGCGAAAATAATCTTTAATTTGCTTTTTAATAGCATTAGGCTTTTGTTTCAGTGGCCAAAATGCATCTTCAATTTGTTCATTACTAATATAAGTAATCTCTTCACCTAAATATTTTTCCATTCCATATTTATAAAGCCCTTGCAATCGGTCAATAAAATCGTAATAATTATCATAGGCTATCCCCTTCCAATAGAACTTGAGTTCTTGCGGATGCTGAGTTTCATCAACAATCTTGCACAGAAAAAGATTAACTAAAATATCAAAAGCATTCTCTCGCCCAGAAACATTATGCTTTCTCAGAATAGTTCGGAATACATGGTACTTCTTTTCTTTGTCTTTTGCATTAATCGGTGCAAGATCATCAATAGTGTATTTATCTTTACCAATCTGATAGGCAGGAATATTATCCTCAAAAATGCCCTTAGTAGTTTTTTCTAATTGATATGTTTCTTGCCAAACTTTAAATCTTCCCTTTACATCCTTTGCCTTCTCAAAACTAAGTAGATTAATATCATCTGCTAGGATTTTTTGGTTGTCTTTGTGAGATATAACATAATAATTAAAAATACAATGATTATTTAAAAAGCTGGAAGCATAGAGGCATAAAAATTCAGTTTCTTGAATTTGTTGAGCGTAAGAAAATAATTGTCCGCCGTCGTTTTGAATATCTTTCCAAGCTTTTTCAAACTCTCTACCTGCTGTTTTGCACTCAACGATCAACATTGGTTTTCCTTGTTGATATTTTACTAAAATATCAGCACGACCTCCACTAGCACCATGCCCAACTTTCCATTTTGGTTCAAGTTCTATGTGCTCAGGTTTATATCCCTTTGCGAAAAGTCGATGCACACACTCAAAAACAACAAAATTTTCATTCTGAGAGAAGTTGCAAGTCTGACGCTCATTAATAATTAATCCATGATCTTCAGGATAAATTAATTCTTTTTTATTAAAATCTACCTTGAGCATCCCCTCAGTATGCGAAAAATGCTTTGATAAGACATTTTGATTTTCCTCAAAACCTAGCGATAGTAAAAGAAATTTAAAGTTGTCTTGAGTAATCATTATATTGCTTGTTCACGCCGATTTACCGATCATAGCAGTTAATCACTCAAACGAACGCGACGTAACGACATTGCATTAATTGAAACAACGACCGTCGAAACGCTCATCAATATTGCGCCCAATGCTGGCGTTAATAGAATGCCGAACGGTACACCAATTCCTGCTGCTAACGGAATTGCAACGACGTTGTACCCGGTTGCCCAAAACAAGTTCTGAGTCATTTTGTTGTAGGTAGCTTTCGCAAGTTTAAGAGCGTAGGTTGCATCAAGTGGATCGCTTTTAACCAAGATTAAATCAGCAGACTCGATCGCCACATTGGTTCCAGCCCCGATCGCCAGTCCTAAATCCGACTCAGTTAAAGCCGGTGCATCATTGAGGCCATCTCCCACAAAGGCGGTTGGCTTCTCAGCTTTGAGCTTACGAATCAATGCAGCTTTATCTTGTGGTCAATACTTCGGACAGTTTTTAAGCAGCCAAAGTACCATAAGACAAGACTGAAGG
>JAUBOH010000311.1:0-8310 GCA_036700145.1 Microcoleus occultus BM001215366
AGAGGTATCTATGGGTCTGATGATTGAAGACGTACTGGAGTCCCTGGTAGAGCAAGGGGGTTCGGACATACACATCCAAGCAGGCGCGCCAATCTTCTTCCGCGTCAACGGGAAACTAACTCCTCAGGTGCAGTACGGCGACATTCTGTCTGCTGAGGAAGTGCAGATCCTGATTTTCCAAATGCTCAACAATATGCAGCGCAAGCAGTTGGAAATGGAGTGGGAACTCGACTGCGCTTACGGCGTTCGGGGGTTGGCTCGGTTCCGCGTCAATGTCTACCGGGAGCGGGGTGCTTGGGCTGCTTGTATGCGGGCTCTGGCTTCCAAGATTCCTAACGCAGATGCTTTAGGCGTGCCGCAGATTTTGCGGGACCTGACAGAAAGACCCAGGGGTATGCTGTTGGTGACGGGACAAACGGGTTCCGGGAAAACTACTACGATGGCGGCTTTGTTGGATCTGGTCAACCGGACGCGGGCGGAACATATTCTAACAGTTGAAGACCCGATCGAATACGTGTTTCCTAATATCAAGAGTTTGTTTCACCAGCGCCAAAAGGGGGAAGATACTAAGAGCTTTGCTAATGCGCTGAGAGCGGCTTTGCGGGAAGATCCAGACGTGATTCTGGTGGGGGAAATGCGGGACTTGGAAACGATCGGTCTGGCAATTTCGGCTGCGGAAACGGGTCACATGGTGATGGGAACGCTGCACACTAATTCGGCGGCTGCAACGATCGATCGGATTTTGGACGTGTTCCCGCCCATTCAACAACCCCAGGTTCGCGCCCAGGTGTCTAACTCTTTGGTGGGAATTTGCAGTCAAAATTTGGTAGTGAAAGTTGGGGGCGGCCGCTGCTGCGCTATGGAAATCATGGTGAATACTCCAGCTATGGCTAACTTGATCCGGGAGGGGAAAACTCCAATGATTTACTCCCAAATCCAAATGGGGGCGAAATTGGGCATGAGGACGATGGAAATGGCTCTGGCTGAACTTTACAAGACTGGTAAAGTCACTTGGGAATCGGCAATGGCCAAGGCTTCTAAGGCTGACGAACTCGAACGCCTGATCGGCCCGGCACCTGCTGGCGCCAAGGTAGGGGCTCATTAATTCAGTCCGACGTCATTAGTTATTAGTTATTGGTTAGTGGTTATTAGTAACAATCAACAAATGATTAACACCTAAAAAATCCGAATTAATCACAACTAACAAATGACTAATGACTACTGATTTTTAATAAATTTTCAGAGGTGAGCTGTGGCTACCAACGCGATCCGCCAAAAACCGAAAGGTGGCTTTGATTTCAGTAAAATTCAGGAGCAAATCGAGTATAACCTTACCAGCCTTACTGTTAAGGATATGGCTATTTTTGCTCGTCAGTTTGCGGCTATGTTTAATGCAGGGGTGGCGATCGTTAGATGCCTTTCCGTGCTGCACGAGCAGTGTTCTAATGCTAAGTTGAAGCGAGCGCTCAGAAGCATGAATGCTGACGTGCAGGAGGGGATAAACTTGGCAGAGGCGATGGCTAAGTTTCCTGATGTTTTTGACCAACTGTTTGTCAGTATGGTGGCGGCGGGAGAAGTCGGGGGCGTGCTAGATGAAACCCTAGACCGTCTGGCGGTGATGATGGAAAAGAATCACAAGACGGAGGCGGAAATTAACTCGGCGATGTCTTATCCCAAGACTGTGTTCTTTATCGCGATCGTGATTTTTTTCGCAATGACCATATTCTTGCTGCCAACTTTCGCCAAAATCTTTAAGGATATTGGTGCAGATTTGCCGGCTTTTACGCTGTTTATGTTGGCAATTAGTGCATTTTGTACGGCTTGGCCTCCCATCCAACAGTTGACAGTTATTGGGGTGATTATAGCGCTAAAATTTGCCTTCGATATGTACTACAAAACTCCAATAGGTCACTTACAAATTGATCGGATTGCGATGAAGTTGCCGATTTTTGGAGATTTGATCGAAAAATCTGCTGTGGCTCGGTTTTGCGTGATATTTGGGTCGCTGACGCGATCGGGCGTGCCGATTCTCAATTCTTTGGAAATTGTGCGAGATGTGGCGGGGAATCAGGCGATATCTAATGCGATCGAATATGCCAGACAGGAAATCCAAAGCGGCGGGATGATCAGTATTGCTTTGCAAGAACAAGCTGTGTTTCCGTCTTTGGCAATTCAAATGATGGCAATTGGCGAGGAGACAGGGGAACTTGACAAGATGCTGATGAAAGTTGGCGCTTTCTACGAAACTGAGGTCGAAGAGGCTGTAAAAGGACTCACGAGTATGCTAGAACCTCTGATGATTGTGGTCGTCGGTGGTATCGTAGGTTCGATTTTGCTGTCGATGTATCTGCCGATGTTCGCAGTGTTTCAAAAGCTGTAAAGAACAGTCAGTTGACTGTTGACAGTTGACTGTCAACAGTTGATTGTTCACTAATTACCTATTACCTATTACTTAATTTAAAATGTCGGTTAAACAATCACATTACGAAGCGTTACTAGCAGAGTACAGCGAATCTTCGGCGGCGATCGCACTTTTGAAAAAGTATCGGCTTTATATGGAAATGATTCCGAGTATTCGCCGCGCTAACGAGAGCTTAATTACAATTCCTTTACCGATCGCGCGCTTGCGAGAAGGGGTTTCCTATGCTAATGGCGGCGGGACTAGCATATCGCCCGGACAAGCTGTTTGTTTGCCCTGCGATTTGGCAATTTTGATGTGCGATCCCGAGTGGAAAGTTAAAATTGGGGTGGAAATTCTGATTTTTATTCATCGCCCCGATGAGGATTTTTCTGGATTGTTGGGCCGCTGGCGGCAGTGTCAGGTTTGGCTGGATAAAGGTTATGAGTGGGTGATGCCGCACCGCTACAGGCACATCTACAGCGATGAGGCTGAGGCTGTTCATCCTTTATTTGTGTTGTTTGATGAAACGAACGATCGCATTCAGCGCGGTTTGATGGCTGCGGGTTTGCCGTTTGTTGTGGAAAGTTTTAGTTCTGTTGATGAGGATGAATTGGCAGAACAAGAAAGTTTAGAGGCGCAAGAGTACGGGAGTATGGGTGAAGAAAGTTACGAGTTTTAGGAGCAAGTGCGATCGATCGATTAAAGATTAAAGATTAAAGATTAAAGAATTGAAGAATTCAGCCCCAGGATAAATCCGTTCGTATGATAAAATGGTTGACAATAGCTCCGATCGCCCTAAAATTATGTCGGAAACATTAATTGACATAGATATCCCTCCCCAATTTCCCGATCATACACAACTTCCTGAGTCTGACGGTACTTTTGTGAAAAATTTTCAGGAGCATCCTCAAAGTATAATTCTGACGGATTCCATCGGGCCTGTTTTGCAGCGGCGACATCCCGACGGACGCTACTGCATCGGACAAGATTCTGGTATTTATTGGCGAGAAACCGATCCACCGGAACGAGGGGCAGAAGCTCCTGATTGGTTCTACGCGCCGAATGTTTCCGCACGCCCGGAACAGGGAAAATATCGCCGTTCTTACGTGCTGTGGCGAGAACACATGGCACCTTTAATTGCTTTGGAATTTGCCAGCGGAAATGGCAGTGAAGAACGAGATGCAACTCCTCTTTTGATAACTGATGAAGGAGAGGTGCAAAAACCGGGTAAGTTTTGGGTTTACGAGCAAATTATTCGCATTCCTTACTACGGCATTTATGAGATGAGCAATGATAGATTAGAAGTCTATCATTTGAGAGATTTTTCATATCAAAAACTCGCACCCAATCAACGGGGTCACTATCCTATCGAACCGTTAGAAATTGAGTTGGGACTGTGGCAGGGAAGTTATCAAAATCAAACGCAACTTTGGTTGCGATGGTGGGATATTCACGGGAATTTGTTATTAATTGGTGACGAAAGAGCTGAACTTGAAAAACTGAGAACTGAACAGGAACGTCAACGTACTGAAGAGGAACGTCAACGTGCTGAACGGGCGGAACAAAAAGCGGCGCGACTTGCAGAAAGACTGCTGGCAATGGGTATCGATCCTGATGCAGATGATATTGGTTGAATCGGAAGATAATAGCACTTATAAAAATCAGTGCTACATATAAGTTAGAGACGATTTTCTGTAGGGAAACGGCATTGCCGTCTCCGGCAGGGTTCGGGAGCGAGTGAACGATAATTTATATAAGATTGATAATTATAGGAATACTTTTTGTAATTGGTATTAGTGCTGTTTGGTTTTAATATAGAATTTATTAAATGAACCGCAGAGAGCGCAAAGTTCGCATCTTGGGAGAGCAAAGGAGAATTACCAATTTATTAGATTAGTGCAGCTTGCTATTAAACGGGAGATATTGGGATGAGATTAGGAAAATACTGGCGTTTTGTTTTATTAGGTATAGTTTTTGGGATATCTCTAATTTTATCAAATTGTGGTATTCCTTCAAATACTACTAGCAATAATTCTCCAAGTCCCATAACTCCTGCTGCAATTCCGGCTGGGGCTTTAGTCTATGGTGCTGGCGGGCCGCCGGTCAATCTGGAACCGGGAAATGTTACTGATGGGAATTCGGTGATTGCGATCGACCAAATCTACAATCGCTTGACTGATTTTAAACCCGGAACTGTGGAACTCGAGCCGAGTCTGGCTACTGAATGGTCGAGTTCCACGGATGGCAAAACTTGGACTTTTAAGCTGCGATCGGGGGTAAAGTTTCACGATGGCACGGATTTTGATGCGGCAGCGGTTAAGTTTAATGTAGAACGCTGGTGGGATGCCAAAAATCCTAACGGTTATCGAGAAGCGGGCAAAACTTATCAAATTTGGAAGGACTTTTTTGCTGGCTTTAAGGGAGATAAAGATTCCCTGCTAAAAGATGTGGCGGTTGTTGATAAGTCTACAATTAAATTTGTGTTGAATCGACCTTTTGCTGCTTTTCCTTCGGCGATTGGTTCTGGTTATTTCGGGATAGCGAGTCCGGCGGCGGTGAAAAAAGCGGGTGCTAAGTACGGCACTCCGGGGTCGCTGGCGGTGGGTACGGGGCCTTTTGTGTTTCAAGAATGGCGATCGGGCGATCGCATTGTCTTAGCCAAAAATCCGAATTATTGGAAAACGGGAACGCCGAAAGTCAATCAATTGGTAATTCGGTTTGTTGACGATCCGGCGGCGAGACTGGCTCAATTAAGGGCTGGTCAACTTGATTTTACTGTGGATTTGACGCCGGATCAATTGAAAGAAGTTCAAGCAGATGCTAATTTAGAAGCAGTGGTGCGACCTTCTTTTAATGTGGGTTATTTAGCGTTAAATCCGAGTTACGCACCTTTATCGAAACCGGAAGTCAGGCGGGCGATCGCTCAAACAATTAACAAGCAAGAAATAGTCAAGGCTTTTTGGGGAGAACTGGGAAAACATGATTCGCAATTTGTGCCGCCTTCGCTGAATTGGGCGCAGTCTGACAAAGTTAAAGATTACGAATTTAACCCGCAGCAAGCTAAAGCAATTCTCGCGAAAGCCGGTTATCCGAACGGTTTTGATTTGGATTTGTGGTATATGCCCGTCAGCCGCCCTTATTTTCCCACGCCGAAGCCGATCGCTGAGGCTTTTGCGGCGGATTTGAGCGCGATCGGGATTCGGGTAAAATTGCTGACAAAGGATTGGTCTGCTTATTTAGCCGATCGGCTCAAACCTCCCGGATTCCAAGCTTTTATGATGGGTTGGACAGGAGATTACGGCGATCCAGACAATTTTTATTATCCTCACTTCGGGCCGGGTTCGACGGCGGATTTGGGAAATTGGAAAAATCCGAAAGTTCTGGAACTTTTGGATAAAGGGAGGGCGAGTGGGGATAAAGCAGCTAGAGGGAAAATTTATGCGGAAGTTAGCGAGATTTTGCATGGGGAAGCTGTGCGTTTGCCGATCGTACATTCGCAGCCGCTTTTAGGGAAACGCAAGAATATTCAAGGTTGGATTCCGAGTCCTTTGGGTTCCGAGTCTTTTGAGGATGTGAGTAAGCTATAGTCAAGATTTGGTTCGATCAATAAGTAAGGTTCGTAGTGCGGACTTCAGTCCGCAGCCAGAAAGCGGACTGAAGTCCGCACTACGAACTTATAATGAGATCGCATTTAAAATAAACTGATGTTGCAATATATTGTTAAACGTTTGCTGGGAATATTACCAGTTCTGTTCGGAATCACGCTGCTGGTATTTGCGTTTTTGCACCTGATACCGGGAGACCAGGCGACGGTGCTTTTGGGAGAACGCGGAACTCCCGAACAGGTGCAAATATTGAGGGCGAGATTGGGCTTGAATCAGCCTTTACTTTTGCAATATTTAGCTTTTTTAAGTAGTTTGATTCGATTCGATTTAGGAAATAGTATTATCAGCGGAATTCCGATAATTGATGAAATTAGAAGTCGCTGGCCTGCTACTTTTGAACTGTCTGTGGCGGCGATGTTGGTGGCTCTTTTGGTGGGAATTCCGGCGGGGATTTTGGCTGCTGTTCGGAAAAATAGCTGGCTGGACAATCTCGCAATGAGCGGTTCTTTGGTAGGCGTATCTTTGCCGGTGTATTGGTTGGGATTGATGTTGATTTATTTGTTTGCTGTTTATCTGAAATGGCTGCCTCCTAGCGGGCGGATTAGTGTAGATTTGGGGTTGGGTTTTAAGTCGATTACGGGTGTTTATGTTTTGGATTCGTTGCTGAGGTGGGATTTGGCGGCTTTGCGGGATGCGATCGCCCATTTAATCCTTCCAGCTTTGACTCTAGGAACTATTCCTCTGGCTATTATCGCGCGCATCACTCGTTCTGCGATGCTGGAAGTGCTTTCTCAAGATTACATCCGCACTGCGAGGGCTAAAGGAGTGCCGGAATATTGGGTAATTTTGAAACACGCTTTGAAAAATGCGTTTTTGCCGATCGTCACAACTATTGGTTTGCAGTTCGGCACGCTTTTAGGCGGCGCTATTCTGACTGAAACGATTTTCTCGTGGCCGGGAATTGGTTCTTGGATTTACAGCGGTATTCTGACGCGGGATTACCCAATTGTCCAAGGAGGAGTAATTTTTGTGTCTGTGACTTTTGTACTGATTAATCTCGCGGTTGATATTTCCTATGCTTTTTTTGACCCGAGAATTCAGTACCGTTAATTAAAGCCAATAACTATCCTGCCCGTATTTTTAAACCTCTCTATTTTCCTCTGTTTCTCTGCGTTATCTGCGACGAAAGCGGTTACTAAAAAAAATCTAACTCACCAATGAGAGACGATTACATAGATTAAATAGAAAACGCTTGTTTAACATCTGGCCGCAGCAGGTAGTAAATGCTAGCCACTGCAAAACCGAGAGTTAAAAAATTGACTGCTGTACCCCCACTGCCAAACATTTTGGCAATTTGCGCGAGGGTGGCGATGATATGGACAATTAACGTTCCCGTCCAGGCCCAAGTTTTGAGTTGAAACAAACCCCAAGTTAAGAGTAAGGAGAGGAGGCCTAAGATGAAACTAATCCCAGCAAAAATTGCAATGAAGCCCCCGATTACAGTGCCAACTTTTGCCCCGAATCCAACCGCACCGAGACCGCCAAAAATGCCGGCAAAAAGTAAGATGAACAAGCCGTCAAGCAGACTGAAGACGCCGCTAATTAGCTGCAAGATTGCCAGAATTGTAACGCTTTGAGGACGATTCATGTTGGGGATTTTCCATTTTTAACGAAGTTGAAAAATATTTTAACCTGTTGTGAGTGCAGCGCCGATATATATTCAGGACTTGCACGCCGCTACCCGTGAAACCGGGTTTATGAGAGCCGCCGTCTTCATACTGTGTGGTTGCGAGCTTGGCACTGCCGCGATCGCCCGCAGATTGCTGCGCGACTTCGCCATTACCTAGTGACGGTGGATCGCGGCAGTGCCTGACCCTGAGCCTCGATCCCAAAAGTAAGATTTTTTACTAAAATTTATTTATTTTTGGCAGCAGCCGGGAGCGATTCTGTTTGGGGCCCACCTCTTTTGGCTGAAAAAACTTAACATTTTGCAACGATTAGCTATAATTGTTTACAGGTGCTGGTTGGGGAACTTTTTTAAAATCACCCGATCGGATGAGTCTGAAAGACGATGCCGAGCATCAGAAAAAATTTTACCTTAAAGGTAATCCTGAGATTAAATTAGGTGAGTCGGTATGATCGTTAGCCCCAAAAAGGAAACTGCTCAGGTCAAGGTGGAAGATACTCAGACAGCAAACACCAAGGCCGCAGAGACCAAAATTGCAGATAAAAAAACCGCCCAACAGCAATCCCCCAAGAAACCCGCGCCCAAGTCGAAGCGGTGGGCGATCGGGTTGGTTGCAG
>JAUBOH010000312.1:0-8288 GCA_036700145.1 Microcoleus occultus BM001215366
GGAATTGGGCATTGGGAATTGGGCATTGGGAATTGGGCATTGGGCATTGGGCATTTATTATTATAAAAACTATTAACAAGTGACCGCTAACCACTAACTATTACCGATGCCCCATGCCCCATGCCCCATGCCCCATCATCAGGTATTCGATGACTCTTGTTGTTGGAATAGGCAGTAGTAACGCCCTTTAAGAGCCATTAATTCTTTATGACTTCCCCGCTCGACTACAGAACCTTGATCCATCATAATAATTATGTCGGCGTTTTGGATTGTAGTCAGGCGGTGAGTAATGAAAAACACCGTGCGGCCGGCGAAAGCTTCGGCTAAGTTATTGCAAACTTGGCGTTCGGAATGGTAGTCGAGGGCGCTTGTAGCTTCGTCTAAAATCAGCAGTTTCGGGTTTTGCAAAATCGTGCGGGCGATCGCCAAACGCTGCCTTTGGCCCCCAGAAAGCGACGCACCCCGCTCTCCGACTATCGTATTGTAGCCTGCAGGCAAGCCCATGATAAAATCGTGAGCTACGGCTAATTTCGCAGCTCGCACAATCTCATCCGTACTCGCATCGGGATTGCTCAGAGCAATATTTTCTTGGACAGTACAGTTAAACAGCAAAGTATCTTGCAATACCACCCCAAGTTGGCTGCGGAGCGAGTACAGTTCCACCTTAGCAATGTCATAGCCGTCAATAAAAATCCGACCCGACAGCGGCGCATAAAGACGCTGCAACAGCTTCATCGCCGTACTTTTACCGGAACCGCTTCCCCCCACAATTCCCACAAAACTGCCAGCGGGAAATTCCAAATTCACATTAGCCAATTGCAGCGGCCCGCTCTCGAGGAATCGGAAGGAAACCTCCTCATACGTAACCTGCCCTTGAATTGCCGGCAGCGGGATATTGCTCCGGTCTTCATCGCTGGTTTCCGTCGGCGTATCGACCACATCCTTGAGCATATCGATCGACATCGAGACTTCTTGGAAACTCTGCCACACGCTCACAAAACGCAGCAGCGAACCAGTCACGTTCCCGGAAATAATTCGGAAAGCAATCAACTGACCCAAAGTAATGTCATTGCTCAGTACCAAATAAGCTCCCACCCACAACTGAGCTAAGTTACCCACCTGGTTTAAAAAGCTGCTAATCGTACCGGCGGCAGTCCCCGTGATAATTGTTTTAAAACTAGCTGTAATGTATTTTGCGTAGCGGCTCGACCACTCCCAGCGAGATTTCAATTCAATATTTTGAGCTTTAACAGTTTGAATTCCGCTGACTACTTCCACTAGATAGGATTGAGAGTCAGCAAAACGCATATTTCTTTGTTTGATCAGGCGCAGCACCAGCGGATTGATTAGAACAATCATCAGGGCCAGTATCGGTACAACTGCCAAAGATACGAAGGTTAGCTTAACGCTGTAGGAGAGCATAACGGCGACGTAAACCACCGAAAATACCGCATCGAGAACCACTGTCAGAGCTGTACTCGTCATGAATTCCCGAATCTGGCCCATCATGCTGAATTTGTAAACCAGATCTCCCACGCGCCGGTTGTCAAAGTAATTCTGAGGCAGCCGGAGCAAGTGGTCGATGACCTCCGCACTCAATTTGACATCGATGCGGTTTGAGGTATCTATAAACAAGAAGGTGCGTAAACCGTTGAGCAGTCCTTCAAACAGGGCAACACCTAACAGGAACGCGCCCAAAATATCCAGGGTGTCAATGCTGCGCTGACCTAATACTTTATCAATAATTACTTGGCTGATTAATGGGTTGGCAAGACCAAATAACTGTACAAAAAACGAGGCGAGCAACACTTCAAAAAACACTGTTTTGTGTTCCATCAGCGCCGGCACAAACCACCAGAAGCTGAACTGTTCTTTTTGTTCAACTTGCGGAGCTTGCAGTAGCAGGACTTCTCCCTGTTCGCCCCAGACTTCTTTAAACTGAGGTACCCGCTTCCGCATCAACCCCTTTTCGGGTGTCGCCAGCACTAATTCTTGCTCGGTAATGCTGTAAATAATGGCGAAGCTGTCTTCCCATTTAATCATTACCGGAGCTTTGATGCGGTTGATGGCTTCGGCTGGGACTTGCGCCAATTGGGGCGTGAGGCCGATGCTTTGGGCGATCGCCCCGCAAGCCTGCATACTGATAGAACCGGCGGTTTTTAACTGATTTTCTAGAACTTTGCGGATGATATCTCGACGAAATTTGAGGCCGAAATACTTGCTCAACATTTGGAAGCAAGCTAGCGGGGCGTCTATTTGCCCTTTGGCGCGGAAAACTGGGTATCTGCCCGCATCCTTTGGTTGGTCGGTTGCGGGTTCTGGGGGACGCTCTGGGGCGATCGTAATGTCGAGCAACTTTCCGCCGGGCGGCTTCTGCACAGAGCCTGCTGTGTCTGTGGTGCCATTTAATGGATCAGTTTCGGGTTGGGGTTCTGGGGGTTCCCGGAAACCGACCAAGCGGGCGCCGACACGGCCTTCGACTTTTAAGGATTTGGCTGCGTTTTCCGCAGAGAAGCGGCTGCCGGTGGGAAAGTCGCCCAAGACGCCGCTGCTGACGAGCCAAACTCGATCGCCCGCTAGCTCTTTGGCGAGGTCTTGAGTTTTTTTGTTGCCGTTTGGTACATTGACAACTGTCGCGTCTTGCCAAGCTTGCAGGGTGAGTTCCTTGAGATTGGAAGTGCCGTCAGCTTGGCGCTGCAATTCCAGGCTCAACAGTTCAAATACTTCGCTCAAGGAACAGTGATCGCGAAAGGCTTCTCCAAATGTCGGCTGTTTTTCCAGTACGTTCAGGAAATCTTCGGCGGGTAGGACGATCGCGATGACATCTGTAGAGGCGATCGCCGTTTCGCAGGGAACTCCCCTGAGCAAGCCAGCCCAGCCGAGAATTTCCTGCGACTGCACCAAGCGCAAACTCACGTGGCGCTGCGATCGCTGGTCAAAGCCCAGCAGCCTGGCCTGGCCTTGATAGATAATTGCCACCTGAGTCGGCATTTTTTCCCGTTCAAACAGGGGTTGCCCCGTCCGGTAGCCGAGGAGTTGGCATTTAGCCACCAAGGCTGACAGAGCCGTCTCTGAGAGTCGGTCAAAGGGAGGTGTTTGAGCTAAGAAATCCTGAATTTGGGAGAGGGAAACAGCGGAAGAAGTCATGATATTGAAGACACGGAAGAGAAGGGCTGTAGCGGGCCTATTTGCGATATCTGTTCGGCGAGCCAGGTTTCAAAGAGTTCGTTAATCAAGTGCAGCCGCATCGATTCATCGAGCTGGGCCGGCATGAACTTTTCTAGTCGAATAATTACCATCCATTCTGCCAGAGGACGCGGCGTCCACAGTTGATTTGGCTGGCTGACGGACAAAAGTTTGCTGATTGCCGGGTGGGGCTGGCTGAGGGGTACTGGGCCCAACAAGCCGCCTGACTTGGACTCGGGCCCTTCGGAAAAGTCGCGGGCCACTTCAGCAAAGCTTTGTTCCCCTTCTAGGATGCGAAAATAAAGTTCGTTTGCCAGTGCTGGATTTTTGGTACGCACCAGGGAATAGACTACGTGGTCTAGACTGGCTTTGCGGGTTAAAAAATAATTATCTACTTTAGGTCTCCAAGTGACTTGCTTAAATTTTTCGATCAGCAAGGGCCTGACGGCCATCTCTTGAAGTTCTTCTTGAGTCATATTTTGGCTCCGCAGCCAAGCTTCTTTGGCTTCGGGGGCTGTCAGTTGGTGCTGTGCCAGAAAGTTTTCGACGGCGGATTGGCGTTCTTCGTCGTTGCAACTAAAGGATGCGATCGCTTGGTCTACTATTACACCCCGCAAAAATTGCGGCATCAACTGGTACCGCTTCAGGAGCGATGGCATATCCTGAGCTTGAAGTAATTTATCGCCTATTTGAAAAAGTCCTGTCATTTTTTTATCTCCAACTGACTTGCGCTTCCCCTTTTAATTTAGCTGTGGCGGGAAAAAAGCGACAACCACTAACCCCTCAATCTCCCGATGATAGCAGAGCGTCAAGAAAGCTAGCGCTATTGCTGTCTATTTCTTGACGCTTTGACTCGCTACGGGTTCCTTTCAAATAGTTTCCCTATTCGATCGGAGTAAGCGCGGCCCTCAAGAAATTTGGGGTTTGCCGCCATTTTTTGTTGGACTCGATCCCGATAGCGTTGGCGCAGTTCTGGGTTGGTTCCCAGTGCTGTACTCATCTCTATATAAGAGTTCTCGCTGTTTGCTACCAGTTCCGGAAGTAGCAGTTCTTCGAGCACTGCCGAGGAGATGCGCGATCGGGCTGTTTGCCCTTTTCTTGCCACTACAGGCAACCCGACCAACAGCGGTTCTGCCACAGAGCCGGCACTGCTGTATGGATAGGAGTCTAAATATATATCAGCTAATTCCAGACATTTTATGCAATCTGCACGATTTGGTAGCGCTCTTATCACAACTAAGCGCTTTTTGTCAATCCCAAATTCCGCAAAGATCGATCGAATTTGGTTGTAAAAAGGCACCATCGGATAGTTTTCGGAGCGGGAACGAAACGGATACAAAACTAAAATAGAATTCGGTACGGCGGCAATAATTTTTGCCCAAGTTTCTCTCAATTCGGGGATAATTTGAAAAGCTGGAGCGATCGACACGAACACTACAGATTCATCGGTGGCTCCCCAACTGCTGCGAGTCGGTTCAACTCTCGCAGGTGCTGACTCTACTTGAGGATAGCTGAAACAAACTCCCGAGCCTTCTAAAGTAATTAATTTTTCGCGATACTGTGCTGCTTCACCTGCGGGAAATGTCAAATCTCCGACAATCAAATAATCGATATTTCGGGCGCCGGTGGTGGTGGGGGTTGATGCAGCGGTAGCCATTTGCACCCGCGCCAGTCGGTGCAAGCACAGCAGCGCGCTTGATTGGGAAGTGTCGGCGGTATTGGTGCTAATTAGCAGAATATCTAAATCGTGCGATCGAACTTCTCGGACTTGTTTAGCCAAATCTTCCGGAAGTTGCACCAGTTTGTCAGCGCAATTTTCGCAATATTTACCCAATTTCTCGTCTTGTACCTGGAAATAAAACACGATAATTTCAAATTTGTTTCTGTCTAAATATTCAAAACTTGGAATTGCCGCCCAAGTCTCGGATTCATCACTAATTTCATCAAGCAAAAATCCCACTCTAATTTTAGTTTTTTCAGGTTCTATCTGAGCAAAATCCCAGTCTATTTTACACCCGATATTTTTTAAATTAAATTCCAGAATATCACCTCGCTGACTCAATACATTCAGAAGATTTGCCTCGCTCAAATACAAAGCTTTGAAACTAACACTCTTCGCAATAAAAGCAGCCAAATAACGCCAAACTTCCGAATCTGGAAAACTGGCAATATTAGCAGCGACATACTGGATTAACTGCTGGAAATATGCAGAGTACCTTTCAACTTCCCACTTTTGTTGAAAATAACTCGGAGACTGAAATAGGAATTTCAGAAAGTCATCAAAAAACCACTGGGGAATCGCTGCATTTTGATACTCTAGCGGCAACTGATAAGCGTCGCAGTACAGCATCGCTGCGAGGAGATATTGCATCTTATCTACAATTTCGCGGCCTTCAGCAAGTTTCGAGGATAACTGCTGGACAAAACTTTGTTCTGACTCGGTTAAAATTTCATATTTGAGCCTGCTCTCTAGCAGCCAGTTATGAGCTTTCCCCGCTTCTTGCGAATAAGCACTTTCTAATTTTTCCGCTGGCAAATTCAGCCAATATTCAGCTATTTGTTGACGGTATTGGCGCAGTTGCGCGACGAGAATAGACTGATTTGACGGCGATTTTTTGTACTTCTCAATTAGTGCTGACAAGTCAGATAAACTCGGCTGGGTTCTCAATGCCAGCTTTTGGCTAATTTTCTCTTTTATTTCTTGATTCAGGAAACTGTAATCAGGACTGTTTAGGAGTTTTTTGTAAAATCTGACCACATCTTTATGATTTTCCCCAGCAGCAAAGTTTTTCCAAGTTTGTTGTTCGGGATGAATTCTCAGCGAGGACAGTTTTTCGTCTACAAATCCGATGTGATAGTTCCCCATGATCCGCCACCACATATCTAAGTCTACATACTGAGATAATCCCGAATCAAATAATCCTATTTCGGCAAAGACTCGGGTAGCAATCAAGACGGTACTCGGTTCGCCTATTTTGTTGATTGGGTTGTTCAAGCAGTTAGTATCCGCTAGCAATTCTTGTCCGGGCTGAATTGATTTTAAGTTCGACCAGCTTTTGTGCAAATCTTTAATTGATTGGGAAGCTTTTCGCAAAATTGGGTGAGATTCAGAGTCGGCTATGGTGATGCCGCGCGGGGAGAAAACCATGCCTATCTTTGGGTTTTGCTGGGCGAGGGCGACCATTTTTTCGATACATTCTGGTTCCAGCAAGTCGTCTTGAAACAGAAATTTAATGTATTCACCTTTTGCTTGGGATATGCAGAAGTTCCAGTTTTGCGATAAGCCGTAGTTGCGGTGGAGGATGATGCGGAAATCGGCGGCTGTTTGGGATTGGAAGGATTGGGCGATCGCAATTGTGCGGTCTGTGGAGCCGTCGTCGGATACAATCAGTTCTATGTTAGGGTAAGTTTGGGCGATCGCGCTTTTGATCGCTTCCCCAATAAATGCTTCTCCGTTGTATGTCGGAATACAAATACTAATTAAAGGTTGTGAATTTTGTATTGTCGTGGCCTCCGTGACAAAACCTACCGAAGCGGGTTGCAAAACCATCGATTTTTGGTAGTCCGCGTCGGCGGACTTTGTTTGTGTAGTTGCGGTTTTAACCGCCGAGAAATTATCGGTAATCTCCGCAATATATTCAAGACGTTTTCTAATTTTATCACCCGTAAATTGCGGGTTGAGTAAAGTCTTAATTTCCTCAGCAGCAATCGCTCCAATTTGTTGAGCTTCCCGGTAATTGTTGAAGACGTACCGCATTAAATTAGCAGCGTGTTCGACATCTGCTGCGGCCCAAACATTACCTTTTTTATAAGGCCCGCAATCTTGCTCAATTGGGATTAAGTTATACTTGACTAAAAAGCTATTACCGACATTCATAAATTCTGTATTTGATGAATAACCGGTGGCAATTACGGGTTTGCCATAAAACATAGCCTCAGCCATTGTTAAGCCGAATCCTTCGCAGCGATGCAGCGATACGTAACAATCGCAATTGTAGAGCAAACCGTTGATTTCATCTTTGGACAAATACCCGTCTTGATGTTTGATATTTGAATTATTTTCTATAGCTGAGTTTAAGGATGCTTGAGCCTCTGGAAAATTGTTTGAATTAGAAGATTTGACAATCAATAATACGCGGTCATCTTCGCCGAAAGCTTGTTTAAATGCTTGAATTCCCGCTAAAGGATTTTTGCGTTCGATGCGGCTGGAAAAGTCGAATACAAACAGGAAAATAAATTTATATTTAGGTAAATCCAGTGCTTCTCTGTTTAGGGAAGATGCAGGGAGAGCAATACTGGGCATGATTTTAATCACGGGAATTGGCGAGACTGCGGAAATTGCCTCGGCGCAATGGTTGCTGTAAGTCCAGATTTCGTGAAAGTGATTAAATGCTGGCTGCCATTCCGGGGGGAATTCGGGAAGTTCCCAAGCCCAAAAGCCGATATTGTATTTGTTTTCAAAATAGCTGGAACCTGTATGTTTGATAAAGGTTGCAACTTCATCTGCGTTGACTTGAATTAAGTTTACGGGATGGGGATTATCATGGCTAAAATTTTTATATGTGGTGTCTTTTTTGCGGTGGGGACTCCGGGTAAAATTGTTGATAGTGAAGGGAATGTTGGCGGCTGATGCGGCTCGGATGTTGGCTCGGACACCTTCTCCTATCCCGAATTCGCCGTTGATGTAGCCGGCAATGTTTATTCCTAGATTAGGGTTCATAATTTATAATGTATTTAGTACAGTGCTGTGTTTATTTTTGGGTAATAAGCCGAATTCAATGGGTCGTTGCACATATCTCGATCCCCCTCGCATCCCCCGAATCGTTGCGGGGACGAAAGATCGGAATCTTATCCCCCCCTTATTAAGGGGGGCGCCAGGGTGATCGAAATATGTGCAGCCTCATAAAAAATTGGTATCAGGGATTTAACGGATGAATTATTGAACAAAGAGAGAAGAAGGAAGATTTATTACCAACAGGACTAAGGCCAAAAAAGTAGTTTGACGCGCGAATTATGAGGCTAAGATGCGCCTAGCAAGCACCTTACTAACTGACTAATGACTAATGACTAATGACTAATGACTAATGACTAATGACTAATGA
>JAUBOH010000313.1:0-5710 GCA_036700145.1 Microcoleus occultus BM001215366
GCAGTGCCGTGTCCCTACAATAATTTTGGGGTAGGGACACGGCACTGCCGTCTCCTCAATATCATGTCTGAGTGCAACCGGAATTGATATCACAGGAATTAGTTTATGCGTAATTCCTATTAATGTGCTCCCCCACCACCAGCACCAGGTTTCACCTTTTTAAAACCCAAAATCGCAATTCCACTTAACAGCAAAGCAATCCCGACAAAGTAAAAACAATCATTAAAAGCCATCACATAAGCTTCGCGGCGGACAATACTATCAATTGCCTTAATTGCCTGCTCTTTCGCCACGCTCAAATCAGCACCGCGACTCACAAAAAACTGAGTCATTTGATTGATTCGCTCCTGCGTCGCCGGAGAGTACAAAGAAATAGATTCCCCCAAACGATTCGAGTGAAACTGTTCCCGCTGCGTCACCAAAGTTGCTAACGCCGCAATCCCCATCGAACCTCCCATATTTCGCATCATATTAAACAAACCAGAAGCCGAACCAGCCTCGTGTCTCTCCATACCAGCAGTGGCGATCGTTGACAGCGGCACCATAATTAAAGGCTGCCCGAAAGCTCGCACTAATTGCGACCAACGTAACTGATCGATACCCGTTTCATGAGTCATACTGGCATTCATAAAACAACTTACCGCAAACAAACTCACACCGATACCAATCATCACCCGCATATCGATGCGCTGCATCAATTTTGGCACCATCGGTACGATGAATAACTGCGGCACCCCACCCCACATAATCACCTCGCCAATTTGCATGGCATTGTACTGCTGAATTTGCCCTAAATACAGCGGCAAAATAAACACTGAGCCATACAATCCTACTCCCAAGGATACATTGACAATAGTAGCTAAACCGAAATTGCGGCGAGTCAGCAATCGTAAGTTAATAAAAGGTTGTTTTCGAGTTAGTTCAATCCAGAAAAAAGCGCTGAGAAAAATTGCTGCAATTATGCTTAAATAGACAATAAAATCCGAACTAAACCAGTCTTTGCGACTTCCTTCTTCTAAGACAACTTGTAGGGAACCTAAGCCGATCGCCATCGAGAGAATTCCCCACCAGTCGCCCCCTTTTAGCAGTGACAATTGCATCGGTTTTGGGTCAACTGCGTACCAGACAGCGGCTAGCAGCAGCATCCCCGGAATCAAGTTCAAATAAAAGACATATTGCCACCCGTAATTCTCAGTTAGCCATCCTCCCAATGTCGGCCCGATCGAGGGTGCAAAAGTAGCTGTCAGTGCAAACATCGCCATGCCGACAGGCTGTTTTTTGGGCGGCAAATTGGTCAGCAAAAATGCAAAAGCCATCGGAATTAAAATGCCGCCTGTAAACCCCTGCAAAGCCCGAAATACAATCATTGAATTCAAGTTCCACGCCCAAGCGCAGCACATGGAAAAAAACGTGAACAGGGCAGCATTTACCAATATGTATCGGCGCACCGAAAATACTTGGGACAGCCAACCAGTCATCGGAATTACGACGATTTCTGCGACTAGATAGGCGGTGGAAATCCAAGAGCCTTCTTCTAAAGTTGCGCCTAAAGCTGCTTGAATATCTTTGAGAGAAGCGTTGGTGATTTGTATGTCCAAAACTGCCATGAAAGCGCCGAGGATTGTTCCCATGACGCCGATCCAGGTTTTTAAGGGAACTCGATCGCTCTGTTGCTGTAGAATTGCACTTGGATTTGCCATTGGTTTAACCTCTGGTGTAATTAATTTGGATTTTTTAACCGCAGAGGGCGCAGAGGGCGCAGAGAAAGAGAGGGAAAGAGAGAAAGAGAGAGATTATTTTACAAGTTGTTTAGGAAATTATGCCCATTTTTTGATAGATTGGGGTAACTAAATGTTTTAAGGCGGGCAGTTGTTTGGTGAATATTGCTGAGGCTAACACACAAATGACGCCTCCGATTAGGACTGTATTGGGAGCGCCGATATAATTGGCTAATCCACCTGCAAGTAAATTGCCAAAGGGTGTGATTCCAAAAAATGCCATTGTGTAAATGCTCATGACTCTGCCGCGTTTTTCGTCGTCAACTATTGTTTGCAAAAATGTGTTTCCGGCTGCAAATTGCAAGATGAAACCTATCCCTACAAACAACATCGCGATTAATGACAACCATAAAACTTGTGAGAGTGCAAAACCGATCAGTCCCAATCCCATAACTGCTGGTGAAATAGCAATTACTTTGCCAAGACCAACGACTGTTTTGCGGGTGGTTAAATAAATCGCGCCAGCAAATGCTCCGACTCCTGAAGCTGCCATCAAAAAGCCTAGTGTTTGCGGGCCGCCGTGCAGGATTTTAGTTGCAAAAATTGGCACCAGAACTGTGTGCGACATTCCGGCAAAGCTGACTAATGCTAGTAGCAGTAAAATGGCTCTAATTGGCGGAAATCCAAAGGCATACACGAATCCTTCTTTTAATCTTTGTAAGGGTTTGGTATTGGTTTCGGCAATTTTTCTGGGCTTGAGCTGCATGGCTAGCAAGCCTGCAATTACGGCGATGTAACTGAGTCCGTCTATTAGAAAACAATAACTTGGGCCTACTGTAGCTATTAGCAAACCGGCGATTGCTGGGCCGATTAATCTGGCTCCGTTGAACATGGAAGCGTTGATTGCGATCGCCTGTGCTAAATCTTCTTTTTTCTCGACAAGTTCTGGTACAAAAGCTTGGCGTGCTGGCGCATCAAAGGCATTAATTGCTCCTTGACACAAACTCAGTATAATTATCTGCCAAATGTTGATAATTCCTGTTAGTGCTAAAACTGCTAGGGTTAAGGATTGAATCATTGCCAGAATTTGAGTGGCAATTATCACTCGGTGGCGGTTCCAGCGATCGATTAAAACTCCTGCAAAAGGCAGTAAAATTAGTGTGGGGATTTGACTGGTGAATCCCACTACGCCGAGCATCCAAGGTGAATCGCTCAGATTGTAGACAAGCCAAACAGTAGCGACTTGCGTCATCCAACTCCCAATGAGCGAGATGCCTTGTCCTGCAAAAAATAGGCGATAATTTCTCGCTCGCAGTGCGCGAGGAAGTTTTATATTTTTAATTTGGGTTGGGAGATTCATTTGAGACTACGGCTATAGCCATCCTATTTGATTTGTCTAGATTTTTTAGGCTAGTTTCCCCGCGCCCTTGGTGTCAAATTAAGACTAAAACCCTCTGTTTCTCTTGTTTGTATCAAAGTCTCGATCTCCCTGGCACCCCCCTGGTGGGAGGGGGGGACAAGAGTACGATCTTTCGTCCCGCTTCTTAAGTGGGATGCGAGGGGGATCGAGACTCGACTACAAGCGACATTTATTATGGGTTTCAATCTTAAGTTGATAATGGTATTAGGGATGGCTCCTCTACTAATTTTACCGATCGCTGAGGATTGCTGTATCAGCCGGAGGTTCTATTTTTGGGTTCAGGGAAACCAGGAAACGAGAATTTTATTCCTGCAACGCGATTCCGCTGTTTCTAACTAATTGTCAACAGCCAAGTACCCAGGTAACGCATCAAGGGTACGTCTCCGGGGGTGCGGATGCGGACGTTGAAATGGTACATTCCGCCCGGAGATGGGTTTCTGACATTGGAGAGTACAACCTCAACATTGTTACCGGCGGGAATTGGTTCTTTGGGATAAATTTCTATGAAACGATTTTCTTTGTCCCAGATTACTTCTTCTAATTCTATTGATTTGTCTTTGACGCGCACTTTAATTTCTTTTTGGTCGAATTCGCCTTTGTAGTAGTCTGGATAGGATATGTTCAGTTGGGCGATCGCCAAACTTACTTTCTTAGAAGGAATTCGCAGCCGATATCTGTCGCCACTCATCCCAGATTTCCCGTAATCCAAGCGGTAGTTTAACTGATTGGCGCGATCGGGCCCGCCGAAAATCGTGAATCCCGGCATGGATTGGGCCGAGGTCAAGGCCGGTAATCCAGCCAGTAAGCAACCTGTAACCGCTAGTGCTGAAAATAATCGTCGCATAACAACTCCTCTGACTAAAATTACGATCGAACCTTGAATATTTTCCGCTGGCAATTTGCTAATCATTGTCTCTAATATACCGACTGTCTCAGCAATTTGATGAGGGCGATCGCGCAGCAAGCGATCGGTTAATTATTTTTGATGCGATCTCACAAGCTGACGTGAAAGCTACAGAATTAGTCAGCAGGTTAGTATATCATGGGACGCAACAAAGTTAACAGTTTAGCGAATTTGAATCTATAAGACAAGTTAAAGATACGGCTCGAATTTGGGCGATCGGCTTTACTATCAACGACAGAGGTTTAAGGCGGCGGCGGCTCAAATGTAAAGCAAGGCATCTGGCGGTTAAAAATCGCACTTCCAGAAACCTGCGGAGGCTGGTTTTGTCTCGTGTAGGCGCGGTTTCCACCGCCCTGTCTGTGTAGGTGCTGTTTCAACCGCAGTCTCGTGTAGGCCCGGTTTCCACCGCCCTGGGAAGGGTTAACTAGAGTAAAGGAGAGTCCATGAAATTAGCGATCGCAAAAGAAATAGCAGCAGGGGAACGCCGGGTAGCTTTGGTACCCGACGCTGTGGCGAAATTGGTAAAACAAGGTGTCGAAGTTTTGGTTGAGACCGGTGCTGGAGCAAAATCCTTTTTCTCGGATTTGGCTTACGAAGCAGCCGGAGCTCGTGTTGTCGCGGATACCGCTGCGCTGTGGGGCGAAGCCGATGTCGTCGTCAAAATCGGGGAATTGCAAGAGTCAGAAGTTCATCAACTGCGTGAAGGAGCAGTTTTTATCGGATTTTTGAATCCTTTGGGAAATCCAGCTTTGATACAGCGTTTGGCCGATCGCAAAATAACGGCATTCAGCATGGAAATGATTCCGCGCACCAGCAGGGCTCAAAGCATGGATGCGCTGTCATCTCAGGCTAATGTGGCTGGTTACAAAGCGGTACTGATCGCAGCCTCCGCTTTACCGAAATATTTTCCGATGCTGACAACGGCGGCGGGTACGATTCGCCCCGCCAAAGTGTTGGTAATGGGTGTGGGCGTTGCGGGCTTACAGGCGATCGCCACGGCGCGTCGTTTGGGCGCAGTCGTCGAAGCATTTGACATCCGCCCGGAAACAAAAGAACAAGTGCAAAGCTTGGGTGCTAAATTTATTGATGTCGAACTTAAGGAAGAAACTGTAGCAGCAGGCGGCTATGCTAAAGAATTATCAGAAGCAGCTAAAGAACATACTCGCCAAGTGCTCACCCAGCACGTCGGCGCTTCTGATGCAGTAATTACAACCGCTCAAGTTCCTGGTAGAAAAGCCCCGATTTTAGTTACCAGAGAAATGGTGGCTCAGATGAAACCGGGAGCCATAATTGTTGACCTTGCGGCGGAACAAGGTGGCAATTGCGAG
Source organism: Microcoleus occultus BM001215366 (assembly GCA_036700145.1). Taxonomy (GTDB): domain Bacteria; phylum Cyanobacteriota; class Cyanobacteriia; order Cyanobacteriales; family Microcoleaceae; genus Microcoleus. The sequence continues at coordinate 5,371 of JAUBOH010000313.1, forward strand.
TGTACGGAAGCGGGGAAAGATGTTGAATGGAACGGTGTTAATGTGATTGGGCCGATTAATTTGCCTGGTTCAATGCCTGTTCATGCTAGCGAAACTTACTCGAAGAATATCTCATCTTTACTTCAGTTGATGCTGAAAGATAAAGAGCTAAATTTGAATTTTGAAGATGATATTATCGCTGGTTCCTGTGTGGCTCGCGAGGGAGAAATTAGTAACCAGCGAGTTCGTGATGCTTTGGCCGCTCAGGCTTCAGTCGTTAGTTAGATAATGATGGTTCGTAGTAAAGACTTTAGTCCTCAAAGGTTCGTAGTAAGGACTTTAGTCCTCAAAGGTTCGTAGT
>JAUBOH010000313.1:5810-8248 GCA_036700145.1 Microcoleus occultus BM001215366
TTTAGTCCTCAAAGGTTCGTAGTAAGGACTTTAGTCCTCAAAGGTTCGTAGTAAGAACTTTAGTCTTTAAAATGAAGAAAGAAGGACTAAAGTCCTCACTACGAACCTAATAACCAATTACCAATTCACAATTGTTATGGCAGAAGGATTGATTGCAGGTTTAGTGGTGTTTACTCTAGCGTCGTTTGTGGGATTTGAAGTAATTAACAAAGTCCCGCCGACGCTGCACACACCTTTGATGTCGGGTTCTAATGCGATTTCTGGAATTGCCGTTTTAGGGGCAATTCTAATTTCAGGCCAGGGAAATGTGACTGTGACTTCGATTTTGGGAACGATCGCGATCGCCCTTGCCACAATTAACGTTGTCGCCGGTTTCTTAGTCACCGATCGAATGCTACAAATGTTCAAAAAAAAAGAGGTTAAAGCGTGAGCGATTTTCTGCCAAGTGCCATTCAACTAGGTTATTTAGTTGCCGCATCTTTGTTTATTGTCGGTTTGAAACAGTTGGGATCGCCCGCAACCGCGCGTCAAGGGAATGTGTTAGCTGCGATCGGGATGTTGATTGCGATCGTTGGTACGTTGCTGGAAAAGCAAGTAGTTAGCTACGAACTAATTGTAGTCGGAATTATCATCGGTTCCATTTTGGGAACAATCATGGCGAATACCGTCGCGATGACGGATATGCCGCAGATGGTAGGTTTGCTTAACGGCTTTGGGGGCGCGGCTTCTGCACTCGTTGCTGTGGGCGAATTCTGGCGCTATCTCAGCATCCCGGAATCGCCGGCACCTGATGCGACAATCACGATCCTTTTGGGCGTGTTGATTGGCGGAATCACTTTCACTGGTAGCCTTGTGGCGTTTGCGAAGCTGCAAGAATTGCTACCGGGTGCGCCGATGACGTTTCCGCTACAACAGCCGTTTAATGCCATGCTGGCGATCGCGCTTTTAGCCGGCAGCGGTTATATGCTGGCGAATCCCGAAAATGTGCCGGTATTTCTCGGTTTGGTGGCAATTTCCAATATTTTGGGAATCATGTTTGTGCTCCCGATTGGGGGCGGCGATATGCCGGTGGTGGTGTCGCTGCTTAACTCTTATTCGGGGATTGCGGCGAGTGTGGCTGGGTTCATTTTGATGAACAATATGCTGATTATCGCTGGTGCATTGGTGGGCGCGTCGGGGATTATTTTGACGCAAATCATGTGTAAGGCGATGAATCGATCGCTTTCTAGCGTGTTATTTAGCGCCTTTGGTAGCGGTGGTGGAAGTGCTGCGGCTGCTGGGGCTGCTGGTGGGGCGATCGACAAAACTGTTCGCAGTATCAATCTCGAAGAAAGTGCGATGATGTTGGGTTATGCGCGATCGGTTGTGATCATTCCGGGCTACGGAATGGCTGTAGCGCAAGCACAACACGCCGTGCGCGAGTTAGCCGACGGTTTGGAAAAAATGGGTGTTGACGTGAAATACGCGATTCACCCGGTGGCTGGGCGGATGCCGGGGCACATGAATGTGTTGCTGGCGGAAGCAAATGTGCCTTATCCGCAGTTGTACGATATGGACGATATCAACCCGCAATTTGACGAGACGGATGTGGCGTTGGTGATTGGTGCGAATGATGTGGTGAATCCGGCGGCGCGTCACGATACGGCGAGCCCGATTTATGGGATGCCGATTTTGGAGGTTGATAAGGCCAAACATACGATCGTAATTAAGCGCGGGATGAGTGCTGGTTTTTCGGGTGTTGACAATGAGTTGTTTTACAAGGATAAGACGATGATGTTGTTTGGTAGCGCGAAAGATGTGGTTGCGAAGTTGGTTGCTGAGGTGAAGCAGTTGTAGGATTTTTTAACCGCAGATGAAGGCTGATTAACGCTGATTAACGCTGATAATTGAGCCCGGTTTTTTGGATAAACCGGGTTTTTGTTTTTGATATTGAAGCACGATCTATCGCCAGCCATTTTAATTAACTTAACGGAATAAATTCAATCCGATCTTGATACTCATTTTCAAAAGATGCTCCAGCAATTTCAATTAAACCCTCAATTACCTTGCCAATATCTACATTTAAACGAATTGTCAGAATTCCTGGGACGTGACGACCTTGGGCTATATGGTCTGACAAATGAACTGGCATTGAACGTCGGTTATTAGTAACGAGGATAAAGTTATTCTCCTCGCACCAACATAAAATTTCTGGGTCTTTCGTTCCTTTTGGCGGAACACCTTCATCACCAACTACCAACACAATAATATCCGATTGATGATATAAAAGCTGCACTCGATATTCAGGAGCCATATTTTCGTCTAACAAGTATTTAACAATCATTAATGCGCTCGATCTAGTTGTTGTGATTGATTTTTTTGTTCCCTAAGTTGACGCATTTTTAAGACAAAAGGTGATGGATTGCGATCGTATTCAGCTTCAGCTTTGAGGCAATATT
>JAUBOH010000314.1:0-1415 GCA_036700145.1 Microcoleus occultus BM001215366
GGGTAACAGCTAAGATGACGAACAAGGAAATTGATGATTGTTTCGATCCGCAGTACCAATTGAGGCACTTAGATTTAGTGTATCAGCGCTTGGGAATTTGAGGATATTTTGAATTTTCAGACTTTGGATAGGGCAAACTTGCCCACCAAGTTTCTCTGCGACACATTATACCAATTTAGGTTTTGATATCCCCTTTATTCTTCAGTCCGCGGAGGCGGACTTTGTATGTGTAGAAGCGATTTTAATCGCCGATTGATAAAGGGGGTAACGAACCCGGACTTGATATTACCAATCCTCGCGGGGTAAGGACATAAATTGCATCTTCGCCAAGACAGGATCTAGTTCGGATGACTCTTCAGAATAGACTTGATTTAGTTTTCTCGAAATTCGATCGCGGTTGTGTCGCCGTACATAGGCCTGCAATGCTTTTGTATAAAGCTCACTGCGTGATAATTCTAACTGATTAGCCAAAGCCTCGGCTTCTTCAAAAACTAAATCTGGAAGTGATATTGCAGTTTTTATGGTTTTTCCTGCTGTCACGGTAACATCATAATGTTGATTATACCACATAAAAACGACCTCAATCTACTTTTTAATACTCACCACCAGAACAGCTATGAAATTTAATCGTTTTGCAAAATATCCGATCGCATTTATGATAATGTTGCTATGTGCGATCGGTCTACACCATCCCACATTTGTCCGTGCACAGGAGTCGCCACAAGTGCAAATTACTCAACCAGAACCAAACCCAGTAGCACCTGAAAGCATTTTCATGAGTCAACTTCCCAGTTGGGCGCGACTTGTTGATATCCGCACCGTAAATCCCAACATTCGCCTCGATATTCGCTACGCCACAACTAACAATTTCTTAAAACGAAAACTTTACCCTATATCCAAATGTGCCTTGAGAAGTTCTGTTGCTGAAAAGTTAGCGCTAGTTCAAACAGACTTGGAAAAAATCGGATTGGGTTTGAAAGTTTACGATTGTTACAGGCCTTTTTCTGTGACTGAGCAAATGTGGGAATTTTTGCCAGATCCGAACTATGTTGCTAATCCTGCTAGGGGCTCGCGGCACAATCGCGGTGCTGCTATTGACTTGACTTTAGTCGATCGCACTGGCAAAGAATTAGAAATGCCCACGCCCTTTGATGACTTTACCACAAAAGCCCACAGAGATTACCAAGGAGGCAGCGCGCAATCTCGGAAAAATCGTCAGTTGCTGCAAGATGCGATGAAAAAACAGGGATTTATTGGGATTACAACTGAATGGTGGCACTTTGATTCGGAAGATTGGCAGAAGTTTGCGATTCTTGATATTCCGCTGGGGGCGATTCCTTAATTTGCTAAGTACCAGACAGGTTTGTAGTGAGGACTTTAGTCCTCAAAAATAGTTGATCTGGTTTGTAGTGAGG
>JAUBOH010000314.1:1515-8070 GCA_036700145.1 Microcoleus occultus BM001215366
TCAAAAATAGTTGATCTGGTTTGTAGTGAGGACTTTAGTCCTCAAAAATAGTTGAGGAGAAGAAGGACTAAAGTCCTCACTACGAACCTTTTTAAGAAGGACTGAAGTCCTTACTACAAACCGGGAAGTTTATCGCACTTGCACCCAAAATTCGTATTCAAATCCCCGGAAATTTGAGTCTAGTTCAAATGTATAATTGCCACTAACCGGCATTTTTCCCGTCCACTCAGTTTCATTGCCTGTATAATTATCTCCCATCAAAGACTTGCCATTCTGAGTCAGAATTAGTGGAAAAACACCTTTCCGATTCTTAACAGTCATTGTTTGACCCTTAGCAGCGCGAATTCTGTAAGAGTGACTGCCACCGCCGATAATTCGACCTTTAACGATCGCCTCATCTCCCCCCGGCAAGAAATTAATCTGATGTTTGACATTGGGACAACTGCTTTCGGTGCGGTTTTTCGCAATCCAACCGGGAGGTTCGGTAATTCGCAGCCAACCGTTTTGTTCTTGGGCGACAGAAACAAAGGTATTATTTTTGAGTTTTCCTACTATTTTGCTGCCATTTACCTGTGGGATCGATCGCACATTCAACGGTGGATTCGGATCGTTGACTACAGCCTGGGTGATTCTACAGCCGGAATTTGGAGGCGTGACAACCACGGGCTGATTTTTTGACTTCGACACTCCTGCAATTAGCGAGGGTTCAACTACAGGCGTTTTTGCAGGTTGTGGTGCAGATTCCTCAGACGCAATGGGCGAGATTGTTGCTTGCAGAGATTCAGGTTGTTCAGATTCGCCATTGTTTGTCGGCACCAGTGCGATCGGGTTTCTGGCGGGTGCCCTTGATTCTGCAACGGGAGGATTGGATTGTTCGATCGCACCCGACTGTATAGTTGCAGCAGCCACTCCTACCGCTGTTGCTAATCCTGCTAAGCCTGTGATGATGATTTGGGTAGAAGTAAATGGCATAATTGACCTCTCTGTATTTATACTGATAATGTTTGTGGCAGGCGTTGCGCGACTGCCAGTCGATATCTAACGAAAATACTTAATTAGGGCGGATTTATCAGGATTTTCGCGGAAAATTTGGCGCGGCAGCCAGTCGATATATAGTGAAAATACTTAGTCAGGGTTGATGTTTCCGGATTAGTTCCTAAAATTTAACATCGATAATTGTCACAATCATTTCAGTCCATATATACTTGACACCTGTAGTGATGGTACTGTAGCTTGCGAGCCAGTTGCGCGCAAATCTGGCAAGGTAAGCGTCCGGCGCGAGGTGCAGTTGAGTAGCTAAAATGTCAAGATTCATTCCTCACAGATTACAACCGCCTCGCGATCGACTGCTTTCGGAGGTGAAACGAGAAGTCCAAGCAGGGCGATCACAGTCTTTGCACGCTGCTGTGCACGCTAACCTCAGCCAAGACTCGTCACCTGTGGGTGTTAGCCGCTGTTGGGATGTAGAAGTGAAAGCGGGCAACCGTCCGAGTTTTCAGCTTCCTCCCAAAGCAAGCGTTGCTAAAGTGTTCGATCGCACCAACGGCAAATTGGTGATTTTGGGAGCGGCGGGTTCCGGCAAAACCACGACGCTGCTAGAATTGGCTCAGGTGTTAGTTTCCCGCGCCGAAAAAGATGCTAGTTTGCCAGTACCGGTGCTGTTTGAACTCGGTACTTGGAAAGAACAATCGGGGGCGATCGCCGATTGGTTAATTGCTCAACTTCAGTACAAATACGGCATCTCTCCTGCGCTCGGCAAAAAATGGCTCGCCGAACAAAAATTGCTGCCTCTCCTCGACGGTTTGGACGAAGTGGAAACCCACCGCCAAAATAGCTGCATTCAAGCCATCAATCAGTTTGTTGAAAGCGAATTTAAACCGAAAAATTTAGTAGCAAGCAGCAGTTTTGAAGTTTACAAAAACTGCACGACTAGATTTAAACTGCAAGCCGCAGTTTTGTTGAAACCTTTAACAGAAACTCAAATTCAAAATTACCTGCTAGAAGCCAGAAGCCGCGAACTTTGGTACAGCATTGAGAACGAGCCAGAGTTGTTGAAACTGGCAAAAGTTCCCTTGTTTTTGAGCATGATGGCTTTGGCTTACGAGGATATTTTAATCGAATCGTGGAAGCGCATAACTTCCGCACAAGAACAGCGCAAATATCTGTTAACTGCCTACATCCGCCACCAAATGACTGGGGAAGTCAAGCAGTATCCCAGAAATAAGGAACTGCGGCCCGAACAAATTCGCTACTGGCTGGGATGGTTGGCGAGAAAGATGGAACAGCAAGGAACTCAAGAATTTTACCTCGATCGCATACCGTCTAGCTGGCTGCAAACGGCCGAGCAGCAGCGCAAGTATCAGTTTGGAGTTAAGCTAATTGGCGGGCTGATTTGGGTGATTTTGGGATTAATTGCCACCCTCGTTTCCGGGTCGATTTGGGGATTGGCTGCGGGTGCTGTTGCTGCGGTAATTAGTGCTTTGTTGCCGGGAATTCCGGCGATTGAAAGTTTTGTATTGCGCCTCGTGCTGTGGTCTAGCGGCTGCATCCCTTGGGATTACAAGCGTTTTCTCGATGCTGCGGTCGATCGGCTGCTGCTGCAAAAAACGGGCGATCGGCGCTATCGATTTATCCACAATTTGTTGCAAAAGCACTTTGCTGAAATATAAATGCAGTAGCTTGATAAAAAACAAATATAATAGATTTAACTGTGAAGGAGAGCTAAATATCGATCGCCAAATATTCTACAAGCAAAAGGAAACTCAAACTCAATGACTGTAAAATTCATTCTGAGTGAATACGTCGATCGAGCAATGACTGAAGCTATGTATGACAAACTTGAAGATCGCAGCTTTGTCGGCAAAATTCCTGTTTGTAAAGGAGTCATCGCCTTTGGCTCAACTTTAAAAGAGTGTCAAAATGAGTTGCGATCGACTTTGGAAGACTGGATTTTGCTAGGGTTAAAATTGCAACATCGAATGCCCGTAATTGACAATATTGATTTAAATCAGCAGACGGCAGTAGGGACACGGCACTGCCGTGTCCCTACTTAACTGACAAAGACTATATTTAGGATTTAACTTTTCGAGAACCTCCATACCACACACTAATCCTAATCGAAAAAAGTTTATGGTATTTTTGCCATCTTAAATATTTGTTCCGCAGTAAATTCTAATCCATCAAAAAGTGAATCTGTTAATAGCACATCTCCCATATAAGTTTCCGGTGCTGCATCGGGGTAAAAAACTGTAATACTTCTAGCCTTGCTATCTACTACCCAAACCCGCAATACCTTAGCATCTAAATAATCTCTCGCTTTAGCAGCCAACTGACCGAAAGTTTGTTCTGGTGAAATAATCTCTATGACTAATTCTGGGACTACAGGACAAGCTTCGTCCTCATTCCAGTCGGGAGATAAGCGTTCGTAAGAAACATATAAAAGATCCGGTACGGGAACCCAGTCTCGCCGCTTGCGAGTTAATTTTACCGCCCATTCTACACCAATTTCTCCCCGTTCATCACCCCATTGTTCGAGGAGTTTTATCAGGGATCTGGTGAGTCGAGAATGAAATTTTTTGGGTGACATTTTTGGTAATGCTTGACCATCAATCAGTTCGTAGGTAATATCGCCTTCCCCTTCCGGTAAAGCGAAAAACTCTTCTAGAGTTAGTTGAGTTTTTGTCTGGAACATGGTACTTTTCTGCGAAGAGCAGCGCAAGTTAGGATAATTTTAGCTTAAATATTGATTGACATAATACAAATTATATGCTAAAACTCGGCAAAATCTCAAGTGTTAACTGTCAAATGTTCGATCGCATCCTCATCGACACCCGCAAAAGGTTAATATTCTAATCTAACCCTCCTGCAATCATTCACCTCCTATGGCAGAAACCTTATTGTTCAACGCCCTCCGCGAGGCGTTAGACGAAGAAATGGCCCGCGACTCCGCCGTATTCGTACTCGGCGAAGACGTAGGTCAATACGGCGGTTCCTACAAAGTCACCAAAGACCTCTACAACAAATACGGCGAACTCCGAGTGCTCGACACCCCGATCGCCGAAAATAGCTTTACAGGCATGGCAGTGGGCGCAGCAATGACGGGATTGCGGCCGGTTATCGAAGGCATGAACATGGGCTTTTTGCTGCTGGCCTTCAACCAAATTTCCAACAACGCCGGAATGCTGCGCTACACATCCGGCGGCAACTTCAAAATGCCGATGGTAATTCGCGGGCCAGGCGGCGTGGGCCGACAACTCGGCGCCGAACACTCTCAGCGGTTAGAAGCCTATTTCCAAGCAGTACCGGGTTTGAAAATAGTCGCCTGTTCGACTCCCTACAACGCCAAAGGACTTTTAAAATCTGCCATCCGCGACGATAACCCGGTTCTGTTTTTCGAGCACGTCCTTCTCTACAACCTCAAAGAAAACTTGCCAGAAACAGAGTATTTAGTGCCGTTAGACAAAGCGGAAATAGTGCGATCGGGCAAAGATGTCACCATCTTGACATATTCCCGGATGCGGCACCACGTCATGCAAGCCGTGCCCGCACTGGTAAAAGAAGGTTACGATCCCGAAGTCATCGACCTAATTTCTCTCAAACCCCTGGACATGGAGTCGATCGGCGAATCCATTCGCAAAACTCACAAAGTAATTATTGTAGAGGAGTGCATGAAAACAGGAGGCATCGGTGCCGAACTAATTGCCTCAATTTGCGATCGCTACTTTGACGAACTCGACGCACCGGTTTTGCGGATGTCTTCACAAGATATTCCCACACCTTACAACGGCAATTTGGAAAGACTGACTATTGTCCAGCCCAACCAAATAGTCGAAGCAGTCCAAAAAATGGTAGCTTTGCGAGTATAAATAGTCAGTTGTCAGCTAATCTGTAGGTTGGGTTGAGCCCCGAAACCCAACACTCATTAAATTGGATGTTGGGCGGAGTGAAACGTAGGGTTCGGGGCTCAACCCAACCTACTACTAATGACTAATAACTAATAATTAACTATGCAAAAACAACGTTCAGTATTAGCCCTAATTTTTGTTTTGATCGTAGCCGCCATTACTGTAATAGTAACAATTCCGACGCGGCTCGGATTAGACTTGCAAGGAGGGTCGCAACTCACAATTCAGGTAAAAACTACCGCCACAATTCCCAAAATTGACCCGGGAATGTTAGAAGCAGTGCGGCGAATCGTCGAAAACCGTGTCAACGGTTTGGGCGTTTCCGAAGCATTAGTACAAACAGTAGGAGAAGACCAAATTCTCGTACAGTTGCCAGGAGTAAATGACCCGCAGCAAGCAGAACGAGTTTTGGGCGGCACCGCCAAGCTAGACTTTCGGGAACAACTGCCGGGAACAGAAACGCAATTAGCGATTGAAAGACAGTTGCAGCAGGAATTGGTGGCAAAACAAGCAGAATTGAAAATTACCCCTAACGAGGAAGCATTTAAAGCAAATCAGGCTGCTTTGAAAAGGAGTTATGAGGCGATCGGCAAACTCTACAAAAGCAGCGGACTCGGCGGCGAAAACCTCAAAGATGCCCAAGCTCAACCCACTGGTAATGAATGGAATGTCGCTCTCCGCTTCGATACTAAAGGAGGCGAACTATTTGGCGAACTTACTAAAAATTTAGCCGGCACGGGACGAACTCTCGGCGTTTTTCTAGATGAAAAAATGATCAGTTCTCCTGTAGTTGGTGTGGAATTTGCCCAAACCGGAATTACTGGCGGCAATGCCGTAATTCAAGGTCGTTTTACAACACAAGAAGCTAATGATTTAGCCGTTCAATTGCGCGGCGGCGCTTTGCCGGTGCCGGTCGAAATTGTAGAGAACCGCACTATCGGTGCAAGCTTGGGACGAGACAGCATTCAAAGCAGTATTAATGCAGGTATCGGCGGCTTAATTTTAGTATTGATTTTCATGATCGCCTACTATCGACTCCCCGGCGTAATTGCCAATATTGCTCTGTTAATTTATGCTTTGCTAACTTGGGCCTCTTTCGTGCTGTTGGGGGTGACATTAACTCTGCCGGGAATTGCTGGTTTTGTGCTCAGCATCGGCATGGCCGTGGATGCTAACGTGCTGATTTTTGAGCGCACGCGGGAAGAGTTGCGGGCGGGGAAGACGCTTTACCGATCGGTCGAATCGGGCTTTTACCGCGCTTTTTCCAGCATTTTAGACGGTAACGTCACCACAGTTATTGCTTGTGCTGCTTTGTTCTGGTTGGGCGCTGGTTTAGTTAAAGGGTTTGCTGTAACCCTGGCCTTGGGCGTAGCAGTGAGTATGTTTACTGCGATCACTTGCAGCCGCACTCTACTTTTGGTAGTGTTGAGCTTCCCAGCGCTGCGAAAACCCCAGTGGTTCTGTCCTAATTTATCGAAAACAGTTAATAGTTAATAGGGAATTGGGAATGGGGAATCGGGAATCGGGAATCGGTAATCGATGCTAAAAATTAGTTTAAATAGCTAAAAATTAGTTGTAAATTAATGCCCAATGCCCAATGCCCAATGCCCAATGCCCAATTCCCAATGCCCAATTCCCAATGCCCAATTCC
>JAUBOH010000315.1:0-8039 GCA_036700145.1 Microcoleus occultus BM001215366
GTAGATGAGAAACCCAACTGCTCATCATATCAAAAATCCGAGTATTCGGTTTCAGCCGTTCCCGATACAAGTCGGTTAGTTGCTCGATAAACCCGTCATCGACATGAGTCACAAACCGAGGAGAGGAATAAAACAGTGTATCGTCAGTGTCGTCTAACTTGGTGCGTCGATCGGCCGGAAGTAACATAAATTAAGATGGCAAACTAGATTTACTCTTTCTAGTTTAAGAACAATTAAGAAATGTAAACATATTTCCCAGGGCGGACATCCCGACTTGCAGGCTGTTAGCTCACCAAAAATCCTACGATCGCCCCTTGACATCTCCCAAAAAACATTTTACGTTGATAAACAGTGGCAAATATCCCCAAGTGCGCTCAACTCCCAAATAAAATCTTGCGGATACCGAGTCCAATTATTCCCTTATTCCAATTAGCTGCCGCAACTTATCCCAATTTCCCCTCAAACTAAACCAAACTTTCCGCTCCACCAAAAAGCAGAATTTGTCTTTCAGAATCAACCTTCCACAGCGTATACGATCGCGCGATAGGAGGATTTTAGATTGCAAAAATACAGGCTTACACTCTACATAAAATGTGTTGGAGATGTCTAATGAAAAAACTCTTAACTATTGATTTAACAAAGGAAAATGCTAGCTTGCAGATTTTCCCGAGTGTACCTCGACTATCAAGCAGCAAAGTGAGTTCGTATGGCATTGGACTTGAATATCATCGGCTGGCTGCTCACGCAACTCCAGAGTGCTGTCCTGCACAGCATGTGGTCGTCATTAATCATCAGCCTTTAGCAAAAGTAAAGCGACAGCTTAACGGATGCGTTAAGCATGAGCGCATTGAAAGTGGTGATATTGTGGTAGGTCCAGCAAATGTATCTCACTTTGCATGCTGGGAAGCGGAGGCCGAATTCACTCTCCTCTTTCTTGAACCAGCACTTATCGCCCGCACTGCAAACGAATTCAATGATTCAGATGGTGTTGAAATCTTGCCACACTTTGCCCAACCCGATCCGCTGATTCATCAAATTGGGCTAGCGCTTAAGTCACAACTGGAATCTAATGAATGGGGTAATAAGCTGTATGTTGAGTCAGCCGCTTCAATGCTTGCAGTTCATCTGCTGCAACACTATTGCACACGTAAACACACCATTGGGAAATACACAGGTGGTCTACCTAATTACAAGCTGCGGCAAGTGGTTGACTACATCAACGCGCATTTCGATCAGAATTTAGGCTTGGCTTCACTGGCTGAATTGGTACAGATGAGTCATTATCACTTTGGACGGCTATTTAAGCAATCAACAGGAGTTACTCCCTACCAATACCTGATTGAGTGCCGACTAGAGAGAGCAAAAAGCCTGCTGGTGAATACTGACTTAAGTATAGCTGAGATTGCTAACCGTACAGGTTTCTCCAGCCATAGCCATCTGACCCGGCTATTTTGCAAGCATCTGTCAGTGACTCCTCATCAGTACAAACAAATGCAGTAGGTTATTGACCAAAATTTGAGCAATATTATGCAAGTATTCGCAAGAATTGCTAAAGACAGGAAAGAGAGAGTAGTAGTAGGATTTAAAAGAATAGGACTTCAAGTTTACTAGTTGTCTGTTGTCTCATTCTCTATTTCTCCAAATTAACTAATTCTTCAAAGAGGTGAAAAACAATGTCTGTACAACAAACAGTGTCTAAGGAAGAGCTGATTAAAAAGCTCAACGCTCAAGTTCAAGCTACTAACAAATTTCCTAAGCCGGAAATCTCTAAGGTTGCAATTGAGCATGAGATCAAAGCTCAATCTCAATATCATTTCCCTTAAAAAAGTCGAAGATTTGGCTTTTTAAGAAAGCTAATCTCTATACCGATATCAGTATGGAGATTAGCTAGCACTAATATTACTGAGTAGTGGTATTTCGCAAAAAACACGATCTTTAGAAGTCTGATTTGGTGGAATTCTAAAAGATAGATGATTATTCGCCATCCGTTAAGAAGTAGAACTACCCTGTTACTGAATAAATCTGGAACAATGATAGCTATGGAAAATTCAATTCCTGCTCAAGTGGATAAGGTACTATCGTTAGGTCCTTTTGGTAACAATAAATCCTTAGCGTTTAATGTTCGCACACTTTATGTTGGCATTCAAAAAATTGTCAATGCAGCACTTGGCATTGATGTTGGTCCTAAAATGTCTTTATCTTCGCCAGTCGCTCAGGTTCTCACCCGAGCAACTCTGGATGAAGTTTTTGTTTTGCTCAAGAATAATAGCGTTGAAAAAGCTAGACAAAAAGTTAACCTTCTCGAAGAATATTCTACAAATTTATTGGCTGATACCCAAACCGAAGAGTTTTCTATCTTTCCGGAGCAGGAGCTACATCCCTTGAGTGATTTGAACTCTAATGAATTTCTCAGGGCAATAGCCTGTCGTGTAAGAGAGGCATTCATACGAGATGGATTTACTAGCAAGGTTGAGCTTGTTGAACCAACTAAATTACACTATAAAAACATTGAAGATGGGAAAGCTCTTCTTACCCAACTGATACCGCACGTTTCCTCTTCAACACTCTCGTTGGTCCGATGTCTATTGCTTGTTAACGGTGCAATTGGAAGTGCCTATTTCAATGAAACACCATTTATGTATGTTGTCGGCATAACCGGACTAAGCGATCCGCTACAAATTGCCAATACACTTTTGCATGAAGCACTTCATCAAAAAATGGCTGATATCCGGCTTACTCGCCGAATTCTGTGTGAGGACTACAATGATTTAGATAGCACAACCAGCAAGGATCTGCTTATTCCGTGGGGAGCTTCAAGCCCTCGTGTCTTCAGTGTCTCTCTCGGTCTAGCTGCCTATCACTTCTACGTCCATAGCGCTTTAGTTCATGCATCTGCATTAGAGCATCTACCTAACAATACTCTGTTGCAGAGTATTGATGGGGAAAAAATAGTTTCCCGACTAGTCCTCGCTTTTGAGCGTGCCGCCTATCTCGAAACAAGATTAAGAAGCAATGCTGTTCAAAAGAAAATGGGAAGTGACGGGGTTCAGTTCATGACATTGATGGGCGACGCCATGATCCAACTCCAAGAGGTACGCCTTTTGAATGGAACAGAGCTGAGCGTGCACCGACAACTGGAGTTTAGCAGCTCTACAGCTTAAATTTTGATGGCAATTTACAGCTTTGAGAACTTTCGATTTTTTTCACTGAAGTTCAGGTTTACACACTTGAGCAAGGCTTGTCTGTAGGAGTCTGCTGTCATAATGAGTTCAAATTTATCCGAACATCGCCTAAGCCTTACCGTCACATTGATTTTGGTTAGCGTAATCTTTCTCTCGTCCCTCGGAGATGAAATTGCGATGGTTGCTTTTATATTTAAAGTTGAGAGGGCGTCCTCATCTGGCTTATCCATATCAATGTTGCTAGCAGCGCAACTAGTTCCTGGAATCCTACTCAGTCCTTTCTCAGGTCAGATTATCGATCGCATAGAAACCACTCGTGTACTGGTGATCACGCTAATCTTACAAGGGCTGCTTCTGTGTTTACTGGCGACGACAAACAGCGTTATTCTAATTGTTTCAGGTGCTGCGTTGCTAGGTAGCTTATTCGCAGTGAGTGGACCAGCTCTGTTTACTCTGTTACCTGTCATCATCAAAAATAGTGAATCTGCTATGGCCAAAACTGCTTGGGCAAATACTATTATAGAAATTACCCAGCGTTTTGGTTCACTCATTGGTCCTATTTTAGGTGGCATAATTGTTGCTCAATCTGCTAGTACATCCATAGCATTTCTCATAGATGCAGCAACGTTTTTGATCGCCGCTCCTGTGCTCTGGTTCTCTGGCATCCGTCGCCGTTTCATAGGGGAAGAAAAAAGTCAAAGCCGTAAAATCTTTGAAGGCGTTTTTGCAGGCATACAAGTTTTGTGGGAAGAGCGTATCCTCCGCGTTGTAATTCCTGTGTTTACAATAGTTATGTTTGCTAGCTCTATATCTGATGTCGCTTTCATTTTCTTCGTTCGTAGATACCTAGAAGGTGACAGCATCACGTATGGAATTTTGGTGGCCGTATGGACGGGCGGTATTATCTGTGGAGCGTTGGCGGGAGGAACCTCATTTGTTGAAAAAAGATTAGAGCTATTTTCTATGCTAGGAGCAACACTAATTGGAATTTCATTAGGGGTATCAGGCATTTTTCCAAAGTTTGCTGTTGTTGTTGCAACGTTCGTTGCAGGAGGTATAGCCAATGGCTTATTTAACGTTACCGTCAGAACCCTACTTTATAAGTATGTTTTGGAGCAAGTGCATGGTCGCGCATTTGCAGCTTATGCTGCTCTAAGAAATGCATCAATTATTACAGGGTATGTCGCGGGCGGATCTTTTGCAGTGGAGTCAAGCCGCATACTTTACATAATTTCGGGAGCTTTAGGTACAGTTGTAGGGATCTTTGGCGTTGTTCTAATCCTGTTGTACTCAAGCAATTGGAAGCCTACTCAGCCAGCCGAATCTAAATTGGAGTAGGGAATCTATGATTATCAGGTCAAACTTATCATCTACTCACCCATGCCAGGAAGGTTAGAAAATGCTGCGAACTAAAACCTTTTGTAAGAACGCAAAAATTGAAATACGCCCGCTTGATGATTATTCGTCCGCCTTCGTATTTCAAGTATCCCCTCCCTCAATTCTCTTAATTGACCTATATTCATGGCTGATAATCGAACTTTGTGAAGGTCAATCATTTGAGAAACTAAAAGAGTCGTACTTATTGGCGCTTGCTTCCTTTACTTTGAACTCAGAAGTGGATACAAGATTAGTCGAAACTCTAGAAGTGCTAGAACAGCGAGGTTTGATTGTGTCTAATAAGTCTAACTAGGTTTTAAAATCGGAAGCTCATTAATTTACCCTGCAACATTTCAACTTCTCATCTTGAATTTAACTGCAATTCATACAAAGGTGCCAAATGGATATTTCTCAGGATATACAGGAAGATATATTACCTCCTTTCCGAAAGCTTTTGGAAGGTTGTAAAAATATTAAAATTCATCCTTATTACACGGGGCCGTTTGAAGTATTTGAAGAAGGTCGATCGTCAGATGTGGTTTGGGATCTTGCTCCACTCCTAAGAGTTATGCATGAGTATAGTCAGTGTGGTAAGCAAGTTCTGGAGATTGGATGTGGCAGCGGACGAGTGACTTTCTATCTGGCTGAGCAAGGCTTTGAAGTATTAGGAGTGGATAGCTCTCAAGATTCACTTGCTCGCCTTGATAAATGCTTAGAATCTCAACCAGACCTTGTACCTAAAATTCGCACTATCCATGCTGATTTTCTCAGTGAAACATACAACATTGAGGGTAAGTTTGACATGGTTGTACTTGCTAATCTTTCAATCAACTCTTTCTGGAAAGAAGAAAGTGCTGTTGCGCTACTTAAGCGTGTAAAAACTTTACTAAAACCCGATGGAGCGTTTTGTTTTGGGATATTTGCTGATGATACTGTTCAAAATTTCACAATGTATAAAGGTCAGGTTATAACTGCCACATACAAAGATGGTGACGGCATTCAAAGAATTATGTGGGTGGCAATAAAGTTTGAACTTGAGTCACAGATTCGGCTGCAAACTACTTTCCTAGAAGCTTTGCCAACAGAAAAAAAAGATGTCTTAGGACATCTCTCAGTGATTAAAGAAAGAGTTTGGAGTCTTTCAACCTTCATGCCACTATTGCAATCAGCAGGATTTTCAATTACTGATAAAGTGGAATGCACTATCGAAGGAGGTGGAGGGCATGGATGGTCTCTTTTTATGGTGGCAGCACAACCAACCTTTAATTGATCTGTTTCCCGAATGTTTCAGGGTGTTCAAGTTGGGGATACTTTTAACTCTTATTCATCGCTTTTAGCAAGGAGAAAAATCTGCGTGTCTTACCAAAATAGTTGCTACAGAAAGAAAGCAAATCTTCAAATTCGACAAATCGCTGAAACTGACACCTGTCTTATTTTTGCACCTGATAATGCGAACCTCTATTCACTAGATCTTAGCGCATGGCTAATTTTCGAGCTTTGTGACGGAAAATCACAAGAAGAAATTGAAAAAACTTTCTTAGAGGCAGTAGCTTCAACTCTTACAAATGAGAAAGCAAGAAGTTACTTCAATGAAGGGCTTAACTCTCTTCTTGAGGATAAAATAATTGAACTTGTAGTCTGAACTAAAAATTGTGTTTAGATTAATTTTTCCCAGAACTGATTAAAAGTGTCAAAGGACATTGCTGGAATGCTTGTCTGAATCGCCTGATAAGAGAGTTTAGATCATATTCTAGTGCAAGCTTTAACTCATCTCTAGTTCAACAAAATCACCTAATTTCCCAAGAGGTACACTTATGTTAGACCCTAAATTTATGCAGGTTGTCTCCCAGATGGAAGGGGGATTCGGTACTGAAAATGTCGGACCTCTCCTTTATACCCTTATTAAATTTTGCAGACCTAAATCAGTTCTTGAAGTAGGAGCTGGTTATTCAACGTTGTTCATTCTTAAAGCATTAAAAGATAATCTTGACGGAGACCAGATGGAAAGAGCTCAGGGTGATTTTCCATATGGTTCAACCGAGTATTATAATACGAGTTATGAGCCAATACTAACTAGCTTGGATGACTTTTCACATCCTAGAAGTGTTGCTAAACCAATCTATAAGTTTGCCTTGTTTTTAGAGCTTGAAAAATTTATAGCTTTCAAAGATGCAGATTTTAGAGGTTTTTCAAAGCAAATAGAGCCGGGTATTTTGCCTTTTGATTTTGTTTGGTTTGATTGTGGAGGCTTACGTGAGTATGAAGACTTTATTGATGAGTATTGGAAACTAATTAATCCTGATGGAGGTATCATCGTACTGCATTCAACCCAAACGAATTTAGATCTTCAACTTTTTGTCCAAACGATAAAACTGCGTCAAGCCACCTCTGAGTTCTTAAATTTTGAGTTGCTAAGTTTGCTTGAACCACATAAGCAAATCCAGAATAGTGTTACTATGATTCGGATGACTTCCAAAGTGAAAAATCCACTTTATACAATACACCCATAATTTAGTACCGTGTTGAACTCATTCAGTTAGAGTTTGGAAGTCTTGCCTTGATGACTTAAAATGTTAGCAAACGAGGAAATCATAAACATAGCAAAATGCAAAACGCTAAGTTTCAGTAGATGTCTGTTGAATTCCAGGCGTTTATAGAACCATTTGACATCTTTTAGGCCGCAAGCCTTTTAACCCTCAGCCTAATAAAACAAAGATTCACTTTAAAAAAACGATGAATTGGTAGAAAAAAAGAAGATAGAAATAGAGAGAATTCTCGAAGAAAACAGATAAGAGATAGAAGCTGGAAGACTTGTGGTGTATATGATTGATGAATGTCATCCAGGAGGGGGCATACGAAAGCGAGCCGCTAGCTCTTCCTGGTTTAGCCGATCGAGTTCTGAATAAAAACTCATGTTCTTTTCTTGTGCTGAATCTTCTCTTTTGCCATTAACTTGTCTTTGCCGATCGGACAAGAGGTAGTTTCAAGCGCAGAGAAGATTTTGCAACAACTCCAAAGCGATCGCAGCTTTTTGTTTGCGACTACTTTAGCACATTGCTAAGCTGATTTTGCACTAACTTTTGGGACGATCGAAAAGTAGCTAAGACAGGATCTTCTAAACGACCAAGATCACTGTTCATAAAATATCCAAGAATACTGGGTTCAGAGTGTGATCGACAAAAAAAACCAACCAAAATTGGTTGGGAGTTAATTAATCAGGGTGCATCTACTAAATTAGTCTCCCGCTCTACACCACCTCTTTCGGGACAGTTTGGGAAAATTTTGCAAAATTTGGAGCGAAAGTGCGAGCCCCTTTCACAGTTTAGATTGGCCAGCCAGACAACGAAACTCTAACCTCCTACTACTAACTTTGGCGGTAAGCAACTACCGCATAAAACGGATCGCCGCTTCCTATCCGCAGCATTTGCATAAAACTCGGCAAGTTAGGCTTGCGAACTATTACTTCCGGCTGGCTAAATC
>JAUBOH010000316.1:0-4824 GCA_036700145.1 Microcoleus occultus BM001215366
ACGATTCTAGCCGAGACAACCGCTTTTTAATTTCGATCACATCTTGCTTAGTTTCGATCGCCAAAGTTGCTAAATTGTCAAACATCGGGTCTCCCGACAGCATTCTAGGATTTGTGCGGCCAGAACTCGGACGGTTCGGAGACTGAGGCCGGTTAACTCCAGAACCTTGATTCTGCAAGCTGTAGATTTGTCCTCTGAGCTCAGAAATTTGACTTTCTAATTGAGTAATGCGAAACTCTAATTGAGTAGTTGATTGAGCGGGCGTAAAAATTGGCTTCACAGCAATTGCTAAGACGCAAGCAAGACATACAAGACAAATTTTTATGGCGCGATGGCGAATATTTTTCGGCATAGCTTTAATAATTTAAATTATACATTTTTACGATAACAAATCGCAGCTATTTTGGTCTCTATCAGAAGTATGTCTATTGGGCCGAAAAGCATTGGGCATAGTTAATTGTATGATTTGCGCGATCGTAGAAGCGGGTTGTACCAACCATCTATCCCTAAAACAAACAATCTCCTAAACCCGCCCAGCCCATACACGAAGGATGCTACCGGACATGATATCAAGCATCTTCGCCCCAAACTTTTAGTTGCAAATAAACTAATATCAAAGCTATCGCCATCAAGAAAGTTGCCGCTGCGGCTGCATACCCAAAATCGAATTGGGAAAAAGCTTGCTCGTAAATATAATAAACTAGCAGATTAGTAGAGTTCAAAGGGCCGCCGCCGGTGATGACGTAAACTTGCTCGAAACTCCGCAGCGTAAAAATAGCAGTAGTGACGGTAGCAAATACTAAAGTCGGCCGCAAACCGGGTAAAGTAATGTACCAAAATTGTTGCCAAGCATTTGCTCCATCCAATTCTGCGGCTTCGTAACGATTTACCGGAATTGCTTGCAATCCTGCTAAAAATACTACCATATTAAAGCCTAATTGTTTCCAAACGCTGAGCAGAATTATTACTGGCATTGCCCAAACTGTGCTACTCAGCCACGGAATTGGATTTATGCCGATCGCACTTAACACATTATTCACCGGGCCTTCCGTTTGAAACAACCATCGCCAACCCAACCCAACTGCAACTAAAGAGGTAATCGAAGGGATAAAATAAGCGGTGCGGAGAGCTCCTCGCCAAGCAAACGAGCGATTTAGCAAAACTGCCAAACCCAAGGGAATTACTAAACTGGGAATGACTGTAGCAGTAGTAAAATAGAGCGTGTTTTGGAGAACTTGCCAAAAATCCGGGTTAGTGACGAGACGCCAGTAGTTTTTCAAGCCAATCAAACGCACTCCCGACTGGGTAAAGCTGCCGCTGGTAAAGCTGAGGTAAAATAAATAGACGATCGGCCAAATCAAAAAAACACCCAGAAACAGCAAAGCTGGGGCCAAGAAAGTCCAAGCTGCGATCGACTCATTGTCCAACCAGTTAAAACGCCCAGATTTCATCGGAACCATTGCCTTGTAAATTTTAGCTTTTAGTTTTAAATAGTATCACAATATAGGTCAATCTCAAAATGAATATTCTCGATATATTAGCCAATTTACCCACTATAGAAACTGAGAGACTGCTGCTGAGGAAAATCACTTTAAACGATGCCAGCGATATGTTTGAGTATGGTTTAGATCCCCAAGTATCTGAATACACAACCTGGTCAACTCATACCTCGATCGAAGACACTAAGTATTTTATAAGGTCGCTGCTAAAAATGTACAAAAAACGAGAACTTGTGGATTGGGGAATAGTTCACAAAGCCGACAATAAATTTATCGGTACTTGCGGATATGTGGGATGGAGTATGACCCACAGTCGCGCTGAAATGGGATACGCGATTTCTCGAAAATATTGGAATCAAGGATATATGAGCGAGGCTGTCAATGCAATGATGGAGTTCGGCTTTCGGGAAATGCAGTTGAATAGAATTGAGGCTAAATGTAAAGTTAGCAATATTGGTTCATCGCGCGTTATGGAAAAAGTGGGGATGCAATTGGAAGGAATATTGCGACAGCAGCTATTTGTCAAAGGCGAATATTGGGATCTAAAAGTTTATTCGATTCTCAGGGATGATTTTTTTGCCTCTCGCCCAGATTGACATTCGTTACAGGTGGTACAATTATTTTGACGATCGCGCTTTAGTATTTATGAGCATAAAAAAGTTAAATATTTCCAGATTGCTGATTTGTGCCTGTTGCCTGTTACCTTGGAGCAAAGTAGGTACGAGTGCGATCGCCCAACGATCAAATTTGCGATCGGCAATTATCTCTCAAGCAAACCCCCCTGCTAAAACTGTAGCCGAAAAATTGGTAGGACAGTGGCAACTGAAATATCTATCGCCGATTCCTTTAACAGTAATTATCACACCAGAAGGCAAATTATTTATACTTAAGGGCTATCCTTTCCCTAATCCTAGCGCCTATGAATTTAGCTACAAAATTAACTCGCTCTTCCAACCCATGCAAATCGATTTAGTTAGTAGCAGTAGCGATGAAACTTTGCGGACAATTTTTGAATTCAACAATCGCGGTCAACTGCGTGTAGAACTCATGGGTTTAAAGCTAGGAGAACCCAGACCAAATACTTTTACGGCTGGAGCAATTTTTCTAGAAAAAGTTTCTACAGTTACAGCTTTACCACGAAATACAAAAATCGAAAAATTTAATCTATTAGAACCAGAAAATCCGCGAGCAGTGTATGAAGGCGAACAATTTATTAGGTATGCTATTAGCGCACAACAAAGCTTCTACGCCGAAAATATCAAATTTGCTACAACCCTTGAAGAAATGGGCATAGGAAGGAGATTAGATACAGAAAATTATCGCTACCAAATTTTTCCTGAAAGTGGTGCAACCGAAGGTGTAATTATGACCCTTCAATCTAAAAAACGTCAATTTAGAAGTTATACAGGTGCAGTTTTTTTAGTAAAAGTTAAAGACGATGCCGATAATGCTGTAACTAGCGTGGGATTTATTTGCCAAACCAATCAGCCTTCTACTATACCTCCACCTAGACCTATAGTTCCGATAAATAATGACAAAGCCAGCTTTAGATGCCCAATTAATTCCTCTTTGATATCAATAACTGCGATGGGTATTCATTACGCACCATAGAATAAGGGTTTCAAGGCGATTCGATAATCGAGCTACCAACGGAAAATAGAGTGTTTCAAGCTACGAATTGAAAACTGTTCGGACTATTGTGATATGAAGGTAAAAGTTTTATGATCGCACCCAATACCAATTCCAGAGATTGTTTGATTGTTCCCGCAATTCCTGCTGCCCAAGTCGAAGAAAATGCTTCTCTTAGTAAGCCCTTAAAACTAGGTATTTTAGCATCAGGAAGCGGCAGCAACTTCGAGGTGATTGCTCAAGCTATCCAAAGCCAACAACTCAACGCTCAAATCCCAGTCTTGATTTACAACAACCCCGAAGCCAAAGCCGCAGCGCGAGCCGAAAAATACGGCATTCCCTCGATTCTGCTCAATCACCGCGACTCCAAAAGTCGCGAAGAATTAGATACAAAAATTGTTGAAACTTTCCAAGAATATGATGTAGAATGGGTGGTGATGGCGGGTTGGATGCGAATTGTTACCAAAGTTTTGCTTGATGCTTTTGCCGATCGCGTTATTAACATTCACCCCAGCTTACTGCCGAGTTTCCCCGGAATTCGCGCCGTAGAGCAAGCACTCGCCGCCAAGGTGAAAATAACCGGATGTACGGTGCATATCGCCCGTTTGGAAGTAGACAGCGGGCCGATTTTAATGCAGGCTGCGGTGCCGGTATTGCCTGACGATACCGCAGAAACACTGCACGCCAGAATTCAAGTGCAAGAGCACAAGATTATGCTAGGCGCGATCGCCCTTATTGCCGAATCCAATCAAAAACATTGTGACTAAAAACCTCACCAGTGCTGCATCTGTCCCCGAATCACCCGAAACAGGCCCGCCGCTGACAGACTGCAATCACCTGAAATTAATTCTCAGAGAAAGGCTCAAAAAGAACATCGGCATCAAGGGAGAATTCTATCTGCCTTGCTTGCCATCAATGTTAGATGACTATCTTAAATTACTCTCAGACTTCTTAACAAATCTCGGGCAAAACCTCGACAGCGCCCAAACCGAAAACTTGCGAACATTAATCGCCAACGCCTTAGCAGAAGGATTCAAAAATTCCCCCCACGCTAATCTAATTGTCTCATACTTTCCCGCCAATTCCCAAGCCGGTTTAGCGGGTGGCATTACTTTGAATACCAAGATTCAAATCGAATCGATGGCCGAGAAATATCATAGCTGGCCGGATATTCGCCCCGAGCCTTTATTCGGCAGCCATCCCGATGCCAAAGTCATCGCCATTGCCGCCGAATTGGGCGAACCCCCAAAAGCACCTATTTTAGATGTGGGTGCGGGCCCGGGGCGCAATAGTTTGCCTTTAGCAAGGTTAGGCCATTCCGTGGATGCGATCGAGCTAACGCCCATATTTGCCGACAAACTATCAGCCGCAGCCACCGCCGAAAACTTGCCGATAAATGTCACCCAAGGCGACGTCTTAGATCCATTATTGAGGATGAAAACTTATCGGTACAAATTAGCCATTGCTACCGAAGTTCTCTCCCACTTCCGCTACCCCGAACAAATCCGCTTATTCCTCGGCAAAATGTCCGATGCTGTGTTAAGCGGCGGGTTTATCTTATTCAGCACTTTCTTAGCTGTAGATGAATACGAACCCGACGAAATGGCAAAACAAATGTCAGAATTATGTTGGTCTTATCTGATTACCAGACAAGAATTGCAAGCAGCAATAGAGGGTTTGCCGTTAGAAATTATTT
>JAUBOH010000316.1:4924-8027 GCA_036700145.1 Microcoleus occultus BM001215366
ATTACCAGACAAGAATTGCAAGCAGCAATAGAGGGTTTGCCGTTAGAAATTATTTCGGATGAATCGGTGATTGAATACGAACAAAAACATTTGCCTGACTCGGCGTGGCCGCCGACACCTTGGTTTGTCAGTTGGGCGACGGGGCGAGATTTATTTTCTATGCAACAAACACCGCCGTTAGAGTTGCGGTGGATACTTGTTAAACGCTTGTAGAGTTTATTGTTTTAGTAGCTCAATTTTTACCTAAAAATTGTCGGAGGTTTGGGCGAGGATACTTTTGTCTGGGAAATGGGCGAAGATTTGATATGATCTCGAATTTTGTTAAAGGTCAGGATTTTATATACGGCTTGCTGCATAAAGTGAAAAAGGAGACGCGGGGTTGGGTTGTCTGACAGAAAAAAGGTGGGGGAGTGCAAAAAAAATAGCGATATAATGCCTCAAAACCCTTGCATCACCGGCAACCATGTACCGAAAAGTTGAGCAAGCTCTTTGTGGCTGCTGCAAAGCTCGTTGGGACTCCACACTCAAGCGATGAATACAAAATCCCCAACCTCTTTAAGAAGTTGGGGATTTTAAGGGTTAAGTTGACGACTCAAAGGGGATTGCGATAGATTTCACGATCGCGCGCTGCATGGGTTTTCTCAGACTTCAACCGCGAAAATCGCCTGGTAATCCTCTTTAAAGCGGTGTTCAATACCGCAGGAAATCATTACTTAGTGACACACATATATCCTCCGCTCACAAACTTAAGTTTTGAGCCTGGTGGACAGTCTTGCTCAGTAATGCTTCCCTCAAGTGGATTGGTTGATGATGGCGGAGTAATCGTTGTCGTCGATCGCTCCGGGGAAACGCCCAAGAAGTTTGGTTGAGGAACACTAATCCCGTTGCGACCCACCGCAGGCAACTCTAGCGCTGTTGTGGTCGCTTGCCCAGTGCCATCATTGGTCACGGCGTTCTGATCTCCGGGATGCCCATTCGTCACAAACAGTTGTGGATGATCGAACGGGGCACGCTGATAGCGAACGCGATCGTCGGTCAGAGATACAAGGAATGCGACCAAAGACGTTTTCTCTTCCTCGCTAAGTCCTAGGTTTTGGATGTCAGCATCGAGATTGTCAATGTTGTTCTCATGAAAATCCCCGCCTCGATTATAGAAATCAACGACCTGTCGCAAGGTGAGTTGCCCACCGTTGTGGAAGTAGGGAGCAGTCAACTCAACATTCCGCAGTCCAGGCGTTTTGAATGCACCGTCTGCTGCAATGCGTTCATTTGCACCGACGGTTTCATTTGGAGTTGCATTTAGTAATGACGTAAAGAGTCCTCGCGCAGCTAGCCGCGATTCTGAAAGGGGATTGCCGAAAGGATCTTTGCCGCCCACGCCCAAGTCTTCCAAAGTGGGTCGAACGCCAATATTGTAGAAGCCATTGTCATAGACAGCTTCTCCACCATTTCCCATCGTCATCCGTTCGAGCCGTTCATTCTGCACATTTTTGACGGAGGCGTTGGTAAATTCAGCGCCACCGTGACAGTTGACACACTTGGCTCTACCTTCAAACAGATCCTTGCCTTGCTTTTGCTGTACAGTCAGGGCGTTGCTGTTCCCCTCCATATATTGATCGAAGGGTGCATTGTTAGAAATCAAGGTGGACTCGTACAGTTGAATCGCTAATCCCATAAACAATGAGAAGTTGTAGTCCATGAGTGTAAACTCATCGGTTGCCAACGCTCCCTGCGGCTGCTTGAAAGACCGAGTTCCAGCAGCATCAACCTTGATGATTTGCTTCGAGTCCCACCACTCCGGCTTAAACGCATCCTCAATCATTGTTTCGTAACTTTTCTTTTTGAGTCCGGGCTGGGGCCAACTGCTGAAGGTGCCCAGAACGCTGTCTTCGGGATGCACAAGCTGTTTGCTAAGCGGCGGTAGCACCCTCAGCTTTTTACCCGTCTCTCTAGGCAGCTTTTTGACTTTAATGCTACCGAACTTCTGCCCGATATCAGGAAATACCCGACCCGTTGCCGATTCTTCAACAGAGCTTAGCGGTGGACCAACTGCCTGCGACGCCAGCGATGAATTCTTCAGGTTAATTTTCACCTGCTGCAACGGGGATTGCTTTGTGGGTGCTTTCAGGACAAACGCAGCTTTGTCTCTTGACCCAAACGGATTCACACCATTAAATTCGTTTTGGGCGCGTCCGTCCCAAAAGTTGCGGAAGTTAAACACAGCGTTAACTGTGCTGGGCGTGTTGCGATCTGTTACCTGAAGCACGTTGATGCCCTTGACGTTAAAGACCGGATCGGGCACAACCTCTACCCGATCGATCGCACTACCAGGGACAATATCGATGAATTTTGTCAGACTTACCCCTTGAGATCCTGCAACATCGTTGCTGTCAGCTAGAACTTGCGAGGAGCGATCGTTCGGGTTTGCCAGCTTGTGGAACGGAAAGTCCGCTGGCTGCAGCACAGAGTTGGGACCCTTACCTGCATTAAACGTAATGTCTGGATTTGGCTCACCGCTTGCAGTTACCCGCAACAGCCCTGGGCTGAGCTGGTTCTTAGCACGAGTATCAACTCCAGCGTGAAAGTGGCAACTCGCGCAAGACTGATTTCCGTTGCTGCCAACCTGCAAATCCCAAAACAGCGATTTTCCTAAGACAATTGCAGCCGTTTTGTTTTTGACGAATTCTCCTAAGTTTGAGGACTCAGGGACTGCTACGGTTTTAAGCGAAGCCAGCGGTTGAGACGCGGTACCACCGAGTTGAGC
This sequence comes from Microcoleus occultus BM001215366, assembly GCA_036700145.1. Taxonomy (GTDB): domain Bacteria; phylum Cyanobacteriota; class Cyanobacteriia; order Cyanobacteriales; family Microcoleaceae; genus Microcoleus. The sequence goes on from JAUBOH010000316.1 coordinate 7,689, forward strand.
CGAGGCTGTGTGTCCGGCTAAGATGGCAACAGCGACAACTGTAGCGATTGCCATAATGTGGCTTGTTCGCTTAAGCAGCCTTGCTACCAACCGAAAGAGATTAGTTAGATGAATCCCAATGAAAGTTTTCAACATTTGGCTTATTTGTTTGGCTCCTACATAGAGTTGTCCAAAACAGAGTCTTCAAATGCTTGAATAGCGTTCCGATCGTAAACTTGAGACGGCGGCGGATATGTTGATTGAATAACTTATCTTACTCTAATTAAATTACCACCCGCACCCATTTAAACAGTTGACAGTTGACAGTTGACCTGTGACAGCGAAGTGATAAGAACGGAG
>JAUBOH010000317.1:0-8021 GCA_036700145.1 Microcoleus occultus BM001215366
TGCCGTGTCCCTACAGCGCCGGACACGGCATTGCCGTGTCCCTACAGCGCCGGACACGGCATTGCCGTGTCCCTACAGATACTCGCGTACAATCTTTTCAGAATTAGTATTAAAAATTGGCGGCGTAAGTTAAGTCAAATTGGCGGGACAGGGTGATGCAGCAGTAGTTTGGTCGATCGAATACTAAGTCGTAATTCATCTCGCCGTCTATTTTGGTGATGGGCTGCTTTAAAGGGATGCCGTGAATATCGTATTGGCGGCGTTCTAAGGCACTCCAGTCAATAATTTTGAAGTCGATTTGGTTCTGCAACTCAGTTGCGATCAGATAGAGTTCCATCTTGTCTTGAACTTTCCCAGTCAGAGGGATTTTGATTAACACTGACTGGGTGACGAGGGGTTTTTGGTCGTTGGGATGCTTCTGGGTGTGGCAGTTGTTGAGTTCTATATCGTAAGGTTCTACCTTGAATTTGTCTCCGTTGGCGATCGCAGACGAGTGCAAGTCTTTCAGGGACTTTTCTAGGTGAGGGATCAGCCCTAAATCTGGATCGCACAGCAGTTTACGAATGTTGGAGGTTTCAGTAACTGTCATTTGAGATTTTTGATGTTATTTTTTGATTCTTAACTCCTAGCTTACCGCGAAAAGTATCCCTATTGAACTATACTTCCGACATACTCCCAAAAACCCCGTGTCTGGGCACTATGTCGCGGTGAACAAAACATTTTTTAGCAGCAACGGGGGTGTTTTTTGCCTTAATCCTTTCAGATTATTTTTTGCTAATTTTCCAGAGATTGAGCTCGACATTACCGCCAGCCGGATCTATTTGATAGTTTTGCTGCTGAATTGCCGATCGCAAAGTTGAGGACGGTCTGTATAAAAATAACTCACCCAAACCGCCGGGAATTTTCGGGGCTTGTGGTTTTTTCAGTGCCAATTCTCGATTTTTGTAGCAAGAAGTGTAACAGCGGGGTTCGATTAGCAGTTTGACTTTTGGTTCGAGGCGATAACTTAAAGGCATGATGTATGCGATATTCGTATCGCTGATTATTAGGGGATTGCTGGCTTTATTAACTATTCTTGCTACTTCCAATTCGGCGCGAAGCCAGCCGCTGCCTTTATTCCACCAACTATCTGCTTGAGAACTAACTCCACCGGATATGATGCCTGCGGCAAACACTGCAACTATAACTATTTTCCACAATTTTTGCTGTTTGAAGTTCTCAAAATTGTTGCTAATTTTCGCAGATAGCAGGTAAGCAACTGCTAGCTGAATTCCCACATAACAAGGAACTAAATATCGCGGATTTGCCGATCGCCTCCCGCCTTTAAGTAGATCGGGTAAAGCTAAAAATATAGCAATTGTTGCAATTAATAACAACACCATCAACCAAACCCGTTTTGGTGTCTGTCTGCACAGAAAATAAAGGGCATAGCCGACTAAAGCTAGAATCATGATGCCAGCGGGAATTACTAAAGCTAGTTCTGCAGGGCTGGCAGTTCCATCAATGCCAATATCAAAAAATGCTATGCTGACGGAACCCGCCCACCTGCTGACTAATCTTAAGAAATTTGTCTGTTGGGCCCATGCTGTTGTGCTTCTAACTTGATTGAAGTTTTCTACAGTATTGACAAGGGAAGGCATGAAGCCGAACAAGGCGGCTATTCCTGCTACATAATAGGCAATAAATGTTTTAACATCGCGCCAGTTGGCAATAATTGCGACGTAGATTGCGTGGGCGGCCGCTACCCAGACAAATAATAAATGGGCGTACAATCCCAGTGTTGCTGTGCCTGCATAAAGCGCCCAGGAAAGAACTAGGGCGATCGCATTTTGAGTTGACTCGGGGCGCATTGCTCGCAGCAAGGCTGCACTGGATAAAATAGTAGTTACCGTCCACAAACTGTACTGTCTCGCTTCTTGGGCAAACAAGATGTGGTAGGGAGAAATTGCGAAAATTGCGATCGCCATCCACGCCACTGCGGGAGATTCAAATAACTCCCAAGCCAGCCAATAAATGGCGGGAAATACTAGCAAGCTAATCACGGCGGCCAAACTTCTCATTGCTGCAACGGAACTGCCGAACTGCTGCGCCCAAAATCGCGCTAGTACGTAATACAGTGGCGGGTGTTGGGGGTCTTCGGTTGCTAAAGAATTCAGGGTATCGCTTAAAGTTTTTTCGGAATTTATCTGCTGATATTTTTGTATATCCGAGGGCGAGGTTATTTTCTGGTACGAAATTTGTTTGAGCATTTCGGCTTCGGTGTAGCCGGAAACTCTCAAAGAAGTATATGTTTCGTCGATCCAGTAAAATTTGCGATCGAGATTGGCGAAGCGGAAGAAAATACCGATTACTAATACAATAACGATCGAAAAAAACAACCAATTTCGGAAATTTTTTAAACTCATTTTCGAGCTATATTTCATGGTAAAATGGTTAATGGTTTGTAGTAAGGACTTTAGTCCTGATTTCTTAACAGCCTTCATAGAGGACTGAAGTCCTCACTACGAACCTAAAAATGATTAATCGTCTACTCCTTCAATGGGCGCAAAACCTTGTCGCTGAATATTTTCGGTGATGGTTCGAGGTTCGAGGAATTGCAGCAAATAATCCGGGCCGCCGGCTTTGGAACCAACTCCCGAAAGCTTGAATCCTCCGAAGGGTTGGCGCGATACCACAGCGCCGGTGATTCCGCGATTTATGTACAGGTTTCCGACTTCAAAATCAGCTTGTGCGCGATCGATATGCGAAGGCGTGCGAGAATACAATCCGCCAGTTAAAGCAAAATTCGTGCCGTTAGCAATCGCGATCGCCTCATTGAAATTATGAGCCCGAATCACTGACAAAACCGGGCCAAAAATTTCTTCTTGGGCGAGAGTTGCTGTCGGCGATACTTCCGTAACAATGACGGGGCCGACAAAATAACCGGTTTCCGGTGCCACCATTTCTAAGGCTATCTTAGCTTCGGCGCGACCTTTTTCAATGTATTCACGGATGCGGGATTGGGCGCTGGCGTCGATTACAGGGCCGACTTGAGTGCCCGGATTTTCTGCTGCGCCCACGTTGAGCGATCGCGTGGCTTCTACCAACCTTTCCACAAAATTATCATACACCGATTCAACCACAATTACTCGCGAACAAGCAGAACATTTTTGGCCGCTATATCCAAATGCCGAATAAACAACGCCCGCTACAGCTTGGTCTAAATCCGCACTTTCATCGACAATAATTGCATTCTTGCCGCCCATTTCCGCAATTACCCTTTTCAGGTGTTTTTGTCCCGGTTGCAGAATCGCAGCGTCAGCATAAATCCGACAGCCAACTTCTTGAGAACCGGTGAAAGTAATCATGTGAACGTCGGGGTGTTTCACCATGTAAGCGCCCACCGTTGAACCTTTGCACGGCACGTATTGAAATACGCCTTTGGGAATGCCCGCTTCTAGCAAAATTTCTGCTATTTTTGCAGCAATTACTGAGGAGAATTCCGCAGGTTTGAGCAAAGTGCAGTTACCTGCAACCAGCGATGCAACTGTCATCCCCACAGGAATTGCCAAAGGGAAATTCCAAGGCGAAATAATCAAAGAAATGCCGCGAGGCTGATAGCTGTAGCGGTTTGTTTCTCCGGCTATGTCGTAATTTTTTCCTTGTTCCAACCGTTCCATTTCGTCGGCGTAGTAGCGGCAAAAATCTATGGCTTCGGAAACTTCGGCATCGCATTCTCTGACTGGTTTGCCGACTTCAAATACCATCCAAGCTGATAGTTCGTGCCGTCTTTGTTCCATCAATTCAGCGGCTTTTCGCAACACGCCTGCGCGCTGGCGGACGGGGGTTTTTCGCCAACTTGTAGAAGCATCTTTTGCTGCTTGCAGGGCTTGTTTGGCTTGTTCTTCGGAAAGCAATCCAATTTTCCCAACTACTTCTGTGGGGTTGCAAGGATTGAGGGAATTGACGCTTGCTTCAGTGTTTTGATATTCGCCGTTAATTAGGGGTAAATAGGTTTGTCCGAGGATTCCCCGCACCGATTTGATGGCGGTTTCTGCTTGTTTGCGGAGTTCGGTATTGGCGTAGTCTGTATCGGCGACATTGGGAAATACTTTGGTGTAAACTAGCTGGTCATTGCCATTGGCCACTGGTGCGGCTAACAATTGGTCGATCGGCATTTCTTCGGAACTTTGCCGGATAAAGGAACTGTTGGCGGTGTTTTCCAGCAAACGGCGGATTAAATATGCCATTCCCGGGAGTAAGTCGCCGTAGGGACAGTAGACTCGAACTCGATAACCCCGATCGACCAAAAGCTTAGCCAATTTGTCGCCCATGCCGTACAATACTTGCATCTCAAAGCGGCGGCGCGGTATATTGAGAGTCTCGGCAATGGCGATCGCCCTGGCTTGCGATCGCACGTTATGACTGGCAATTGCTGCATACAAATATTCGTGATTTTCTAGCAGCAACTGCGTCATTTCTTCAAAGTTGGCGTCGGTAGCTGCTTTGTCGTTGTAGACAGGCTGCGGCCAATCTTTCTGCATCGCTTTGATTGTTTCCTGATCCCAGTAAGCGCCTTTTACCAGACGTACTGTTAGCGGATTTCCGCGCAGTTTCGCCCAGGCAATAATGTCTTGCAAATCTTGTTTGCTGTCGCGCAAATAAGCTTGCATGGTAATTCCGACATCCGTGCGAGATCGAAACTCTTCTTCTAGCAATAACTCTTTCAGAATGCTGAGAGTTAAACTCTTGTAGGCGTACTGTTCCATGTCAAAGTGAACCGCCGCCCCCAACTCCTGTGCGCGGCGCAGTAACAGGCGAATTCTCTCGCCTACCTTAACCTCGCTGCCTTTAGCATCCAGCGGGTCAAACTGAGAATAAAAAGCCGTTAACTTGACAGATACTTGCACTCGCGGTAAAGTTTCACCATCAGCTTTGTCGATCGCATCTACCTGCGACCAATTCTTCGCTGCATTGCTCAATTCCGCCATCAATTCCAAATAGCGGTTAAGATAAATTTCCGCCTCAGTTTCAGTAATTACAGCTTCCCCCAAAAGGTCAACTGTAAAACCCATTTTATCCTTGCGAAGTCGTTCTAAAGTTTTAACTACTTGCTTGATATTTTCCCCAGAAATATACTTGTGCGCTAAAGTTTCCACAGCCGGCGCAACCGTAGTCGCAGCCAATTGTCCGGGAATCGAATCAGCGTTAGTAAAACTGAGCAATTTTTTCAACGCTTCGGGCAATTCTACTTCTTCAGCAGTCAGGTATTCTTGCAAGTGGCGGGCAATTTCCGGCTTGCTGCGGAGGGCGGGCAAACAGTCAATAAATCGAAACAATTGCACCCGCAGTCCGGGGCTAGCCATCGCCCAATCCATCAGTTTGTCGTCCCAACGCATTTGGTCTTGCAGTTGACCGAAAAACGAGCGCTTTTTGTCTTGAGTTGCCTTCAGGATTTCTTTAGCAATTTCCTGGGTTTTGGCTTCGTAGATGCTTGGAGATACTTGTGCGATCATTGGTAATTGATAATTGATAAGAACGAGGGACTGACTTACTATTTTACTTCAATTTTAACTCCATACTTGGCTTTGTTGTCGCCAGAAATTTCAATAGTATAGTCGCCGCTACTGGGTAGTTGACCTTGCCACGGAGTTGTGCTATTTGCAGTAGCAACTTTTTCGCCGTTAGGAGCAATAATTGCGGCGCTAACAGTGCCTTCTGGAACGTTTACTGTCATGCTTTGGCCGCTATTGCATTCAAGTACGTAGCGCTTTGATTTGTTTTCTGGCAAAGTATTCCTGAGAGTAACTCCCGTAGCACCCGGTTCAAAGCTAACTCGCTCTGTGACAGCGGTTTCGAGGGCAGGAGAAGCAGCAGCAGAGGGCAAGGGCGACGCGGGCGGAAGTTGCGGAATGCCTGACAGAGCGGGTATTTGAGTGGGATTGGGCGAGGGCGCGATCGTCTGAGGCTGCTGTGCGGTTCTGGGTGCTGGGGGAATCGCGGGCAGCCGAGTGGCGGGCGCTGCTGGAACGGGGGAAGGGCTTTGAGGCAGCGGTACGTCAGCTGGCAGTCTGATTTGAAGGTTGGCTCTTTCTTGATACATTCTCCACGCTATAAAACTGCCGAGACTGAGCACGGAACCGACTAACATTCCGCTCAGAAAAACTGTTATAATTTGCCAAATTCGAGTTTTGTTAGGTTCGGGAGTTGGCGTGCGATCGGGTTGAGTTGGGTAATTTGGATAAGCGATAGTTTCAGATGGTATTTCAGCGGCAATTGGAACAGTTTCTGTTTCTGTTTCTAGATGGGCAATGAAAATCGGCTCTTTGACGGCAGTTTCTGTTTGATTGTTGGCAGTTAAAATATCTTCTCTGACGGCAGTTTCCCGGGGAGTTTCTGCAGGTTCGGGATAGTCAATTAAATTAGGTTCAACGGTGGCAGTTTCCCTGGGAGTTTCGGCAGGTTCGGAATCTGCATCGAAAGTGGCAATTGTTTCCGATTGCTGAGTCAAAATTTGATCGTTTTCCTGTGGGTCACTCATGGGTCTAAAATTATAGTATAAAGATTGCTTTTAGTATTTTACGTTATCTGTGCGATCCGTGGCACTGAAATAATATTAGTCTATATCGTTCAACTTAATTGCTGCTTCAATTTCGTCAGGAAATGCTTCAGCATAAGCCCAGGCATTTTTCAAGTCGCTAGCACTAAGATGCGGATAATCTTCTAAAAGTTGAGCGTCAGTTGCACCTAATCGGCGAGACTCTACCAATCCCCAAATAGAAATTCGAGTCCCTGCAATCCTGGCATTACCGCCGACTGTACCGGGAGTTTTTTGAGCTAAACTTTCAGCTAATATTTGTATTGCTTGAGCTTTATCAGGCGGAGTTAGGGAAAGGAGTTGCGGTTCTAATTCTTTTAGTGTCATAGTTGAGCGCGGGTTTGGCTGCTGGGAATGTCGTATCTATATTATGGCGATCGAGCTTTTTTTGGGTGACAATAAAAAGCGAATTAATTGTTTAGTTGGGTGGGGGCGGGTTTACGAGATTGTTCGTTACAGGCGAGTATCGTTGGTGAGGGGATCCCCTACAAATTCCCGATTCCCGATTCCCGATTCCCGATTACTAATTATTAGGCAAAGACTGCCAAAAAGGCCGTTCTTCTGGCTTCCTCACAGTATTGGTAGCTGACTGTACATTCCCCCTAAGTTCTTGATAGTATTTGTCGTCAAGGAAACTAACATTAACACCAAAAGGCAGCAGCAATTCGCGCAATCTTTCCTGAGTGTAATCCTTACCGTCAATCAGCGCGCCGCGGGGATTGGAAACTAACAAATTGCCGTTCACAGGTACGGAATTCACCATGTTCGGCCACCAAGCATAACCGCTGTAGCCAAACATCGCCGGAACTTGAATGATTTGGTCATCCGCAAGTGAAAACTCTCTTTTCAACTTCTCGATAATCGGATTTAGTTTCTGCTTTTGCAAATTGAGATTGTGTTGAATTAGAGTTTGATTGTTCAAAGCAGCGCTGACGGTAATTTCATTGCTCAAACCGCGATTTATCCTCACATCGCCGTAACCTTTTGCGGCCAATTCTTCCAACAGCTTAACTCCGGCTTCTGGACTGGCGATCGCCATTATATGCTTTCCGGGAGTTGTACTGGGAATAAAATTGATAATTTCATCGACTTGGCGAGTCAACAGCCAAGAAGTATCAATATCCACTGGTTGGCCTTGAATTCTCTGAGCTTGAATGAAATCCAACACTTCTGGATTAAAACTAGCATTCCCCGGATTGCCGTAATAAACTCGACCCATTGGGTATGCGGGAATCGGGGGGGTTACTTGCAAATTTCCGTAGCCATCAGCCCATTGATTAGCCGATTCTTCATTGCGGGGTTTGCCGATTTTAAAGATGCTCAAATCCCGATCTAAATTTGATTTTGGAGGGTTGTTTTCGACGGGATTGCTATTGCTTTTTACGGCTACATTAAAATTGCGGAGTTTCAGTTTTTCGGGAAATTGAACGTAGCCGTTTTTCTG
>JAUBOH010000318.1:0-7914 GCA_036700145.1 Microcoleus occultus BM001215366
GCGACGCAAAAATGTCATTTCAGCTAATTTACCGCCAGCCTCGCAACCAACCAAATCCCGACTCCCCAAAATCGAACTCAGCCACTCCCCTCATCTCCCTCGGTCCCAACAGATGAATTTTCGATCGAAAAGGACGATCGCACAGTGGTAAGCTACCAAAGGCATTAAAATAGTTAGATCAGAGAAAAGTTAAGATGTCAGCATTAAATGAAGTTCCCTTGCTGCTGCGGGCAGCCCGCGGCGAAACCCTAGACCGCCCGCCCGTGTGGATGATGCGCCAAGCCGGCCGCTACATGAAAGCCTATCGAGATTTGCGAGAAAAGTATCCCTCGTTTCGCGAACGTTCCGAAATTCCCGAAGTGGCGATCGAAGTTTCCCTTCAGCCGTGGCGCGCGTTTCAACCCGACGGCGTAATTCTGTTTTCCGATATTGTGACACCTATGCCCGGTTTGGGTATCGACATGGACATCGCCGAAGGTAAAGGCCCGATTATCCACGCACCCATCCGCACTCAGCAGCAAATCGACAACCTGCAACCGCTGAATCCCGAAGAAAGCTTGCCTTTCATCAAAACTATCCTCAAATCCCTGCGCGAAGAAGTTGGCAACAAATCCACCGTGCTCGGCTTTGTCGGCGCGCCGTGGACGCTGGCCGCCTACGCCGTTGAGGGCAAAGGTTCCAAGGATTATGCGATTATCAAAAATATGGCATTTTCCGATCCAACTTTACTGCATCAGTTGTTGTCGAAGTTTGCCGATGCGATCGCAGTTTATATGCGCTATCAAATCGACTGCGGCGCGCAAGTAGTCCAAATGTTCGACTCCTGGGCTGGCCAACTTTCGCCCCAAGACTACGACACCTTTGCCCTACCTTACCAGAAACAAGTATTCGAGCAAGTCAAAAAAACCCATCCCGACACGCCACTAATTCTGTTAGTAACTGGTAGCGGCGGCCTTCTCGAACGTATGGCTACATCCGGTGCGGATATTGTCAGCGTTGATTGGACTGTTGACATGGCCGATGCGCGCCGGCGTTTGGGCCCCAACATGAACGTTCAGGGAAATTTAGATCCGGGTGTTTTGTTCGGTTCGCAAGCGTTTATTCGCGATCGAATTCTCGATACAATTCGCAAAGCAGGCCCGCGCGGACACATCCTGAATTTGGGACACGGCGTATTACCGGGCACTCCTGAAGACAACGTGCGTTTCTTCTTTGAAACCGCAAAACAAGCTGACAAATTGCTAGCAGTTGCTGCTTGAATTTGACAGTCCGACAGTCCGACAGTCCGACAGTCCGACAGTCCGACAGTCCGACAGTCCGACAGGGGTTTAAACCCCTGTCTCATAGCGAAAGTCCTCGATCGAGGACTAAAGATTAATATTTCAGTCGGTTAAAACTGAGATGTTGCACCATTCTCAATCAGCCTTTCACGGGCGGGCAGGATGCCCACCCCACAAGAAAATTCACTCTTTGTATAACAGGCAAGATGCCTGTTATTAAAAATGCTTCTCTTCAGTCGGTTTCAACCGACTTTTGCTATTAGCCAGGGGTTGAAACCCCTGGCGGATTGCAGGAGAATGAAACAGCCCAATTCTCTCCTCCTCTTCCCTTCCCCTATTGCAAATGACAAAAAAAATTTTCATAACGGGTGCAAGTGGCTGTATTGGTCACTACATGACCGAAACCTTGATTCAAGAGACAAACCACGAACTTTACTTATTAGTTCGCAACCCCGAAAAGTTAAAATTTGACTGGAAAGCCCGCCCCGGCATCAATATATTGCAAGGAGATATGCGAGATATCGAGCAATATGCCGAACTCCTACAAACAATAGATGTCGCAATTTTGGCAGCGACTGCTTGGGGTGGAACTCAAGAAGTTTTTGATGTTAATGTCAACAAAACTTTGCGGTTGATTCAGTTACTTTCGCCACAGACTTGTCAACAAGTAATCTACTTTTCAACCGCCAGCATTCTCGGCAATGATAACAATTTGCTCAAGGAAGCTGGTGAACTAGGCACAGATTATATTCGCTCTAAATATGAGTGCATGACTCAATTATCTGAGTTGCAAAATGTACCTCCGATTACAGCACTTTACCCCACATTAGTGTTAGGAGGAGATTCAAATAAACCAGTTTCGCACCTTTCATCAGGAATTCCGCAAGTAGCGAAATGGATCGGTTTGATTCGCTGGTTGAAAGCAGACGGAAGCTTTCACTTCATCCACGGGGCAGATATTGCCACAGTCGTTAATTATTTAGTCGAAAATCCGGCAACTTCTAATGAACCGCGACATTTTGTGCTGGGAAGTCCGCCGATTACAGCGAACCAAGCCGTAGAACAAGCTTGCGCTTATTTGAATAAAAAGATATTTTTTCGGATTACTTTGTCACCTGGATTAGCAGATTTCTTTATTTTGCTGTTCCGAATTCAGGTTGCTGCTTGGGATAGATTTTGCATTAGCTACCGCCATTTTACCTATCAAAATTTCGTGAATCCCGAAACTATTGGGATGCCGAGTTATTGCGGTACGATTGCCGATATGTTAAAGACTAGCGGGATTCCGGGAAAAAATATTAAAAGTTAAACTTAAAATCTTTTTATTTTCTAAAGTAGATTGTCGTCAGCCAACGGTCAAATAGGATAAGATGTCTGCATTATGCCTTGAGAGTCGATCGAACTCTCAACTCGCCAGCCCGATCGCAAGTTGTTTACTGATGTGAGGTTTAACATATAATGCGAGTTCTTCTAGTCTACCCCCTGTTTCCTAAAACATTTTGGTCTTACGAGAAAATCCTAGAATTAGTCGATCGCAAAGTGCTCTTGCCACCGCTGGGTTTGGTAACAGTAGCTGCTATCTTACCGCAAGAATGGGAATTTAAGTTAGTCGATCGCAACATCAGACAAATAACCGAAGCAGAATGGGAGTGGGCCGAACTCGTCATTCTCTCAGCCATGATTGTCCAAAAAGAAGATTTGCTAGACATCATTCGCGAAGCCAAACAGCGCGGTAAATCAGTTGCTTGCGGCGGCCCGTACCCGACTTCCGTACCCGAAGAACCTCAAGCAGCGGGCATAGATTATCTGATTCTCGACGAAGGCGAAATCACCTTACCGATGTTCGTCGAAGCGGTACTGCGGGGCGAAAAAAGCGGAATGTATCGATCGGACGGCGTAAAACCCGATGTTACCACAACCCCAGTTCCCCGCTTCGATTTGCTGGAATTAGACGCCTACGATTCGATGTCAATTCAATTTTCGCGCGGCTGTCCTTTCCAGTGCGAATTCTGCGACATCATCGTCCTCTACGGGCGCAAACCACGCACCAAAAACCCCCAACAACTAATCGCAGAATTAGATTGCCTTTATAACTTAGGCTGGCGGCGCGGCGTGTTCATGGTAGACGACAACTTTATCGGCAACAAACGCAGCGTCAAGCTATTGCTAAAAGACTTAAAAGTCTGGCAAGAAGAACACAAATTCCCATTCACTTTCAACACCGAAGCATCCATCGATTTAGCCCAAGACCAAGAATTGATGGAGATGATGGTATTGTGCAATTTCAATGCAGTGTTTCTCGGGATTGAAACTCCCGATGAAGAAAGCTTGCAAATGACCAAGAAATTCCAAAATACCCGCAATTCCCTAATCGAATCAGTAGAGTTGATTGCGAAAACTGGTTTGCGAGTAATGGCCGGATTCATCATCGGATTCGACGGCGAAAAACCCGGTGCCGGTCAGCGAATTGTAGACTTTGCCGAAGCCGCAGCAATTCCGAGTACAACCTTTGGAATGCTGCAAGCTTTGCCACACACTGCATTGTCGCACCGACTGGCAAAAGAAGGGCGGTTGCGCGACAAATCCGGCAACCTCAACCAAACTACTTTGATGAACTTTATTCCGACGCGGCCGCTAGAAGATATTGCGAGGGAATACGTCCAAGCATTTTCTGATGTGTACGATGCTGAGAAATATTTAGACCGGACTTATCGCCATTTCTTAATGTTAGGTGCACCGACAGCCAAGATACCTGCTAGAGTTCCGAGTTGGATCGATTTGCGAGCACTATTAACTGTGGTTTGGCGGCAAGGAGTCAAGCGCAGCACTCGGTGGAAGTTCTGGCATCATTTGTTCAGCATTTTTAAGCGCAATCCAGCGGTTTGGGATCACTATTTGACTGTGTGTGCTCACAACGAGCATTTCCTGGAATACCGTCAGATTGTGCGGGATGAAATTGAAGCTCAATTAGCTGACTTTTTGGCTAACGAATCTCAAACAGTATATCAACAACCTGTTGCTGCTGAGGAAAAGCAAGTGCAAGCGGTTTAGGGTTGGAGAATTCAACCGAATACCCAGATATCCGACTTATTTAAAAAGCCGGATATCTGGGTACTCTCTTCGTTAGGTGGGCTTACGTATAAAATTTTTGCCTTGTTTATCACCACACCCGCTGAATTGGATAAGCATCAAAAGCTTCATCGCGACTAATCAAAACCAGCGAATGATTCATTGTCTGTGCTACTAGAATGCGATCGAAAGGATCTCGATGATGCAGGGGAAGATTTGTGTAAATTTCAGTGTCTTCAAATGTAATTGGTAGAATTTGAGCGTTAATGTATTGTAATTCCTTTGGCAGGTCTTCAAACGACCGATTCAGTTGAAGTTTACCGACATTAATTTTAATGGAGATTTCCCACAGGCTGGCAATACTAAAATACAAACCTGTTTTAGTATCGATCGCTTCTTTTGCTTTACTACCTAGATTGGAATCGCCGAGTAAGTACCACAGAAAGGCATGAGTATCTAAAAGGAATTCCATGTTACATATATTCCTTTAAATCTTCCAGCGGTGCATCGAAATCATCAGACATAACGATTTGACCGGCCCAACTACCATAACCGTGAGGTTGTTCAAGTTGTTCGGGAGATGATTCTATTTTGGCGTGTTTCTCAAGTAAATATTTTGCATAATGCAATATCTCTTGTTTGAGAGATTCTGGCATCTTGACGACTGTTTGAAAAATCTGTAGATCGATAGTCATGATTTATGTACGATTTTTACTATGTCAATTCACCAATTATACGGTAATTGCAGTCAACAGGTATTTAGAATGCTTATCTCGTTTAATCTCCTTTCCAAGCTCTTCCTGCAAATGTCATATCCTGTGGCTCTGCGGCTTTTTGAGAGCAGCCCTTGGCAGTCTCCGATCGCTCGGGTAAAATACTACTATTGGCGGCAGCAGTTATTTCGGCAGGTAGAGGCGCGATCGCCCGCAAATAATCAAAATCTAATAACAAGCTCAAAAATACCAAAATTCGCGATCGCCCTCAACCCGCCATGCAAGGAACAAATCAACTCAGGACAGCAGCTCTGCTAGGACTTCTCAGCGGCCTTCTCGTTTTAGGAAGCTACTATTTAATCGGCAACGAGCAAGGACTTTACATCGGTTTAGCATTAGCCGCCTTCAGCAGTTTGAGCTCTTGGTACTATTCCGATACCGCAGCTTTGATGGCTTACCGCGCCCGCCCGATCGCCCGCAGCGAAGCTCCCGAAATCTACGATATTGTAGCATCATTGAGCGCAAAAGCCGAAATCCCTGTGCCGAAAATATTTGTAGTTCCGACTCAATCTCCCAACGCTTTCGCCACAGGAAGAGACCCGGAACACGCGACAATAGCAGTTACCGAAGGCATCATCAAACTGCTTTCCCGCGAAGAATTGGAAGGCGTTTTAGCGCACGAACTCACGCACATCCGCAACCGCGATACTCTCACTCAAGCAGTTGCAGGGACGATCGCCGGTGCGATTACATTTGTCGGGCGAATACTGACATTTGGAGCGCTTTACGGCCCGGTGACGCGGGACAGCAGACAAGGCCCGAATCCCTTTGGTTTGCTGTTTTTAATCATTTTAGCGCCGCTATCAGCAACGCTAATTCAATTGGCGATTTCTCGGACGCGGGAATTTGCAGCCGATAGCGGTGCGGTGGAAATTACCAATAACCCGATCGGCTTAGCAAACGCGCTGCAAAAGTTGGAGAAAATGGGTCATGAAATTCCGATGCACGGTAATCCTGCGATGTCGCCGCTGCTGATTGTCAATCCTTTTTCGACTAAAGGTTTGCAGTCACTTTTCCGCACTCACCCCTCTACCGAAGAGCGAATTGAGCGGCTTTTGACGATCGCGCAGCAGCAAGGTTCTCCAGTTATGGCATTCATGAGCGGGATTTAGTCGCTCGAAAATGCAGCAACAATATTGAGAAACCCGGTTGTTTGTAGCCGCCGGGTTTTTGTTTGTTTATAATGATAAGCGAAAAACGTGCCGTCATTACCGAAAACCGTAAAGATTTCTTTCGGTTACACCGCATACAGCTTCTTCATGCTGGTATTATTGCCTGTACGAACGATCGCAATTGGTTCGCGCTGGCTAACCGAATCAATGTGGCTATTACAGCAGAAGAATCTTTGCAAGGTAAACTAATTCGTGTTGTGCGTCCTGCTGTGTGAATGTAAAGTCAGGTAAGTTATAAATATTGGTGCGAATGTCGTTGGTTCGCGATCGCACTGGAGGCGATCGCTCTTGATGCGCGATCGGGCGATCGCACTCAGTAATCGATCGTAACAGATTCACTAAAGCGTCCAATCTTCGATCGAAAGTCCGGGAACTTGACAAAAATCTTGCTGGTTGCGAGTGACAACGGTAGCGCCGACAGACAAGGCAATGGCTGCAATCCGCATATCTTTTTGCAAGCGATTTTTCCGCAATGGCGGGTGCTCTTTTAACAGTTTTTTGAGGCAAGTATCAGCCTCTGGTGTAAAGTCCAGTACCTCAATAGTTTGGAGATATTTTACGGTTGTCCAAAGTTTTGAATAGAGTGCAGGTAGGTTATGCACCAGAGATGGATCGTTAATTCTGCCAACCCAGCCATTAAAGAGTTCTTGAACCGTAACAATAGTAACAGCAACCTGATGCTTTGCCGTATTAGCAGTAACTTGGGGATAATTGTAGAGAATCAGTGAAACGCAATCGGTATCGAGAATATATTTACACACGAGAAACCGCATCTATAGGTAATAGGAAGGATCGACTTCCGAGTCATCCTCTGAGGTTCGTTCGGTGCGAATTAACTCCATAATTGCTGCAAAATCGGCATCGTCTTTAAAAACACCTGCAAATTTCATCCAGCTTGGTTCTGAAGTTTGAATCGGTACGTTCCATGAAATCGCTTCAATATTTTTGAGCCGTTCTAGAAAGGAAGCTTGAATTTGTGCGATCGCTGCTTCTCGTGTTTCTGCTTTCACTTGACAGTCGGGAAACTCTCTGACGGATGCGGCAACTTCCCCGGATGTGAGTGATTCTAGTAGCAGCGTCACCTTGAGGTTGGTGAATCGATCGGACTGCGCTAAGTCTAGGTCGATCATGTTAATTTTTGAAAGATTAATTATGAGGTTTAATTTTATTTTAGCATAGACATCGATGAGCGTCATAGGGTGTGCGGGAGTTCTTGACTTATGGGCGATCGCTCTTTCATTTTAGGCGATCGGTTATCTGAAAAAAGAAAGGGCGATCGCACTCCGTACAATCATCGCAGTGTTTGGTATTTGGTGTGAAGGGCGATCGCCCTTTATTGACTATTTAATGGGATTACTCTGGCGGCTCAGTGCCGAGAGGATCACGGGCGGCGGTGACGAATATGTACGATCGCGACGGTATCCTCCTCCACCACAAACAGAATTCGATGGGTTCTTCCTTTACCAACCCACAGTTGTCGAATTTCCCTACCAATAATGGCAGCTTCGGGTGCGACTGAGCAACGGTAAGGAAACTCTTGTAGGGATGCGATCGCATCTTGGATATCGTAATACCACTGAGAAAGCAGCATCAGCACTCAAATAATCGCACATCCAACGA
>JAUBOH010000319.1:0-7909 GCA_036700145.1 Microcoleus occultus BM001215366
AACTTTCTCCCCCCCTTGTAGGGGCGGTGCCCCCGTGCCCGCCCTCGCCGGGGGGGGTTATTCCCGGAGTTGCGGCGACGGTTGATTGCAATTCCCGCTACGTTTATCTCGATCCTTATGAAGGTGCAAAAGCCGTCGTAGCAGAAGCAGCCAGAAACTTAAGCTGTGTGGGTGCTGAACCGATCGCAGTTACGGACAATCTGAATTTTGGCAGTCCCGAAAAGCCGATCGGATATTGGCAGTTAGCATCGGCTTGTCGCGGGATTGCTGAAGCTTGTCGGGAGTTGAAAACACCTGTGACTGGCGGCAATGTTTCTCTTTACAATGAAACTATCGATTCTGACGGAAATCCGCAACCGATTTATCCAACTCCGGTAATCGGAATGGTGGGATTGATTCCTGATTTGACGAAGATTTGCGGTCAAGGTTGGCAAAAGAAAGGCGATTTAATTTATGTGTTGGGAATTGGGGAATCATCTCAAAACTCAGAACTCAAAACTTCCCCTACTCTCGGAGGTTCGGAATATTTAGCGGCAATTCACGGGATTGTCGCGGGGAAACCGCCAACTATCAATTTTGAATTGGAAAGGAAAGTGCAAGCGGTTTGTCGCGCTGGAATTCGCCAAAGTTGGGTATGTTCTGCCCACGATTGTGCTGAGGGTGGAATTGCGATCGCTCTCGCGGAATCCTGTATCTCTGGTAAACTGGGTGCCCAGATTCAGATTGGTTTCAATTCGGCAAATGTCGGGCGCTGGGATGAAGTTTTGTTTGGTGAAATGGGCAATTGTATTGTTGTTTCTGTCGCACCGGAAAATCAAGGAATTTGGGAGTCTTACCTGCAAGAACATTTGCCGAAAATGTGGCAGAAAATTGGTGTGGTTGGGGGTGCTGATTCGCCTTTGCGGGTGGTGAGTGCTGATAATTTGGGGTTGATTGAGGTGGGGATGGGTGATATGGGCGATCGGTACTGGAGTGCGATCGAGCGTCGGATTGCATCTGTCTGACAACGTGAAGTTTCGCTCCCCCTAAATCCCTCGTAAAAAAGGGGACGCAAGAATACTCTTGTCCCCCCCTTATTAAGGGGGGCTAGGGGGGATCGAGGGGTTTAAAACACACCCTAGATCCCCGATTACTTGCAAAATTTACGGTTGTTGCAAAAACTACTGAGAGAAGTCGGGGTTGTTCCATACTATACAATATAAACAACATCATTCAGAAAATAAATGATTTACTGTATCAATCCAAACTGCCGCAATCCTGAAAACCCCGATCGGCAAACATATTGCATCACTTGTGGCATTAAACTTGTACAAACTCCCACATCGTCAACACGGCGAAATTTTATTAGAAGAGCTAGCTCTAGTATGGTAGGTGTATCTATTTATGGAGGACTCAACCAATATATCTCTTCTTGTTCTTCCACTAGCAAAGTATCTCCAGAAGCTTCAAACAAACCCAAAAGTAGCACCAATTTACAAACGTTTGACTTTGAAACAGTGACAGTTGATGTGCGAGGTAATATAACTAACCATCAACGCCGTCAAGCACAATTTATTAGTGAAGATTTAGGTAGCGGTGCAACCTTAGAGATGGTAGCAATTCCAGGAGGCAGTTTCGTGATGGGTTCCCCCAGTACGGAAACAGGACGAAGTAGCTATGAAGGGCCACAGCGGACTGTGAATATCTCTCCTTTTTTTATGGGTAAATATGAAGTCACGCAAGAACAATACCAAGCAATGATGGGAAATAATCCATCTTATGCGAAAGGTGCGAAACTTCCTGTAGACAATGCTACTTGGAATGACGCTATAAAATTCTGCCAGAAACTTTCTCAAAAAACAGGCAAGAGTTATCGCTTACCTTCGGAAGCGGAATGGGAATATGCTTGTCGCGCCGGAACGACAACACCTTTCTATTTTGGCGAAACAATTACCCCAGATTTAGTTAATTATTACGGCGATTATCCTTACGGTGCTGCGCCCAAAGGACTTTTTCGCGCACAAAAAACGGATGTAGGGACTTTTCCACCTAATGCCTTTGGACTTTACGATATGCACGGCAATGTTTGGGAATGGTGCAGCGATCGCTGGCATGATAACTACAACGGCGCACCAACTGACGGAAGTTCCTGGGAAACTGGCGGATTGGGAATCGAAGATAACCGAGTGGAGCGTGGCGGCTCTTCCTTCCACTCTGCGGTCGATTGCCGTACTGCCAATCGTCTCACGAACAGGGCGGGCACTCCCCTCTCGAATCTCGGTTTTCGCGTAGCTTTGGTTTCCGCGTAGTCTCCGTTTCTGTGGTGTGTCTCCCGCGAGGTCTTTTCTTTATCGATCTTGATAACTGATAGAGATATCGCCTTACAATATCAAATAGCTACACAATTCAAAAATCCCAAAATTTCTATGACAATCCAAGAATTAGAAATACAACTCCTGGCCTTAACAGCGATAGACAAAGCTGAGGCAATAAGCATCTTAACTCAAAGCCTGAAAAACAGCGGCCGCCCGATTACAAAAACTCCCGGCGTGATGGGCAGTGATGCTTGTATTGACACAACTCGCATTCCCGTTTGGTTGCTCGCCAGCTATCGCAATGACGGCGCTACCGATGCTTTTATTCTAGACTGCTACCCCCATCTCAGTGCTGCTGATTTGGTAAATGTTTGGGCTTATGCTGAAGCTTATCCTGACGAAATTGATGAAGCAATTCGACAGCAAGATGATGCTGACGAAATCTTAGATACACCTGAAAATATCCAATAAACCTATGGCACGTCTCTATGCAGACGAACAATTTCCCCGACAAGTTGTGCAAAACCTGCGCTATGAGGGGCATGATGTGCTGACTGTTCAAGAAGCAGGAAATGCGGGACTATCTGATGAGGATGTATTAGCATTTGCGACCAATGAAAATCGGGCTGTTTTGACCGTCAACAGGCGCGATTTCTTTCAACTGCACAAATTGAAACCTGACCACTGCGGTATTATTGCCTGCACGCGAGATGACGATATTCCTAGACTGAGTGCGAATATTAATGATGCGATATCTACTGCTGAGATACTGACGGGAAAAGTGATTCGCGTCTATCGTTCTGGGCCGCCTTCCATATCTTAATTGAATTCAATAAACCTTATGCACTCTACCCGATGTCAGCGGATTCGATGGTTATAACAGTAGGAAAATTTTTCAGGCTGCAAAATCTCCATCCCACGGTTCACTCCTGTCATAGTTATCCTTAAATTCAGCAACAGTTAACTTGAGTTCTTCTGATGCTGGCGGTGGGTTATCCCATAAATTTTTTGAACTTGCACTTTGTTTCTGGGCTGTTGCCTTTGAAAGTTGAGATTCTCCCGGAGCACCGAAACCTTCTGGCAACAACTGGTAGTCGCGCTGTAGAATTAGAAAGATTAAGACGATCTGCAAAAGAATTACGACTGTTAACAGCAGAGTTTCCATATTTTATGCTAGTAATTGTAGTTGTAAAGACTTTATATGGTCGCACAGATTCCCATGATGATATAGTATGTCAATCTTACGGAAAAGTCAAGAGCGATCGCCCTTAATTCCTAATATTTAAAAAAGAGCATGAAGCGTAGCTATCCCGTAGGGAATCGCCCTTGATTCCCTTAACCAACAGCAAAACCTGTATATTGCCTAACTAAAGGTTCGTGAAATGCTAAAACTATATCTTCTTTCGGAACACCTAACTTAACCAACTCATCAGCTATCCCAATCTCAGTTCCATCGTGCTGTATCCAAATCTTTCCGTCTTTGATGTCTAAGTGGAATAGACAACCATACCTACGATCGCGATTTTTCCAACCAGCATATACCAATTGATAATGATCGCGATCGGTATCAAAGATTGTTTGTCTGTCCACGTCCGGGTCTGGAGTACCTAAATTAGCATATTCGTCCAATAATTGTTGAATGTATGTTCTGTAATTTTCTAATTTATTTTCCATTGCACAATCACCTCATTAGTTGCATCGTAAATAATTAGCTTGACTTCAAAACGTTGAATAATTTTTTGAATCAATTGAAGGCTGAAAAAAGTTTTATAAGTACCATTAGGAACAGCTAAATATAATTCTCGGTCGGGGTACTGTTCTTCTAAAGCTACGCGATAATTGATAAATTGTCCCATAGCAGTATGAAACTCATAGATATTTGAAGTGCCAATAAAGCTTTTTACTTCAACTGCTATCTTTGTGCCATTTTTTTCGGCCGCAATTAGCTTTTCTGCTCCTAAATCAACATACATTTCAACTCCGCCCACATCCAGCTTCAAGGGGTCGGCGGTAATTATCCAATTTTCTGTTTCCAGAGCTTTTCTGACAGCATTATGGAAGACATCTTTAGCAGGCATTTTTAATATGTTTACTACGGAAAATAGTATTATACCAAATCTTGCTTTAATACTCCTTTTATCTTCTTAGTTCCCCTCTGCTAGGACTTTGCTTGACTATATGAGCGATTTCAATCGCCGATCGACAAAGAGGATAGAGAGTTATCCGATCGCCCGATCGCCCTGAATAAAAGCTACCATCAGAAATATGGGCGATCGATACTACAATGCCATTAAACGCCCCACAGCCCCTACCTCAATGGCAAACAACTTCAAATTAATGTTCGATCCGTGGCAAGATTAAGGGATTGTTAAGTTATGCGACGCGATCGCAGACAAAACTTCCCGCTGAAACTTTCCCATTAACCAACCGTTCCCATTAGGAGCCAACCCATCTATGATTCCCAACCATTCCTTCGCGGCTGACGAGCATTCTAGCAAACCCGATAAGCCCGAGGAAGCTTGCGGCGTTTTCGGTATCTACGCACCGGGTGAAGATGTCGCCAAGTTGACCTATTTTGGTCTGTATGCCTTGCAGCACCGAGGTCAGGAATCCGCAGGGATTGCCACCTTTGATGGTGACAAAGTATACCTGCACAAAGACATGGGACTCGTTTCCCAAGTCTTCAACGAATCCAGTTTAGGTCACTTGCCCGGTAACTTGGCCGTAGGTCACACTCGCTACTCTACTACCGGCTCGTCGCGGGTGATCAACGCTCAGCCTGTGGTTGTCGAAACTCGTTTGGGAAGTCTGGCTTTAGCACATAACGGGAATCTTGTCAATACCAAAGAATTGCGGGAAGAATTGCTGTCTCGGAACTGCGAGTTTGTCAGCACGACGGATTCAGAGGCGATCGCCGTGGCGATCGGCTACGAAGTAGACAAGGGTAAAGATTGGCTCGAAGCAGCGATCAGCGCCTTTGCGATGTGCCAAGGAGCGTTTAGTTTGACGATCGCCACCCCTAGGGGCGTGATGGGCGTCCGCGACCCCCACGGAGTCCGCCCGCTGGTCATCGGGACGATCGGCACAAATCCGGTACGCTACGTTTTGGCATCGGAAACTTGCGCCTTGGATATTATCGGTGCTGAATTTTTGCGGGATGTAGAACCGGGAGAATTAGTTTGGATTACAGAAGAAGGTATGGCTTCCTTCCACTGGAGTCAGCAACAAAAGCGCAAACTTTGCATCTTTGAAATGATCTATTTTGCTCGGCCAGATAGCATCATGGAAGGTGAAAATTTGTACAGCTATCGACTGCGAATCGGACGTTACTTGGCCGCCGAATCTCCGATTGATGCTGATATAGTTATTGGTGTTCCTGATTCTGGTATCCCAGCGGCGATCGGCTTTTCTCAAGCTTCCGGCATTCCCTACGCCGAAGGATTGATTAAAAATCGCTACGTCGGACGCACTTTTATTCAGCCGACTCAGGCAATGCGAGAGTCAGGAATCCGCATGAAACTCAACCCTCTCAGAGATGTGTTGGAAGGGAAACGGGTAATTATTATCGATGATTCGATCGTGCGTGGCACCACCAGCCGCAAAATCGTCAAAGCCTTGCGGGATGCTGGCGCAACCGCAGTTCACATGAGAATTTCGTCGCCGCCGGTAACTCATCCGTGTTTCTACGGCATCGACACCGACAATCAAGATCAGTTGATTGCTGCTACCAAGTCAGTCTCCGAAATCGCCGCTCAAATTGAGGTGGATTCTTTGGCTTTCTTGAGTTGGGATGGAATGCTGAAGGCGACTAACGAAGATCCGATGAGTTTTTGTTCTGCGTGTTTTACAGGCGATTACCCCATCGACGTTCCAGAAGTGGTGAAACGGTCTAAGCTCATATTAGAGAAGGCTGCAACTTAAACAGTTGACAGTTGACAGTTGAGAGTTGACGGTTGTTAATTGCTACTAATGCCCGATGCCCGATGCCCCATGCCCGATGCCCGATGCCCGATGCCCCATGTCATAACTTCTTGCCAGAGTGTATGTAGAAATGTTACAGTAACTAGGCTCTGCCATTGGCAGACTGGAGGTAGTGCCTCCAGAAGTGCGTTCTCAGATTAAAGTCGCATTTCGCACCAACAACGGACACATGAGATTTTTTCAGATAACAGGGTCGATCGCACTAACTTTTCCCACACAAGTATTCTACAAGCCAACTTGCTTGAGAATTTCGGGCGAGCTATTCATGCGAACTAAAGAACTTTAGGAACCCTTGCAGAGTAAAAAATATGGCTCCTTCTGAGCCCAAAGTGACTGTTACAAGGCGGAATGCGGTTTCTCAAGTCAGCTTAAATCGGAAACTTCGTGCAATCAAATACTGTTCTCAATCAGCCGAGTCCTCAAAGCTCATCCTCTCGTACAAAAGAGTTACCTTTTACTCTGGGCGATATCAAAGCAGCCATTCCAGCCCACTGTTTTGAACCCTCAGCTTGGAAATCCCTGGCTTACTTCTTTTTGGATCTCGGAATCATCGCAGGCTTGTACGCGATCGCCTACACCCTTGATTCCTGGTTCTTTTACCCAATTTTCTGGTTGATGCAGGGAACTATGTTTTGGGCATTGTTTGTAGTCGGCCACGACTGCGGACACGGTTCGTTTTCTAAGAGCAAATGGCTCAACAACCTGATCGGACACCTCTCCCACGCCCCAATTCTCGTCCCCTTCCACGGTTGGCGGATCAGCCACAGAACCCACCACGCCAATACAGGTAGCTTGGATAACGACGAAAGCTGGTATCCGGTTTCGGAAACCAAATACAACGAAATGGCCTGGTATGAGAAGCTAGGACGTTTCTATTTGATGTTATTTGCTTATCCAATTTACCTGTTTCGTCGATCGCCCGATCGGGAAGGTTCTCACTTCATGCCCGGTAGCCCGATTTTCCGTCCTTCCGAAAAAACGGACGTGTTGACGAGTTCCGCATCCTTAGTGCTGATGGTAGCCTTTTTAGGAGTCCTAACCTATCAATTCGGCTGGCTATTTTTGCTGAAATTCTACCTAGTTCCCTACGTCGTATTCGTGATGTGGCTGGATTTGGTAACATTCTTGCACCACACAGAATCCGATATTCCCTGGTATCGCGGAGATGATTGGTATTTCCTCAAAGGTGCGTTATCGACGATCGATCGCGACTACGGAATCATCAACTCCATCCATCACGACATCGGCACCCACGTCGCCCACCACATTTTCTTGAGCATCCCGCACTATCACTTGAAAGAAGCAACGGAAGCAATTAAGCCTGTGTTGGGCGATTATTACCGCAAGTCAACCGATCCGATTTGGAAGAGCTTTATTCGCTCTTACTGGGATTGTCATTTTGTCTCCGATACAGGCTCTGGAGTTTACTACGAATCGCGTAACACTCGGCGATCTGCTGAAGCTAAGTAATATTAAGTCTGGTGACTTTATGAAATCCCCGACTTCTTAAAGAAGTCGGGGATTTTGACATTTTGTTGATTTAACCTGAGTTATATCAACTCCGGCTGCGGCCGAATAATATAGAGGAGACGGCAGTGCCGTGTCCCTACCCATTAATTGTAGGGACACGGCAC
>JAUBOH010000320.1:0-3084 GCA_036700145.1 Microcoleus occultus BM001215366
GGAAACGGCACTGCCGTGTCCTCGCTTGTCATTCCGGCGCAGCCGGAATTGATATTATTTGTCTGTTGTTATTTGTCTGTTGTCTATGGTTACAAATTACCAATTACCATTATTCCATTAATCCTAATTTTCGCAAGCGCGAACGAATGGCAGAGGGCTGTCTTTGAAATCTCTTTACTAATTCACCAATTTGTTGACCGCTAGCATATTCATTCTTCAACTTCTCGTCTTCTGCTCGACTCCACTTGACATAAGCTCTGGGATACTTCTGGCGAATTTTCTCAACATCGTAGGTTTTAGGTATAACGGCCTTATTTTGAGCGGCAGAATTCTCAGCTTGAGAATTGCGATCGCCTACAGCCTCCTGCACCCGGTTGGGAATAGCAGCTATTTCTTCAGCTAGGCGCCCTAAAGCATCATCTACTTTTTGTTGAAGTTCTGTTAGCTGCCGCTGCTGCAAATTTCCCCACTGCGGCAGTTCGTTGATAAACTGCTGCAAATCGAGCATGATTGCTGTCAAAGTTTCGACTTGTGCTAACTCCGGCCGCTGTTTGAATTGGCGGCCAGTCAGTTCGATCTCGCTTTGAATCATTTTAATAGTTTTTTCTAAAATTATCAGTCGCTGGCGCAGGTTCTCAATCGCTGAAATTAGAGAATGTGCGTTTTCTCCTTGGGTAGCATTCAGATTTTCGCGAGATGTTTGAGTAAGAGCTTCATCTAAAGCATTTACAGCAAGTTGCAATTGCTCGATCGCGCGATCGGTAGTAGCTGCTTGTTGATTTACGCGATCGAACGTTGCCGCCGTACTTGCTTTAACTTGCCCGTGCAGCTTCTGCCGGTTCACAAAATTCAAAAAGAGCGAAATCACTACAGGCACTTCGGTATAAACGCTTTGCTGCCAAACCAAACTAGCAGCCAATCCCGCAGCAGAGGCAGCAAGAAAAACCAATTCAGCAGTTTCTAACAAATTGCTCGACTTGGGATTTTGGATTTTGGTTTGTGAATTGGATGAGGACATAGGTTAATTGGGAATTGGGAATTGGGAATTGGGAATTGGGAATTGGGCATAGGGCATAGGGCATAGGGCATAGGGCATAGGGCATAGGGAGGCTGTACATCACGGAATTTAAAATTACTATGGTTTTTTTATTGATGCCAATCTACTTAAATATATTAAATTTGCAAAATTAGCCGAGCTAAAGTGAAATAAATCAAGACTCCGAGGACATCAACTGCGGTGGTAATAAAAGGAGCAGACATTAAAGCCGGGTCTAAACCCAAAGAACGAAATAGAAACGGCAGAGCTGAACCGGCAATAGAAGCTAAAATTGCGATCGCAAACAAACTCACCCCCACGGCCACAGCCACTGCTAAACTCCCTTGCAGAGTATAAGCCCAGCCCGTCGCTACAGTCCCCAATATAGCTCCTAGCAGCGCTCCCGCCATCCCCTCGCGCACAATTACTTGAAAGGGGCCCATTGCTGTAATTTCGTCAGTGTTCAAACCGCGAATTACAACAGTAGAGGACTGAGCTCCGACATTGCCTCCAGTGCCCGTCAGCAGGGGAATAAAGGCTGCTAGAGCGACTACTTGGTGCAAAATATCTTCTTGAGCTCTAATAATTGCGCCGGTGACAGTATTGGTTAAAAGCAGAACAAACAGCCACACGACCCTTTTGCGAGCAACGGTGATTAAATCGGTCTGAAAATAATTGTCGCCACCGGACTGGACACCGCCCAAGGTATAAATATCTTTGGCGGCTTCTTGTTCTAAAATGTCGATCGCATCGTCAACTGTAATGATCCCGACAAGACGCTGTTCGCGGTCTACAACGGGGACTGCTAAAAAATCGTAACGCTGGATTAGCCTAGCTACTTCTTCTTGATCCGTTCCTGTTTGAACAGAAACTACGTCGCGGGTCATAATTTCGCCGACAGTTTTATCCAGGGGGGAAGTGACTAAATCCCCCAAGGATAAAATGCCGGTCAAGCTGCGGGCGGCGTCAGTGACGTAAAGAGAATAAATCGTTTCGGTAGTTTTAGCCAAAGAGCGAATTCGGTCTAAGGCTTGGGCGACGGTAAAGCTTTCTTTGAGAGAAATGTATTCTGGGGTCATGATCCGGCCGGCGCTACTGGCTTCGTAACCCAAGAGTTGGGCCGTAGCTTCGCGTTCCGTCGGGCTCAATTGGCCCAACAGGCGGCGGACTAAGATTGCGGGTAGTTCGTCAAACAGTTTAGCTCGATCGTCCGGGGACATTTTGTCTACAATATCAATGACTTCTTGACGTTTGAATTTTTCGCACAGGGACTGCTGAACGCTGGAGTCGAGATATTCATAAACTCCGATCGCTTCATCTTTCTTCAGCAAGCGAAAGGCTATCACCTGCATGGTTTCTGGTAGGCCTTCGATAGCTTCAGCGATGTCGGCTTCCTGTACCGGCTGCAAAATCGCTTTTGCTCCTTGAAAGTCTCCTTGTTCCAACAAAGCCTTTAACTGCGATCGAACTAATTCCCGCAGTTCTTTTCGCGCGTAGGTGGGTAGCGAAGAGGATTGATAATTGCTTTCTGTCACTGATGACCCTCCTAAACCTGTGCTGCGCGCCTTTCTGAATTCAGTTTAGAGCCTATTGACACCAATGGTTGCAGTTATCGGACTTGCCCTGACAAGATCGGCACCTTACCCTATTCTTAGCTTGGCGCGCGGCTCGCCTTGCCCGATTTTGGCTCAAATACATTGATCGCGATCGGCGACACTCATCGGTAGGAAAGGAGAATTGGACCCGAACATTTTTTCCAACAAATTCGTCGAACTTTGATTGCGAATCACTCTCAGCTATCAAGACTCGATCGATTCTTAAGACTTTACAGCCTTAATATCCCTGTTACTAGCGTTCCCTTTCCTCACCGCCCCTGCTTTTTGAGCGTAGTGATACCTTGTCGAGAATTTGCAGTCGCTCTCCATCGGCTTTGACAGCTATATTGCAGTCCTATACTATATCATGTCCGGTCAATTATCCTTAATAAAACAAGGTTTGTAGTGAGGACTTTAGTCCTTATAAATCTGAGGACTCAAGTCCTCGTTTGT
>JAUBOH010000320.1:3184-7906 GCA_036700145.1 Microcoleus occultus BM001215366
TCAAGTCCTCGTTTGTAGTGAGGACTTTAGTCCTTATAAATCTGAGGACTCAAGTTCTCACTACTAACCTATTCTTGTAGTGAGGACATATAATTGACACCGAATTAAACCAACAATTGATATTTTTCTTGTGCCAAACGGTAAAGCGGTCGCCACACCAAACGGTTAGTCAATACAACCAACAGCGACATCACAGAAGTAGCCGCTAAAAGCAAAGGAAAATTGCCCGATGCCGTTGCTTCAGAAATCGTCTCCCCCAAACCGCTTGTTCTAATTATTTCACCTTTAAACTGCACGTATTCGCTGACAATACTCGCATTCCAAGCTCCGCCAACAGCCGTAATAATTCCTGTGATCAAATAAGGGAAGATTCCTGGTAAAATTAAAGTTTTCCAGCGCTGAATCAGGGAAAGTTTGTAAACTTGCGCGGCTTCAAACAACTCCGAAGGTATTGATTGAGCGCCGGCAATCACATTAAACAGCAAATACCACATTGTACCCAACATCATCAACGCCACAGAACCAATTTGCAAGCCACCTCCAGCGTGAGTTAAAGCTAGCAGCAATACCGGAAATAAAGCCGTTGCCGGTACAGAAGCAGCTATTTGTACTAATGGCTGCAAAATCTGAGCTAAACGCGGATTTCGACCGATAGCCACTCCGAGCGGTACAGTCCATAATAGGGATAAAAACAGGGCGCAAATGACTCGCAAAGCCGTGAAAAACGCACCTCCCATCACTTTTTGCCAGTCAGACAAACTCAGCAACCGCAGCAGCAGCAACGCTTCCCAAGTTCCCCACAGCACGATCGCGGCAAACCCGCACAGAAACAGCCAATTTATCCAATTGCCGATGCGGCTTTGCGGGCGAGAACTTGTTGGTAAATTAGCAGGTGCAAAACCTCTTGCCAAAGCACGATCGAAACTGTCGCCTACGGGCGAAATCCGCGACTTCAACACCCGCAGCGTCGCCGATCGCCTTAAAAAATCTAACACGTTTGACTGCGGTACATTTGTAGCTTCCACGGCTTGATATTTAAACTTTTCCACCCAAGCAATCAAAGGCTGCCAGATGAAAAAGTCTATGGCTATAATCACACCAATTAATACTGCTAAACCCCAGCCGATCGCCCCAAAATTGCCTTCGTTGGCGGCTTTGCCCAAATAGGAACCGAGTCCGGGCAAATTAAAGTTTTTCTCACCCAAGGTAAAAGATTCGATCGCAATCAAAAAAAACCAGCCGCCCGCCACTGACATAACGCTGTTCCACACCAGCCCGATCGCACCAGCGGGCAATTCTAACGTCCAAAACTGCTGCCAAGCATTGAGTCGGTAAACTTGAGCAGCTTCCTTAAGTTCTTGCGGAATGCCGGAAAGCGACTGATAGAAACTAAAGGTCATATTCCAAGTCATCCCAGTAAATATTAGGATGATCGATGCGAGTTCTACGCCGATTCTTTGACCGGGAAATAAAGTAACTAGCGCCAAAACAACTCCGGGCAAAAAAGACAAAACCGGAATCGATTGCAAAATGTCTAACAATGGAATTAAAATTTTCGCTGCTAGGGGAAAGCTGTAAGCAGAATAAGCATAAACTAGGGTAAACAGCAGCGATAAAAAATAGGCGGCTGCCATGCGTAAGAGAGTCTGGGCTGTATATGCTGGCAAGACATTTAGCGTGGTCTCAATTTGAAAATTTGGGTTGTAGTCGCTGCTGAATTGAGAAGCTGTTTGGACAATGACGAAAATTAGAGAGAAGATTGCTAGAATCAGCAAGCCGTCTTGCCAAGTCGAAGCTGACCTTTCTAAAGTTTTATTGGCGGGTGTTAGAGGTCTTGTCATAATAATTAGTTATTGGGAATTGGGAATTGGGAATTGGGAATTGGGAATTGGGATGGGGCATCGGGCGGAGCGAAGCGGAGGGATCGGGCATCGGGGAATTATTAATTGCTCATTGCTAATTGCTAGTAAATAACTAATAACTAATGACTAATGACTGCTGACTACTGACTACTGACTACTGACTACTGACTGCTGACTTCAGATTCTAAGAAGATTTCGCCTCCTGGCTCGTCGTAGCTGTATAACTCTGCATAGCGACCCCAATCAATAGCGGTTTTCAATTGCCGCATTGCTTCTTGGGGGCTAAAGTGGGCTTCGAGAATATCCAAAATTAACTCTTCAGAAATGCGGTGATTGCGCTTGGCCTGAAGCATTCGAGAAATTTGCTGTACGAGGCGAATATTGCCCAGAATTTGGGTGCGGACAATTTGTTTGCGCTGGTCAATTCCGCCGGCTATGAATTGAATCCCAACTGGAGTTAATAGGAGGTCGCCTTCTTGGATTACCAGAAATTCCATTAATTTGGCGGCTTCAACGATCGGCAAAATGTCGTCAACCTCTAACATTAATTCTTGACCGAGGCGGTAGAGGTCTTTTTCTTTGCGGTCTTCCAAAAGTTCCAGCAAACCGGCGATCGCACCGATTCGCACCTGCGGCAGAGATTGGTATTTAGCGGTTTGATCGGGTTGAGGTTGAGACGCAGCATCGGCACTTGCAGCAGGTGCTGTGACTGTTTCGCAGCTCAATTCGGGATTGGTGAGAATTTTGTAAACTTGGTCTACGAGGGCTTGAAATTCTGGAGTTTTGCGATCGCGGTAGTGCGGCAAAGTCACTGTCAATTCGGCGCGAATTCGCCCCGGGTTGCGGCCCAAGACTACTACGCGATCGGCTAAAATTACCGCTTCCTCAATCCCGTGAGTTACGATTAACACAGCTTTAGTCGGAATCTTCTTTTCCAGCCACAAATCTAATAACTCAAACCGCAAATTTTCTGCCGTCAGCACGTCTAAAGCTGAAAAGGGTTCATCCATGCAAAGCAATTCCGGTTCCACCGCCAAAGCTCTAGCAAATCCTACCCGCTGCCGCATTCCGCCAGAAAGTTCTTTCGGATAAGCATTTTCAAAGCCGTCCAAACCGATAACATCAATCATCCGCAAAGCTTTTTGTCGGCGCGGTTCCGGCAATTCTCCTTTAGCTTTTAAGCCTAATTCTACATTTTCTAGTACCGTCAGCCAGGGATAAAGGGCAAAGTTTTGAAAGACAATTGCCACCCCAGGATTTAAGCCGACTAAAGGACGGTTGTGGTAGAGAACTTGACCGTCGCTGGGCGGGATTAATCCGGCAATCATCCGCATTAATGTGGATTTACCAGAACCAGAAGGGCCGAGCAAAGCTACTATTTCGCCCGATCGCACTTCTAAGTCAATTGGCTCTAAAATAGATATTTTTTGACCGTTGGGCTGTTGGTAAGCCTTACTAACGCCTTGTAAGGTAATGAGGCACTCTG
Source organism: Microcoleus occultus BM001215366 (assembly GCA_036700145.1). GTDB lineage: Bacteria > Cyanobacteriota > Cyanobacteriia > Cyanobacteriales > Microcoleaceae > Microcoleus. Next base: position 6,533 of record JAUBOH010000320.1, read on the forward strand.
TTGCTGTCTTGAGTATCACAACTAAACCTCCTATGTGTTGTTTGAATTTAGGTTAAAATTAGTCATTACTTAGTAGTTATTGGTGATTAGTCATTAGCAAAAAACTCTCGAAAACGCACAACTGATATTTGTCCGCAGGCATGAGTCCGCGTCGGGCGGTCTAAAAATTGATTCAAGGGTTCCCATACCTATACCCCATAAAGTCATTTTTAGCAAGACCTGCTGCCGAGAATGCGTAAAATCTGCCAGATATCAATTAAAGCGGAAATGAGGGGCGATCGCCAAAATCCGATTTTATCAAAAAACTGGATTTTTAGATGGGACATTAATTTAATCAATAGCCAACCAATTGACGATGATTGAGATTTTTCAATCTTATTTTATCTATTTGCCAATTCGCGCTAAAATCATACCTAACTGAACGGCGATTACTCCTAGTATCGCACTTCCAGCCCAGTAAAAAGTCGCCAAGCTGTAAGATCGATCGCGCCACAAGACATTCGTCTCTAAACCGTAAGTTGAAAAAGTAGTATAAGCCCCCAAAAAGCCCGTTGCTACCATTAACCGCACTTCCGGCGCAACAGCGGGCACCCGTTCAAAAACCAGGGTGATAAAAAATCCCATAGCCAAGCAACCGGTCACGTTAATAAAAAAAGTTCCGTAGGGAAAAGCCGTGCCGAAACGGTTGGCAAACCACATGGTGATATAATACCTGCTCAAAGCGCCGGCAACGGCACCTAAACTAATTGCGATCGGATGGCGGACATTCGGGTCTTGCAGCATACAGTTATTTAAGATTTGGGAATTGAAATTGATCTCAATTTTAAATTCAGCGGACTCATATAAAGTATTGTATGATTACATTGGCGATCGCTCTGGCTGTCACCAATTAAATTTTATAGAGAGTATTTATGCAAATTGTGCTGGCAGCCGCCGACGATGACTTAGTTAGAGCATGGGAAAGCACTTGCGGCAATAGGTCGAATGTAAAGATACACCGCGGCTCAATCTTTGAGGTGAAATGCGATGCTATTGTTAGTCCAACTAATAGTTTTGGCTTCATGGACTGCGGCTTAGATTTAGAAATTTCGGAATATTTTGGAGGTCACGTTCAAGAACGCCTGCAAAAACTAATTCAGACTCGCCATCACGGCGAACTATTAGTAGGAACTGCCGAAGTTGTAGACACGGATCATGCTGAAATTCCCTATTTAATAGCTGCCCCAATAATGCGGGTTCCCACGCTTTTAAGAGAGACAGTAAATGTCTATCTCGCAACCCGCGCTATTTTAACTCTCGTAAAATTTGGCACAGTCCCAGACGGAACGCCAGTCAAACATATCATTGAAACTATTGCTATTCCTGATATGGGTA
>JAUBOH010000321.1:0-7895 GCA_036700145.1 Microcoleus occultus BM001215366
ACGCACATCAGAGTCCGAATGTTCAAGGAGTTTCAGCAATCCCGGAATCGCATCATCCGATCGCACTTCCCCCAAAAGCCCAACCTTCAACCACCCCGGCACATCCAACCCATCCACCAACCCAACCGCGCGCTTCTGAAACTCCCGCTGTACCTCCCCCGCCAGCCGCGCCCCCAACATCACATCCACCTCCAATGCCAGCCGCACCACCCGCACCGCCTGCACTTCATCCCCCAACAGCGACAGCATGAAGGCCAGAGGTTCCGTCCATTTAAAATAATTCAAATAGAAATGCTGTAACCTTTCATCATCGATCGCATCTGGATGCCTCTCAACCAAAAGTTTCAGCAACGCCCGCCCCGCATAATACTCCTGAAATAATTGGTGATGAAACTCAATTTCCTCCGGCTTTGCCGCCACCTGCAACAGATGATGTTCCAGCAAATCCTCTAGCCATTCTTTCGCTTTCGTTGGCGCATCCAGCACCCCCCGATCGCGCAACCAGCCCTCCAAAATTCCCTCAGCCCGATCGCGCGAAATTGCCACCAAACCCTCCGTAGGCTGCTGCAAATCGCCCTGCAACATCACAAAAGCTAACTGCTGCAAAAGCTCCGACGTGAATCGCCGAGAATCCTCAGAAACCGGGATATTGCCCTTAAACTTTTCGTACTTGTAATGGAATTGCTCAAACAATTCGCCCTTACTTTGGGGGATTTTTCCGGTACTTTCAAACACCTCGCACATCATCCACAACAGCAACGGCGTTTCTGCAATTTCTCGCAGGCGATCGCGCAATTGTCGCAGCAGCGAATCCCCATGTTGCGGCAAATGTTTGTGCACAAACTCCCGCATCTGCGGTTGCGTCAACGCGCACATCTCCAGTTGTTTCTCAATTCCGAAAGATCCGCCCTGCGCCAAATCCCGCGTCGTGAAAATCATCGGCGTATCGGAATTGTCGTCGCGAAATTGCTGCAAATCCTGTCGCCGTTGTGGCGATGGCATTTCATTCACGCCATCCAGCAACAGCAGCAATTTGCCATCCAGTAGTAAATCATCTACCTCTTCCGCGCTAACTTTGAGCTTTGCTTGTCGAAATTCGGCACAGATTGCTTGTACGATCGAGCGATCGCTTCTCAACTGCACTAATATCGGAATCGGGCGATCGCCATCCTCCAATGCTTCCAGTGCCAATTCCCACCGAAAACGCTGCAAAACCGTCGATTTTCCCGAACCGGGCTTACCCACTAACAGCACATTTCCGTCGCGCAGGTATTTGCGGATTCCTGCGAGCACTTCCAGGCGATCGATTTTCGTTTCTGGTTTATTTTTTGGGAATCGAGGTGGCGATGAATCTTCCGGTGAAATTTCCACCCGCACCTCTACTTGTAAATCTGTCAGCGTGTAGAATCGACGGTATTTGGTTTCATAGGAATCAACCAGGGATTGCAGATAATTAGTAAAATCAACTGGTGTCGCCATCCGATTATAGATTTTAGAATATTAGATTGATTATAGAATTTTTCTAGATGTGCGATCGATTCTGAAAATTCGGGAAAAAAGTAGTATCAGTATTCTGGGTGAGTTGCCATATTTTCGATCCCCCCTAACCCCCCTTCTTAAGGGGGGGACAAGAGAATTCATTCAAATTTTCCCTGAATAATGGGACAGAGCATTGATTCAAATTCACCTTTAATAAGGAGACAAAAGCATTCATTCAAAGTCCCCCTTCTTAAGGGGGATTTAGGGGGATCAAAACTTCGATACAAGCGAGATATTAGAATCAATATCATAATAACCAAAAATTAAAATAACCAACAGGTGGCGCCTCATCATACAAAACTTGAGCTTTATCTAAATTAGGTACAGCCTCAAACAATTCTGTACAGACTTTCACCTCCAGCGCTCTATCGATTAACGAGAATGAAAAATCATGCCCATCTTGCAAATATTTTGCCCTAGCAACAATCTCATCTTTCTCCAAAATCGCGCTGTTGCTACCAATCAAAACGCTGTTAATATCCTTCCAAGGACACACGCATACCTGAGAAAACACGCTTTGCAAAGTCTTGATTTTTTCCGCATAAAACTCATCTCTTTGCAGTAGATTTACGAGTACAACTCCGTCGCTTGACAAGCGTTTTTCGCAGAGTTGATAAAATTCTTTGGTCGCTAAGCGGTGCGGAAAGTAGCCGTTGCCAAAAAATACGTCTGTCATGATGATATCGTAATGTATATCACGATTTTGCTGTTCCAGATAATCTCTCCCATCTTGGATTGCTGCGGTGAGTCTGCTGTCGAAATGTACCCCAAAGCACTGTGTAGCTGCTTCGATCGCGATCGGATCGATATCCGCACAGTCTATAACTGTTTCTGGCAAATAGTGGTGCAAAACTAACGGAATTCTGCCGCCACCAAAACCAGCAATGTAGATTCTTTGAGGTTGGCTGTGCCACACTAAAGCTAACATCATCGCCTGAGTATATTCAGACACTAGATGTAAAGGATTGTTGAGGTCTAAAACAGATTGCAGTAAATCTGTATGCAAATTCACCTTTTCTACTAAAGATAACTTGATTTGACCTTTGTCTTTTCTAACTACAACATAGTGAACACCAGAATCTTTGCAAAAAACAACTCCGTCCGGCTGTTCTTGCAGCCCCGCCAGCCGCTTTTGAATTGCAGCTAAATTCATAGCTTGCCAATTTTTTTGGTGCTCAATCATCGGATTTTACGTTTTATTAGGAGTTACGCAAGTGTCACAATTAATAAGGTGCGTCAGTCCACAACTCTCAACAATCACTTGATAACGCAAGCCTGACGCACCCTACAAGTCTTATTTCTTCAGTCCCCTTGGAGTGGACGAAAGTTTGACTCTATGCAGCGATTTCAATCGCCGAGTATCTAAAGAAATTAAGTCGATCGCTTGTACGCCACCAACTCCAAACCGGAAATCGAGAATTCTAATTTTTCCCAATCTTGTTTGTCACCTTCCAAATTTTCAAATGCTGCTGAGGTGAGCAAAATCTCTCCCCGTTCCGCCAAATCTTCTCCCAGCTTGGATGACAGATTAAATTCCGATCCGTACATATCCTCTCCTTCCAGCATCAAAACATCGCCGCAGCCAATACCAATGCAGAGGTAAATATCCATCTCCGGCGGCAGTGTCGTGTTGACAGCCGCCGTTTGCTTGAGAGAGTCGATCGCAGCATTTACAGCAGATTTTACGTCGGGAAACACTGCAAAAATATTGTCAGCTTCCTCCTTAACTACAGTGCCGCCGTATTCAGCAATTACAGGATATACAATTGCGTGCATCCGGTGAATCATTGCCAGAAAATGAATAATTCCGTAGCGCACAGTCGTGCGGGAAAATCCCGACATATCGATGACCAAAATCGCGTGATTTTGGCGGAAAGTTGCATTAATTTTTGCATCAATTTCTGCCATTTTTTCGGGGCGTTCGTTTCTTTCTTGCAGCAACTTTTCCAAGGAAGCGCGGTTATTTGTTTTCATTTTAGTTTAATTAAACTCCCAATCGCGACACAGTTCTTGAGGGCGGCCACCCGGATGCACCGCACAATTGATGCCATCCTTGCCGTAATAATAATCGCAGACTTTGCAAGGTTTACTTTTCTCTAATTGTTTCATCAAAATTGCCCGGATTGTCTGGACTCGGTTTCGATACTTGTTTGCAGTCGAGTGACTCGGTTCAATGGCCAAAGCTTGCTCGAAAGCTGCTAAGCTGGAATCGTACAATTTAATAATTTGGGCGCTGTATTTTGTCCAAGCATCGGCGCGACTTTGGTAAAGTTCGATCGTACTTAAGTTTAAAATACCGTATTCTGTCCAAGCGTCCGCCGAAGCTCGATCGAACTTAATATTGGCATTGAGCAACACTTTTTTGATAGTTGCCAAAAGTTCCCTGGGCTGCCAAGGTTTGCTAACATAAGCCTCCGCGCGATCGATCGCCCTCGAAAACAAAGCTAGCTGCTGTCCCTTCCCTGTTAAAAAGACGATCGGTATATTCCGAGTTTCGGGATTAGCTTTAATTAAACGGCAAACACCGTAGCCGTCCATGCGGGGCATCACAATATCTAATAATACTAAATCCGGGTAATTTCTCTCAACTTTATCCAGCGCTTCCACACCGTCAGATGCCTGAATTACATTCAATCCGCTGCACCTCAACTGATGTGAAATGCACTCCCGCTGGCTGCGGGAATCTTCTACCACTAAAACTGTACTCATCACTCCCCACCTGGTTTCTGAGGTAAACTTGTCCGCTGCTGCGACTCGCCCTTGCTGCAATTAGTTTACCCACATTGGATGAGTTTTTTATCATGGGCGAGCTAAATTTACTAAAATTGCAAGAAATCTTAAACTGGGAAGCAAAGGCGATACTTATCAGAAAATGGTAGTTGCCAATACGCGGACAATTATTCGATATTTGGGCGGTAGATATTCGGCTTTTAAGCCTTAACAACGGCAAATCGTACTGATGTCGGACGAAAACCTGGTTGAATTGCAACAGATAATCGGCTACTGTATACGTTGAAGTTCTTAAGGACGACAAATGAATAGATTGCTCCTCACTTTGCTTGTAAGTCCGACGCTGTTTGGATCTGTGATGTCTTTGAGCGCGATCGCCAATCCCGCTCAAATTGGCGAAACACCAAGCCAATCGGGTGATTCGCCTCGCTGCGTCAAATCGCCCCACACTCAGCGCCTGACTTGCGTGCGCCTTCCCGCGAAAACCGCTGCTTCCAATTCCAAACAGTCGATCGGGTGGCAGTCACCGGATGGCCAGCCGGTGGCGATGCTAGACTTTTCGGAAGAAGAAAGCGACGCCTCCGTGGCGTTGTTTGGCTGCGACTGCCCGCTTTGTATCAACTCGCTGCGACAGTTGCGCGGTGTGCCCCTGTTACGGGTGAGTTGAGGGCGATCCGCTAAACACTGCTTGAGCTAATGACTTTTGTCAAGTCGGCTGTCTTGTAGCGCAAGCGCAGTGTTGTGCGGTTTGTTTCCCCGTTGCGGCATTTCGATAATTAGTATCAGACTGGCGATCTTTTAACATCCAAAAATTTCAATAATTTCTCACCGATAAAATGCCTTTCGATGTTTTTCCGGCAAAAGGCATAGTATCGAATTCTAGAACAGCCCAACAGTTGTCTAGTTTGAGATTTCATCAATCTCTAACTTTACCGTTTGTAGTTGCGAAGATTCTTCGCAGCTAGACGCAGGAGACTTTTGGTAAAAGTTGTAGTTTTGGGTTTTTAACCGCAGATGAACGCAGATAAACGCCGATGTTGCAAATCGATCGTCCTGCTGCTACAATGAAATACATAATATTAGCGAAGTAAACCGCTACTCGAAATCATGTCCGCAAACACCGCGCTACCTGCTGCCCTAGCCAAAATCGTCCAGCGCTTTCAGCGACACTCCGACCCGAAACAGCGCTACGAACAACTGTTGTGGTATGCGAAGCGACTTCCAGCATTTCCCGAAAGCGACAAACACCCGGAAAACAAAGTTTCTGGCTGCGTATCGCAAGTTTATATTACGGCAAATTTAGCAGACGGAAAAGTTTTGTATCAAGGCGATTCAGACGCTCAGTTAGTCAAAGGATTAGTGGGCTTACTCGTGGAAGGTTTGAGCGGATTAACCCCGGCAGAAATTGTGAGCGTTACCCCAGATTTTATTCAAGATACGGGATTGAATGTGAGCCTGACTCCTTCCCGCGCTAACGGATTTTACAACATTTTTCAAATGATGAGAAATAAAGCACTTGCTTGCGAATTGAGCGAGCAACAAGCAGAAACAAATTAACAGGATAAATATCTATGACTCAAACTACAGATTTAACAAAATCTAATTCGGGCTATCCCGCCGCAGTTCAAGAATATCTCTGGAAGTGGAAAGCAACGCAAATCAAAGTTATTTACGAAACCAGAGGACAAGGAACCCCAGTATTGTTGCTACCAGCATTCAGTACAGTTTCGACGCGAGAAGAAATGCGTCCTTTAGCGGAATTTTTGGCTCCCAACTTTCAAGTTGTGAGTTTAGATTGGCCTGGTTTTGGCGAATCTTCGCGCCCGCGAACAGACTACGAACCGCAACTCTACCATCAATTTCTCAAGGATTTTGTCGAGTCAATTTTTAACAGTCCGGTTGCTGTAGTTGCTGCAGGTCACGCTGCGGGTTATGCGATGCAATTAGCACAATCAAAGCCCAATGTTTGGTCAAAGATTGTGTTAGCTGCGCCGACTTGGCGCGGGCCTTTGCCGACGATGAGCAAAAAGCAGAGCGGGTGGCATGGAATTGTGAGAGAATTAGTGCGATCGCCCTTACTAGGTCAATTCCTTTACAAACTGAATACTGCGCCGTCATTCCTGAGTTTCATGTACCAGCGCCACGTCTACGCCGATGCTGCTAAAGTCACACCCGATTTCATTCAAAGCAAATGGCAAGTTACGCAGAAACCGGGGGCGAGATTTGGTTCGGCGGCTTTTGTGACTGGCGGTTTAGATCCGGCAAAAGTGCGATCGGAATTTACGGATAAATTTCAAGAATTAGCAGTACCGGTGATGGTTGTTATTGCTGAGAATGCACCGCCCAAATCTAAGGCTGAAATGGAAGTGTTAGCAGAATTACCGGGAGTGGAATCGCGAGTGATTCCTGGTTCACTGGGGATGCACGAAGAGTATGCAGCAGATTTGGCGAATGCAATTAAATCTTTTTTATAAATTATTTAAATTCTACTCTTCAGTCCGCGAAGGCGGACTTCGTTTGTGTAGACGCGATTTCCAATCGCCAGTTTACATCATAGCAATAACAGCGGTATTTTGGCTGATTGTCTCTATTTTTTCTTTGCCAGTTTATGCTGTGGGACAGCCGCCGTTGGTAAGTTCACAAGAGAGTACGATCGAAAGTGCGATCGACTTTCACATTCATTCGTCTCCCGACGCGATCCCCCGCAGGTTAGACGATTTTGAAGTAGCTAAATTAGCTGCTAAGGCGAAGATGAAAGCTGTTGTCTTAAAAAATCACTTTGCGAGTACAGCAGCGCGGGCAGTTCTAGTTAATAAAATAGTACCACAAATCGAAGTTTTCGGAGGGATTGTTCTCAATCATTCTGTAGGCGGCATTAATCCCGACGCTGTAGAAGCAATGCACCGCATCGGCGGCAAATACGGTAAAGTAGTGTGGCTGCCAACCGTTGATGCCCAGCATCATTTAAAGGTTTTTCACAAGTCGGGAATCGGGATTAAAGTAGCGGAAAACGGCACAGTTTTACCGGAAACAGACGCGGTACTCAAGATTGTAGCCAAGGAAAATTTAGTGCTAGAAACCGGGCATATTTCACCGGAAGAAGTGATGGCAGTTGTCGCGCGAGCCAAACTTTTCAACATTAAAAACATCCTGATTACCCACGCAATGGCAGATGTACCCGGTTTGTCCCTAAAAAATCTGCAAACAGCCGCCGCAATGGGAGCGTTTCTAGAACTAGCATTTGTCAACGATTTGATGGGAGAAAATGCCGCTGATGAAGGACATAGAAACTGGCATCATGTTTCAATTGAGCGCATGGTAGCAGCGATTAAACTAATCGGAGCCGAGCATTTTATTCTCAGTACAGATTTGGGAAGGAAACCCGATCCTTTACCTGCCGAAGGTTACGAGTTATTTGTGGAAAAATTGATGAATGAAGGTATTTCTCAGTCAGAAATTGATTTAATGATGACAAAAAATCCCGCTAGATTGTTAGGGATTTAGAAGTGGGCATCGGGCATCGGGCATCGGGAATTGGGCATCGAGAACCTGCCATTGCTAATTGGTAGTAATATCGTTTCCGGTTGCATCGGAATGATACCGAGGACACGGCAGTGCCGTGTCCC
>JAUBOH010000322.1:0-2732 GCA_036700145.1 Microcoleus occultus BM001215366
AGGTGAAGAAAGCGGGCATAGGGCATAGGGCATAGGCCTCCGTGGGCATCAGTTGGGAGCGGTGCGTACCTCATTTTATTGAGAACCGCTATAGCACTTCTGTGTAAGATGAGGTGCGCGAGGCGATTGGGAAAAAGGTAATTGGTAATTACTAGCTGACTTACCTCACAACGCTTGAGAACCGAAGAGAGAAAGTTAGTTCGCTTAACTTGACTCGACAAAATCAACAGCGCTGTATATTTTATGTACAGCGTTGTCGATCGTATGTACAAAACGCGATCGCAAACAGTCACGCTAGCGTTGAGCCGAGGACAGAAACAGAACTAAGGCAAAAAAAAATGCTTTGATCTGCTATGGCTGTGGTAAGGTCTGCACGGAGCGGTTTACCCTACAGATAGAGGTGTGTCCGCAAGTCTTAAGAAATCAATCTCACGCACTCAAAACTTCCCATTCCCCCGATATCTGTTCAGAAGAGGCATAATAGTTAAAAGCTGGCGGCTTAATTTCAAGCTTTCATCAGCAGCAAATTGTCTAGAATCCTTGACTGGTGTCTTATGGTTGTATCTCAATCTTCCAATTACCTAATTACAAGCTATAACGATTTTGATGTCACCGACAGCCCCAGCAATGTAGTGCCGATGGTACTAGAACAGTCGGGGATGGGCGAGCGCGCCTTTGACATTTACTCGCGCTTGCTGCGGGAGCGAATTGTGTTTTTAGGAACCCCCGTAACCGACGAAGTTGCTGACTCGATAGTGGCTCAGCTATTGTATCTGGATGCCGAAGACCCAGAAAAAGATGTGCAAATGTACATTAATTCCCCCGGGGGCTCGGTGACGGCCGGGATGGCAATTTATGACACAATGCAGCAAATCCGCCCGGATGTGGTGACGATTTGTTACGGTTTGGCAGCGAGTATGGGCGCATTTCTGCTGACAGCAGGAGCCCACGGTAAGCGGATGTCTCTTCCGAGTTCCCGGATTATGATCCACCAGCCGCTCGGAGGCGCTCAAGGTCAAGCAGTTGATATTGAGATTCAAGCTAAAGAAATCCTTTATCATAAGCGTAAGCTGAATGAACTGCTGTCGCACCACACAGGTCAATCGCTCGACAAATTAGAGGCTGATACAGAGCGCGACTTTTTTATGTCAGCCGACGAAGCCAAAGATTACGGTTTGGTCGATCGAGTTATCGAAAAGGAAAATCTTCCGGCGGCGGGAGAAAATGTCACTGCACTGAAATAAGAGGCTGTTATGTCTAAGTACGACTCCCATCTAAAATGTTCGTTTTGTGGCAAGTCTCAAGAGCAGGTGCGTAAGTTGATCGCAGGGCCCGGGGTGTATATCTGCGACGAATGCGTTGACTTGTGCAATGAAATTTTAGATGAGGAGTTGTTTGATTCGAGTGGAGTGCCCGCAGCGGCGGCTCCGAAGCAGGAAACGACGCAAAAGCGCCGCGCTACCTCGGGCAAAAGTATGTCGATGAGCCAAATTCCGAAGCCGAGGGAAATTAAAAATTACCTCGACGAAAACGCGATCGGGCAAGATGAGGCGAAAAAGGTGCTCTCGGTGGCTGTTTACAACCACTACAAGCGCCTGAGCTTTATCCATGCCAAAAATAGCGGCAAGCACCCGCCGGAAGAAGTAGAACTGCAAAAGTCAAATATTTTGTTAATCGGGCCGACGGGCTGCGGGAAAACGCTGCTGGCTCAGACTTTGGCGGATATGCTAGACGTGCCGTTTGCGGTGGCTGACGCGACGACGTTGACGGAAGCGGGCTATGTCGGGGAAGATGTGGAAAATATTTTGCTGCGGCTGCTGCAAGTGGCAGATATGGACGTGGAAGAGGCGCAGCGCGGAATTATTTATATTGATGAAATTGACAAAATAGCCCGCAAGAGCGAAAATCCTTCGATTACGCGGGATGTGTCGGGGGAAGGGGTGCAGCAGGCGCTGTTGAAAATGCTGGAGGGGACGATCGCCAATGTACCTCCCCAAGGCGGCCGCAAGCATCCCTATCAAGACTGCATCCAAATTGATACCAGCAATATCATGTTTATCTGCGGCGGCGCTTTTGTCGGTCTGGAAAAAGTGATAGAGCAGAGAACGGGTAAAAAGTCAATGGGTTTTATTCAGCCCGGAGAAGCTGTGCCGAAGGAAAAGCGGGCCGCCGACGTGCTCAAGCAACTGGAACCCGACGATTTGGTGAAGTTTGGGATGATTCCTGAGTTTATCGGCCGGGTGCCGGTGGCGGCGGTGTTGGAGCCGCTGGATGAGGAAACGCTGATGGCAATTTTGACGGAACCGCGCAATGCTTTGGTTAAGCAGTATCAAAAGCTGCTGAAGATGGATAACGTGCAGTTGGAGTTTAAGACGGATGCGATTCGGGCGATCGCCCAGGAAGCATACCGCCGCAAAACTGGGGCGCGGGCGCTGCGGGGAATTGTCGAAGAGTTGATGTTGGATGTGATGTACGAGTTGCCGTCGCGCAAGGATGTCGCCCGGTGTACGATTACTAAGGAAATGGTCGAGAAGCGATCGACGGCTGAGTTATTGGTACTTCCGTCTTCGCTCCCAAAACCCGAGTCGGCTTAAAAGTTTTCACATTGTCAATAAGCGTTTGAGGGGCGATCGACCACAATAAAATTTGTTCGTAGTGAGGACTTTAGTCCTCTAACTTTAATGCGGACTAAAGTCCTCACTACAAACTTTTTGTATTCCGGTTCGTAGTGA
>JAUBOH010000322.1:2832-7878 GCA_036700145.1 Microcoleus occultus BM001215366
GTGAGGACTTTAGTCCTCTAATTTTAATGCGGACTAAAGTCCTCACTACAAACTTCTTATCCCAAATTCCCATCTACCAATCGATAAAATCATCCTCACCTAAATCAGAAGATAACTCGGGAAAATCCGGTTCAGATTCCAATCTAAAAGTTGGCGACTCCCAAATCTCTAAATCATTCGACAAATCAACTACTTCCCCGTCAAACATATCAGCCAATTGTCTAGTCGTATTCGCGACAGCTTGAGCATCAGCACGCACTGCTACAGCCTGAGCATTTAAGTCATTCTGAGAGTCTGTAGAGCGGTTTGTTTGCGATCGCACTTCCGAAATTGCCGACAGATTAACGGCGGTATTTTCAGCCGCTGGCGGGTGTTTTTGTTCCTCTCCCTCATCCCTAGAAAAATCATCGGGAACCTCAGAATTTGTCGAATGTTGCACCTGTTGATTCGCATCACCCACAGGAGGATAATTCCTCGGAGTTTCGCCAACACGTCCGTTAGAAGCGGGCAAATCCTTGGCGCGGGAACTATTAGTTTCAGCGGGATTTATCAATCCCACTTTTACTGTTACTCGACGGTTGAAAATTTGCAAAAAAGCTTCTTCAATATTAGCTACTTTGTCTTTAACCATATTGAGTAACGGTTGCGAACTAATCTTAACATAAGCAGTATCATTGCTAAAAACTACTAGCTGTCCGTGTTGGCGAAGCAGCGATTGAGTGCCGTTCGGCCGCACGCGGTCAACTACCTGTTCCCAGACTCGATTTAAATCGATTTCATTGGGTGCAATATTGGTGGAATTAGTGGCAACAGAATTAGTTTCAGCAGGTGGTATAGGTGCAGAAATCTCTGCCGGAGATGCGTTTTCTGTGCGATTAGCAATAGGCGGGGAAGTCGGCGCGGTATTTGGCGAATTTGGAACAGAAGATTGTTCAATATTAGCTGTCTGGCTCCCCCCCGATTGTAGGGGCGGTGCCCCCGTGCCCGCCCTGGGTTGGGGGGGGTGAATTTGTGATGGAGCAATATTTTTCGCTGGTTCGCTTATTGGTTGCTGCTGAGTTCTAATTGCTGAGGGTAACAATCCCAACAGCGTTACTTCCAGCCACAATCGCGGCTGAGTGGTGTTTTTAATTTGCACTTCGTGGGTTTGCAAGTGTTTCTGACTTGCCAAAATTAACTCGGCATCCCAATTGCGGGCAAAATTGCAAAGTTTTTCCCAAGTTCCGGCTGTTAAAGCTACTAAATCTGACCGTTTTGGTGCAGATGAGGCTATTAGCAAATCTCGGTAAAAACTGGCTAGATTCTGAAGCACAATCAGCGGTTCCCGACCGCGATCCATAAGGTGGCGGGTCATGTCTATTAATGCTGTAGGGTCATCTTTGTCAATAGCTTGCAACAAATCCATCAAGTCATTTTCGGGAACTGCACCGACTAAATCCCAAACTTTTTCAACTGTTATTTCACCGGAAAATAAACTTAGTTGGTCGAGCAAACTTTCGGCATCTCGCAGTCCTCCTTGGGCGATTTGAGCGACCATTTTTATTGCATCAGTGGCAATATTAATATTTTCTAATTTGGCAATCTTGTGCAAGTGCGCGGTCATTGAGTCGAGGGGAATCCGGCGGAAGTTAAATTTTTGGCAGCGAGAGATGATGGTTTGTAGGACTCTTTGAGGGTCGGTTGTTGCGAGGACGAATACGACGCGATCGGGCGGTTCTTCTAAGGTTTTCAATAGGGCATTAAATGCCTGGGTACTGAGCATATGAACTTCGTCGATTACATATACTTTATAGCGGCACTGTACTGGGGAAAATTGAGCTCGTTCGATCAAATCCCGGATGTTATCTACTCCGGTGTTGCTGGCGGCGTCGATTTCGATGACATCTAGTGTCGAACCTCGGGCAATTTCTTGGCAAACGTTACATTGGCCGCAGGGAGTCGGGGTTGGGGCATCCGTAGAAATACAGTTGAGGGATTTGGCGAAAATTCTGGCACTAGAGGTTTTACCGGTGCCTCTGGGGCCGGTGAATAGATATGCTGGTGCTATGCGCTCTTGTAGGATGGCACTGGTGAGGGTTTGGGCGATCGCCTCTTGGCCGACTAATTCGGCAAATGTCTGAGGGCGATATTTGTGATGCAGGGGTTCGTAGGTCACGATCGAATATTGATGGTATTAGCTGTAATCTTAGCTAAGGAGTCACTCTTCGATCGCCCGCAGAGAGCTCTACTCTCAAGCCAAGCCGCCAGTGGACTCGCAGGGCGTCCGGGATCGAACAGTAGCAATTAGCACCCTTCCAGCGTCCGCCCCTCAAGCGTCCGGGCGATCGGCTGTTCTCCTTGATGTTTTCCGCGGCTCGCTCCCAGAGTTACTATTAATTTATGTGTATTTACTTTTCTTTTGCTAGAACCGGAACCCGCCGAACCAACATTTTTTTTCACCTATATTGGTATAATATGTCACAGACAATTGACCATTTCTTTTTGCCGCTGCCAGGGCGCGATTTTCCGATATTTTGGCAACCTGCTTGCAGTTAAAGATAAAGTATTAATTAGAGGGTGCCTGTTCGAGTTGCAGAAATCCAGTTGTACCAAGATGGTGGTGGAATGATGTCAAAGTTGGTCGATCGAGTTGCACCGCCTGCTCTACTCTGGAGTCCTGTATAAATATAGCGTCAAAATTTACCCTTTAAAAGCCCATGTCAACCAAAATAATCCTTGTAGAACCAAGGTTGGCAGTAGCCTCTCCCAAGCCCAAACAGGCTAAACTGGGAGGTTTAGCCTCAGATCAACTCTTAATAGGAGCGTCGGGATTACTGTTGTTATTGCTGATCGGTTTAGCGGTATTTACCAAGCTAAAACTCGACGATTTGAGCAAGAAGCTCAAATTTGAGGAGTTTAGAAATCGAGAACTCCAGAAAAAATACAAAATGGCTCTGGAAACGATGACAAAGATGGAAAAAAACCCCGACCTCATCCACTCGCGAGACTTTAATTTAGACTACCTGAGAATGCGGATGGCGGAAGAAGTCTTTCACTTTGCCATTGTGAACCAGATTAAGGTAAAAGTCAAAGACAAAATTAGTATTGCCCTGCGTCCGACTCAGGGTGCAGTGGGAGATAAAAACGGGAATGCGGGCAGCGGCAGGCAAGTGGATTCGATGTTTGATATCGAATACGAAACTGGCGATCCGGCAGTAAAAATAGAAAAGCGAGTGCTGTTTCGGATTCAAATTAAGCTGATGAAACTGCCAACTCAGGCAACATCGGCAACAATTAATCAAATTATTGACTGTTTGGAAACTTATCTGAGTCCTTCAGACGATCATGACAGTTGGCAGCCGACAATTCAAGGTCGCATCGTTCACATTGAGTGGGATCAAAAAGCAAAGCCGACGCCGATGTTGGTGCTGGAACAGTCGAATGAAGGGGTGAATGTTACCTTTAGGACTACGAGAACGCCTACCGGCAGACCAGCCAATGAAACTGAGAGCCAGTTGGTAGGAGCTAAGGGGCAAAAAAGTAGCAAAAGTAGTTCTAAAAGTCCAGCCAAATCTGGCACAAAAAGCCCTGCGAAGGTAGGAGGAAAACGTCCCGGTTCTCGGAAATAAGTTGAGTTTAATTAATTTTATTTTGCCGAAAAAACGCCTGTTGCGGTCGGTGTTGATGTGTCTTGTGCGAGGTAGCCGTCTTCCATGTGAATAATGCGATCGGCAATGTCTAAAATCCGGTTGTCGTGGGTAACGAGCAAGATGGTGCTGTGCTGTTCTTTGGCTAAACCTCGCATGATTTCCACCACATCTCGACCTGATTTGCTGTCTAGGGCTGCTGTCGGTTCGTCGGCTAAGATTAATTTGGGCTGACTGACTAATGCGCGGGCGATCGCAACTCTTTGTTTTTGTCCGCCGGAAAGACTGCTTGGGTAATAATCTATCCTGTCTCCCAACCCCACAGCTTCCAAAATTGCTTCTATTTTATCATTAGTTTCTTGGTTGGAAAGATGGTTGTGCAAGTCGAGAGACATTTGCACATTTTGCCTAGCACTCAAGCATTTGAGCAAATTATGAGCTTGGAAAATATAACCGATGTCGCGCCGCACTTGAACTAATTTATTTTTCCGAGTTCCCTGCAATTCTTGATCGAGAATTTTGAGACTACCTTCTTGGATCGATCGCAAAGCTCCAATCAAGGTTAACAATGTTGTTTTTCCTGACCCAGAAGGCCCGGTCATTAACACAATTTCGCCTGGATAAATTTCGAGGTTGATATCAAATAATGTCTGTTTACGAAGTTGTCCTTCGCCGAAAGAATGATTGAGATTTTGAATTGAGACAACTGGTACAGTGTTCATAGTAATGGCTATATTTAAAAATATAAAATTAATGCCATATAGACCAACAGCCCAGGCTCATATACGATCGGGATCGATTCCCTGCGATCGCAAATAAGCAGCCAATCGCTCTTTTTGTTCTCGTTCGCGATCGGCCCGTTGGCGTTCAGCATCGGCCCGTTCTCGTTCAGCATCGGCCCGTTGGCGTTCCTGTTGGGCGTGCAGGCTTTCCAGTCTAGCTCGCTCGCTTCCTGTCAACAATAAATTGCCTTGGTTATTCCACCAGCGCAACCACTGCTGCGTCTGATTTTGATAGCTACCCGACCATACACCCAACTCTACTCCCATCAGGTCGATCGGGTAATGTCCGCGATCGTTCGGTTCCAAGCGCCGATACCGAGTATTCACACAGTTATAGACTTCTAATTCATTAGTTTGGATCTTATAGATAGCGTAGTAGGGAATTCTGATAATCCGCTCGTATACCCAAAATTTTCCCGGTTTCTGGTTTCCGCCAGAGGGTAAAGCAGATAAGGGAGTGCTGTCGAGTTCATCAGAACCATCACCCGAAGCAAATTCGATCGCAATCAGCGGCGCAATATACTCGCGCCACAGCACGTAGGAACGGCGGTATTGCCCGTCTAATCTCGGCGGAACGTTGGGGACGTAGAACCAGTCAGGCGCTTCGGCACCCTTTTCTGGAGGGTCGGTTTCGCGCC
>JAUBOH010000323.1:0-7799 GCA_036700145.1 Microcoleus occultus BM001215366
CAGCCGGACAAAATGCCAATCTTCCCTTAATTGCCCAACATGAAATTATTACCCTGCCTTCTGCCTCAACTCTCGCCATTCTCAGACAAAATTACGGAGATAGAAAACCGCCCAGCCGAACTTTAGCAATTTTAGCCGATCCTGTTTTCAGTCCAGATGATGAAAGAATTAAAGGAAAAATCACCCAAGCAACGACAGAAAAATTAGAAGCAAATAACCTCGGTTTAAATCGATCGCTTCGTGCTTCCGATCTGGCATGGCCGCCCGATCGCCTACCATTTACCCGCCAAGAAGCCCAAACAATATCCAGCTTATTCCCCTCAGCTTCTAGCAGTCAAAAGATTGATTTTGATGCCAATCGCACTAATGCTACCGACGGCAGTTTAGCCAATTATCAAATCGTTCACTTTGCCACCCACGGCATTGCAAACAGCCAAAATCCCGAACTGTCAGGAATTGTGATGTCTATCGTAGATGACAAGGGCAATCTTGTCAATGGTTTTTTGCGCCTCACGGATATTTTCAACTTGAAACTGGCGGCAAATTTAGTAGTTTTAAGTGCTTGCCAATCGGGAATGGGACAGATTGTTAAAGGCGAAGGAATGGTGGGATTGACAAGGGGTTTTATGTATGCGGGGGCTCAGCGGGTAGCGGTGAGTTTGTGGAGTGTGGAAGATGAAGGAACTTCTGTGTTAATGCAAAAGTTTTATCAAAAAATGCTGCAACAAAAGTTAGCGCCGGCGGCAGCTTTGAGGGCGGCACAGATGGAAATGATGGAGAGTAAAGAATGGAACTCTCCCTATTATTGGGCTGCTTTTACCTTGCAAGGGGAGTGGAAATGATATAATAGTTAAAGGTTCTCAGAGGTAAACCCCATGAAAATTACTCTCAAGCCTGAGCAGCAAAAATTCATAGAAGCACAAGTTACAAGTGGCAGATATCCTTCGGCGGAGGAGGTAATCGCAGCCGCATTAGAACTCCTAGCCGACAACAGCGAGCCCAAAGAGAGCAGCACCTATCAAAAATGGGTAGAAGAAACGCGCCCCAAAGTAGCAACAGGAATAGCTCAACTCGATCGCGGTGAAGGGATTGATGGAGAAATAGTCATAGCAAGATTGCAGGAAAAATTTCGCAAAATACGGGAAAATAAAATATGAGTCGCTACATTGTTTCTCCAGAAGCGAGTCGCGATTTAGATGAAATTTTTGATTACTTTGCAGCTAGAAATATTGAAGCCGGAGAACAGTTTGTCGAGGAGTTAAATCGAAAGTGTCGCAATTTAATTAATTTTCCTAATATGGGCCGTAGTTACGAGGAACTAGCTGCTTCTGTGCGGGGGCTTCCTCTCATGGGTTACATTATTCTTTATCGGGCGATAGACAGTGGAATTGAAATTATCAGGGTGGTGAGGGGAGAACGGGATTTACCGTCGCTATTTTCTGATGAGGATGAGTGACTAACAGTTAGAGTGTTTGCCGTCATGTAAGGTGCGCAGTGCGCACCCTACAAACTGTTTACCTCAAACTAAAAAGTTTATCGCCCGCTAGCTAAAGCCTCCCGCAATTTACGATCGCCCCGCGCTTTATCCCGAAGTTCGGGAGTTGCCATCCGCAACACAAAATCCAGCAACCAAGGTGCAATTCGGTGACACCAAACTGCTAGATGACTTTGATATCCTACCAAGATTTCCGGCGCATCTTTGTGCAATCCTGCGACAAGCGCTAGGGCAACTTTTTCGGGAGTTGTGGGTACTACCCAGCGAAATTGTTCCAAGTCTCGCACCATGTCGGTATCTGTTAGAGATGGGAGCAAAGCTGTCACCCGAACATTGTATCCTGCTAACTCGCTGCGTAAAGCTTGGGTGAATCCCAAAATGGCAAATTTGGTAGCAGAATAAGTGGCCATTGTGGGAGCGGCAATTTTGCCCATTAAGCTCGAAACATTGACAATTGTTCCGTCTTCTTGGGCCGCCATTCGCCTCGCTATCAAGCGGGTTATTGTATAGGTTCCGAGCAAATTTAAGGCGATTTCTGACTCAATTAACGGTAGCGGGGAACGCAAGAATGATGCTTGGTGCGCGACGCCTGCACAGTTGACTAGCAGGTGAATTGGGCCGCAATCCCGCCAAGCTTGGGCGATCGCAATATTCACCGCTACCGACTGAGTTAAATCTAAAGCTAACGGGACTACTTCGACGCCAAAAACATCGATTTCCTCTGCCAGTTCGATTAATTGCTTGCGGTTGCGCGCTACAATCAACAAACGTTTGATTCCTTGTCGCGCTAATTCCAGGGCGATCGATCGCCCAATTCCGCGCGAAGCCCCTGTAACAAGAGCTGTTTTTCCTTGAAGCTGCATAGATTAAACCCTCGGGATTTGAACCTCACCGCGCACGAAGTTATAAGTTGCGAGTTATGAATTTTGTGGAGTTAACTCAAAACTTTTGAATCGCCAACGTGCGCGTGAGTTGAACTAAACTTTTGGTTTGCCAGAAATTGGTCATAAATCTGGCTACTCAACCTCATTCAAGCAGACCAACCTGAGATGGGAAAACAAGGTGGGAAATCATACCAATGTTGGCTTAATTTCCCTCTTTCTTTAGTCTGCGAAGGCAGACTTTGTTTGTGTAGTCGCGAATTCCATTCGCCGGGAATTCGTCGGGGATTTGCCAGGATTGGCGGTTTTTTCCTGTGTAGCCGGGAGTTCCATTTGCCGGGAAAAAACACAGGATTTTTGAGCAATATAGAGCATAAATTCCACACCTCCTATATATAAGGATTTGCTCTCTACACACACCTTAACAACTAGAAGTTAAAGCCGCAACAATTTTTAATAAATCTTACGCAACACTTCTTTACAAACTTCTCAGAGTGCCGATTTCCAAGTACCGTGAAAGCCCAAAGGTATGACACCAGGCAATTCTAACGTGCAAATCGGAGCGCGGTCGAGCCCGTCGCTGTCAAATATCCAGACTTCGCTTTTATCAGAATTGCCGTCGTAAACAACAGTTAAAATCCAACCTTTCTCCGACGAAATATCTGGAACGTAGATGGGCTCTGCGGGATAGCGATTTTCGCCCATGTCAGCAATTGTGAGATTGCGGCTTTGCGTGTCCAAACGGGCGATCGCACCATAACGTTCCGCTACAATATCAACGTCAGGCCGATACATTGCCAGATAAATATATCGCGAGTCTTGCCCTATTTCAGCAGCAGGTACGATCGGAAACTCGCAAGGTTTATCCAACAATTCTTCTGTTGCTGTCACTTTCCCCGTCTGAGGATTGAGATGCACCCGCCACAGGGAACCCTCTGCGTCGGTGCGAGTTTCACCCGCCGCTACTTCTTTCAGCCGCCGATTAGTTTGAAAGTCAGCCAAGCGCACCAAATCAACCGCCACCGAACCATCTTCCTTCACAAAACCGTTAGCAAAATGCCACTGATACCAAGGTTCGGTTTCGCCGCGACTAACTAAAGATAGAGTTTCCGAGTCAACAACTAATATCTGCGTTCCTAACTCCGGTTTCCATTCCAAAGAGTCGCTGTAACTGCTAATTCCAGCTAATACTGGCACAAAATTGAGTCGCAGCGGTGGCACAAAAAATATTAGATACTTTCCAGCCAAAACAAAATCGTGGAGCATGGGAATTCCATCTAAACCAAAAGTTGCTTTTTGCACGATTTTGCCTGTAGGATCGCTTTTATACAGATTCAACTTTGTACTGGCACCCGGTGTAACTCCAAAGTTAAAAATATTGCCAGTAATCGGGTCGCGCTTGTAGTGAGCGGAATAGGGAAATTCTCTGGCTGAATTTCCTAAATCGTCCGTTCCCTGAGTTTCCAGAGTTTGCAAATCGAGGCTGTGAGGCAAGCCGCCTTCCCACAAAGCTAAAAGGCGATCGGGCAAAGCTAAAACTGAAGTATTGGCAGCATTTTTAACAGATTTAGTCCACCTTGACCACACTGGACCCGGTGCTGTCATGCCATAATTACTGTAGAGAAATTTATCAGATTTTTCCTCAGCTTGATATCCCGCTGTCTGCACGTAGCGATAAACAGCAGCAGCACCGACATCGGTAAAATGTACTGCCAAAATTGCACCATCGCCATCAAACCAATGTCCCGCATTCATGCCACCACGTTCCAAACGTGCGGGCCCGTTACGGTAGAGAGTGCCGCGCAATCCTTCGGGAATTTTACCGCTTTTAACCAATAGCTGAGTTAGGGGAAACTCCGCAGCCGGACGGGCAAAAGCTTTTGCCCAAGATTTTTTAGCTGAGATTTTAGTGTCGGTTTTCATTGGAAACTCGCAATTTTAAACTGATATGGCAGAGATTTTGCTATACAATTATAGCAAAATTTACCTAACAGCTATGACTCTCCGCCGCCGCTATCTGCTGAGAACTTTTGGGCTGACTGCTATTGGTACTCAGCTTTTGCCGTTAGCGAAGCCCTCTTCGAGGATCGCCCAAAGCAACCTATTTCCCAAAAGTGCGATCGAGCCGCGCCGCCTGCTTGTCGGCGATACAGTAGCTTTAATCAATCCTGCGGCTTTCAACTACGAAAAAGAAGTGCAGCCATTTTTTAAAGTGCTGGATAACCTGGGTTTAAAAGTTAAATTGGGAGAGCATTTTTACGACCGCTACGGCTATTTAGCAGGCAAGGATGCCGATCGCGCTGCGGATGTCAACGCAGCCTTTGCCGATGACTCAGTGCGAGCTATTTTTACCGGGATGGGCGGCTGGGGCTGCGGTCGGATATTGCCGCTGCTAGATTACAATACGATCGGCAACAATCCCAAAATTATTATGGGATTCAGCGATATTACTGCCCTATTATTGGCGATTTATGCTAAAACAAATATAGTTACTTTTCACGGGCCTTTAGGTGTATCGAGTTGGAGTCCCTTTACAGTAGATTACGTCAAGAAAGTTTTATTTGATGGAGGTCCTGTCACGCTCCAAAACTCCAAAAGCGTAGAAGTTGAAACAATCCGGCGCGGCACAGCTAGGGGAAAATTGATCGGCGGCAATTTATCAGTAATTGCAGCAATGGTAGGTTCTGCTTATTTGCCGGAGTGGGAAAATAGTATTTTGTTTGTCGAGGAAGTGGGCGAAGAAGTTTATCGCATCGATCGAATGTTGACGCAGCTCAAATTAGCGGGGATTCTTGATAAAATATCCGGCTTTATTTTCGGACAGTGTACCAAGTGCGAAGCTGAAAAACCGCAAGAGTCCCTAACTTTAGCTCAAGTCTTTACGGATCTGATTCGCCCCTTGAATATTCCGGCGTGGTACGGTTCAATGGTGGGACACATTCGGGATAAGTTCACTTTGCCGATCGGCAAACAAGTTGAAATCGACGCAAATTCTGGTACAATCAGATTGTTAGAATCCGCTGTCAGCTAAAATTTTCAACCATTGGCGATATTCCCAAGGCTCTTCCTCTGGATCTGCGTTACCAGGCTCTAGCCATTGGTGACAACTTAAGACTGAAAACCTTTGTATCTCTCGTTCACAGCCGAGTCTAGATCCCCCTAAATCCCCCTTAAGAAGGGGGACTTTGATCCATTTTCGGTTCCCCCCGACCTAAGGGGGGTTAGGGGGGATCTAAGTTTAATCATCAAACAGCAGACCGGTATTACGTTTAACATTAAGTCGTCACCAATGGGCAAATCGCGGTAACGAGCAAACATTCAAACACAAAATCCGAAATATCGTGAAAAAAACCGCACAATTTATTAAACCATTAACAGTAATAATTTTAGCAATAATTTGCCTGTTGCCGCTCAATGCTTGCACAGCAGCAGAAGCAAGTAAAATCGCCAACATCGACACTATTTACCAGCAGCGAACCGCCCACAATCCCGATGGAATCGGCAAATTTTACATGGGTCGAGAAATTGCCCAAGTCATGGGATATCAAGGCGCGGGTTGGCTGGAAAGACCCTCGCGCGGCATGGAAGAAAAATCCGCTCGATTAGTCAACAATCTCGACTTGAAACCAACTGATATTGTAGCAGACATTGGAGCGGGAACCGGATATTTTAGCTTTCGCATCGCTCCCTTAGTTCCACAAGGAAAGGTTTTGGCAGTTGACGTGCAGCCAGAAATGATTAATTTTATTGAATTGAATAAAATAGAAAAAAATATCGCTAACGTTGAGCCAGTTTTGGGCAGTATCGACAATCCTAATTTGCCGGAAAACAGCGTGGATTTAGTTGTGATGGTCGATGCTTATCACGAATTTGCCTATCCCAGAGAAATGATGCAAGGAATTGTGAAAGCACTCAAGCCGGGAGGCCGCACGGTATCGATCGAGTATCGGGGCGAAAATCCGCTGCTTCCCATTAAAGGTTTGCACAAAATGACGCAGAAGCAGGTAAAAAAAGAAATGGCAGCCGTCGGTTTAGTATGGAAAGAGACAAAAGAGATGTTGCCCCAGCAGCATTTGATGGTGTTTGAGAAAAAATCTCAAATTTAGCAGCAAAACTGAGCGATTTGTTACCATTTTTACAGATTTTTGTCAAGGGACATAAGCCGTATTAATGCGAACAAGCGATCGGTCAAACATACTAAGCCTTAAGTAACCCTTAAGATCGACATTTTACTAAAAATACCATTTACAATTAAAAATTGATAACCCAGAGGCGCTTTCTTCATTTTTAAAGCGAAGAAGTGTCGCTACTACGAAGTACCAGCGTGAACATTCCAAGTTCCATCCTCACCATGCTCGCCGGTATCGGAGTCACTCTGATCAGTCTCTGGTACGGGCAGAACCACGGTTTAATGCCGATCGCCGCCTCTGATGAAGCATCCCAGATAGACGGACTATTCAATACAATGATGACCATCTCCACTGGACTATTTATCATGGTCCAGGGAATTCTGATCGTTGCTGCAATTAAATATCGCCGCCGTGAAGGAGACAACACAGACGGGCCGCCTTGGCATGATAATTTCCCTTTAGAAATTCTTTGGACAGCAGTCCCGGCTGTGATCATTTTAGGAATCGGAGTCTACAGTTTTGAGATTTACAACTCAATGGGAGGCCTCGATCCGATGGGTGCTCACGACCACGGAACTATGAAAATGCAGGCTAGAATGCGCGGAAGTGCGATCGCCGCCACACTCTCAGATACACCCCAAAAAGCCCCTCAAATAGGGTCTCAAAAACTCGTTGCTCTAGGCATCGGTGCTTCCCCAGAAAATGAGGACAAAGCACCAGATTTAGTTGTAAATGTCATGGGTTTGCAATATGCCTGGATTTTTAGCTATCCAGAAAGCGGCGTTAGTTCCGGCGAACTGCATATGCCAGTCAACCGCGACATACAGCTAAACATCTCAGCCCAAGACGTGCTGCACGCATTTTGGCTGCCAGAATTTCGCCTCAAACAAGATTCAATTCCCGGGCGACCGAGCGAACTGAGATTTACAGCAAAGAAAACCGGCGAATACCGAGTTGTTTGTGCTGAATTGTGTGGCCCTTATCACGGAGCGATGAAAGCTGCCGCATTCGTTCAAACACCTGAAGAATTCGATAGTTGGGTGAAAGAACAGCAAGTTGCTAGCACTCCCAACTTCGAGGAAGCAGTTGCAGTCAATCCAGGAGAATTGTCAGACGGAGAATTTTTAGCTCCCTACATCAGGGAAATAAAAATTAATTCCGAAATGCTCGAACAACTTCACCCAACTCATCATTAAAAATCCGTCATTAGTTGTTTGTCGAGATTATTTTATTATTAGCTAATAACTAATGACTAATAACTAATGACTAATAACTAATGACTAATAACTAATG
>JAUBOH010000324.1:0-7747 GCA_036700145.1 Microcoleus occultus BM001215366
GTAGTGAGGACTAAAGTCCTCAGATTTTTGAAGGACTAAAGTCCTCACTACAAACACATCGATCGCGATGATATCCTTACCACAATCCTCTGATCGGCCTCATAGGCTGCGGTGCGGGTGCTGGTAAAGGTGCGGCGGGGCGGCGCGCCGGAGGAGGAGTTGTTGGCTGCACGCTGCGGCGAGGAAGTTGTTCGGGACTTTCGGTGCGAGTCTTTTCAGTTGTGCTCGTTGTCTGGCGCATCGAATCTTGAAGCAGGGTTTGCAGATTTCCGGCTAAACTCTGAACTTTCCCAACAGCGGCGCTAATGCTGGCAACATCTACGTAAACCTCCGGTAGAGGATACTTTTTCAGGATTTCCAGCAGCGATACTTTACCATCGTCGCCGGCTGCGAGGAGCACCGCCGCCCGCAGAGCTTTGCCGCTTTCTGTGCGGCGCTGAGTGCGAATTACTTGACCGATTTCGTCAGTGATTTTTTCTCCCGGGGTGCTGTAAACTACCCTCGCCAAACTAGCAGGCTTTAAACCAATTTCTAAACCCATCAACCCCCGCAGTATCTGCGCGTCCATTTTGGAGAACTGGATAATTTGTTGCAGGGTTGGCGTCGTCGTGCCGTCTTTAGCAAAGTCTTCTAAGTCGCTGATATTGATGGCTTGTCGGATCGGGCCAAATGTGAGGACAATTTTTTCTGCCCCTAATGCTCTACTGCTGCTAGATAATACGCTCGCGCTTGCTCCTAAAACCACGGCAATCCCGATCGATACAAATTTTGTTAATTTCATATTCTGTTTCACCGATCGATTAAAATTATTTTTTCGAGCTTTGTACATTATAGATGCAGCAGTTATATTCTACAAGACAGCAAGCGTAAGTTTTGCCAGCGAAGGCACCCACAATCTCGATCCCTCTCGACTGTAAGAATAAGTAACCACATCTACCGAAATATTTTTTCTTCTATTGATTCTACCTTCTACATTCTAATTTTCTAGCCTTCTACATCAGAATGCCTTCAGCCTTTTACATAAGTGCCTTCTAGAAGTTATGTTGAAAACCCAGCGTAAATCCAAGAAATCTAAACACAAACAGAGCGAAAAAACAACAGCGCTCAGCAAAAAAGAAGTCGCTGCACAAAAACGCAAAACTTCACAAAAGCGCAATGAATTGGTGCAGGCGATCGTCATTTGCTGCTTAGTCAGCGCTGCCGTCAGTATCCCCCTGTTGTTCGTTGCCCGCCCTAAGATTGCTATTGCAGCAGGCGCCGCCGCAGCCATCTTGCTGTTTTCCTACAAATACCCCCGTCAAGCTTTCTGGGCTTTTCTAATTTACCTGCCTTTAAGCGGTACAGTTACTTACGCAATTGGCGGCGGCAATGCTGCATTTCAAGTCGCCAAAGATGCTTTCTACATACCAGCCCTCATCGCTTTAATTCAAAGCTGCAAAAAGAAACAGTTGCCCCTGTTCATTCCCAAACAAATGCTTCCTACCTTCAGCATCCTGTTGATGATGGCAATGCTGACTTTAATTTTTGTCAACGGAGGGATGCAGCTCAGCCCTAGGGCGGGCGACAAACCCATTCTGCAAGGAATTCTCGGCTTAAAAGTATTGATAGGTTACATACCGCTGATTGCCAGTACCTACTATCTGCTCCGCACTAAGAAGGATTTAGTATTTTTTAGTCGAATGCACATCGTTTTGGCGATCGTTTGCTGCGTTCTCGGTTTGATTCAGTATTTGTTGCTGCAAAGTGGAAGATGCGCGGGCACCCGAGGAATGACCGGAGAAGAATTATATAAAGCAACGCTGGAAGCTAGATGTTTTGTCGGCGGTTCCCTGGTATTCAGTCCAGAAGTCAAGTTTATCCGCTTACCGGGAACTTTTGTAGCGCCTTGGCAGTGGGCCTGGTTTTTGATTTCTAATGCTTTTATAACCTTTGCTTCTGCGTTTTGCGACCCTTCATTCTGGTGGCGAGTTATTGGTTTATTTGGGATGGCATTAGTATTTGCCAATGCAGTAATTTCCGGTCAAAGAGCTGCTTTAGTTCTGGTTCCAGTTGCCACCGCCATCCTGCTAATTCTCACCGGTCAATTAGTTAACTTAAAACGATTTATTCCCATCGGTGCAGGACTGGCGATTCTGCTGTTTGTCGGTGCAGCAATTAACCCAGGAATTATCGAGCAGCGGTGGGAAAGTTTTGTTAACCGCTGGAATGCTGCACCGCCCCAGCAGTTTCTTTTTAATCAGTTCGAGCAGAGCAACAATTTTATCATTGACAGACCTCTCGGTAGAGGTGTGGGACGAGCGACTAATTCAACGCGGATATTTGGTGCTACACAGCTAATTGAAACTTTCCAACCTAAGTTGATGTACGAACTCGGTTATCCGGGAATGATTGCTTTTCAAATCATGGTTTTACACTTGGCTTTTCTAACTTTTAGAGCTTACCGTTCTGTCAAAGACAAAAGTTTGCGGAGTTACGGAGCTAGTTTTTGGGTGTTTGTGGGATTTATTAGCATCAATCCTCAATACTATCCGCTGGATGTAGATCCAGTGTCCGTGTATTACTGGGTTTTGGCTGGGGCGATTTTAAAGTTGCCCAAAATTGACAAACAGGTGCAGGATGAAAAACACGAGGAACTTGAGTCAAATGATTTGCAAGTTCACCAGCAATTAAAGGAGAAAAAAATTATTGCATCGGCTCCTATTTGATAGTCTTCGATGCAGAACCTTTATATCAGGAATTACTCATTAGTTTGTAGTGAGGACTTTAGTCCTTTCAAAATCTAAGGACTAAAGTCCTCACTACAAAAACCTTGATTGCAGGTAATTAGTGGACATGATATAATATAGAACTAGCTAGGCTCGGAATTAATATTAAGCAAGCAACTTTTCACGTCCACAACTGTATTAATTAACACTAATTTTACTGCGGTTGCCAAACCGGGCTGGTAATATTTAAATCCTGGTCATTTGTCAGTTTTGTCAATCCCGAACCGTCCCGATTAATAACATACAAGTTGCTTTTATCACCTTGGTTTTTATTAAAAGCAAAAGCAATTTGCTGGCTGTCAGAAGACCAAGCTAATTTAGAAATTCCCGACAGATTTAGCCGAGGAGCTAGCTGAGTCAGATTGGAACCGTCAGCACTCATTGTGTATAGTTTTTGATGGTTTAATTCTTCAGTGGCGAAGGCGATAAATTTGCCGTCTGGCGACCATGAAAGTGCATTGTAGTTGCTGGGTTTTTTGGTAAGGTTTTTGGCGGTTACCCCGTTAATGTCGATCGCATAAATATCCTGCTTTTTCCCGGCTGCATCGCCCGCTTTCCCCTGATAGTAGGCAATGCGGCTGCTATCAGGCGACCAAAACAGCTTGACGCTGTAAACCTGATTTTGCGGGTTATTCGTCAAATTTTTGAGGTTAGTTCCGTCAGCATTAATTGTGTAAATTTGCTGTTTCGGATACGTGCCCAACCAGAAAGCAATTTTTGTGCGATCGGGCGACCAAATAAGATCACTTCCGCCGGATGTATATTCGCCGGGACTTTTAGTGAGTTTGGTCATTCCCGAACCGTCGGTATTCATTTTGTAGATGTGTTTATCCTTGACAAATGCTACCTGCTGGCCGTCAGGAGCAAGATAGAATGTCGAGGCAATTTCGGTTTTAGGTGGCTCTCCTCCTACTTCCAAATTCCGAACTAATTTAGTTCCTTTAATCCCAGAAATGTCACTTATATAAAGCGATTGACTACCGGAACCATCAGAGGTATAACCATCGCAAGAACGGGCAAAAACAAATTTCTGGCTGTTGGAAAACCAAGCTATTTCAAAATTAGCTGCTTTGCAAAACTCCCCAGCAAACTGTTTAGTTAACCTGGAACCGTCAGCGTTGACTGTATAAATGTCGGTGTCTCCGCTAACAAAAGCCAACTGCTGGCCGTTGGGCGACCAAGCGAAGGTATAACTCACCTCTATTTTTGGGGTGAGTTCCCGGCGAGCCGCACCGTTAGCATTGATGGTAAATAAACTGCTCCTGACCTCGCTGCCTTCCCTCTGGGGAGCCACAAACGCCAGTTTGCTTGGTTTTTGGGCTGCGGTTGTCGGACGAGACTGAAGGCTCAAAAAAAGGGCGATCGAGAGTGTTAGGGAGATGAGGGCGATCGAGCTAAACCGCAATAATTTATTCAAACGCATTTTGTTAGTTGATCCTCTTAATTTTAAGTCTTCATAGCCTTCAAATAGTCTTCATATCCCGCAGCACTTAAAGAAGTCGGAGATATGGCAAATTCTAAGTCCAACCATTCCCAATGCCCCATTCCCAATGCCCCATTCAAAGTGTTTGTCGATCGATATGTCGCGACAGCCTCAAACTCTGTTTAATTCTACCAATAATTAGCTCGAACATTTTTTTGCGGGACGGATTCTTGCTGCTGGGCGGCATCCCTAACTCGCAACACATCAAGTTCAAGTCAGTTGCACTCATAGCCAATAATTTTCGACTCACCTCTTCTTCATTACCATTCTTAGCTTGTAAACGCAGTTCTTCATAAGCTTCGAGAACATTTCCTGACGATAAATTAGCCGGTATACTAACATTAGCAACAGTCGCTGACTCAGGAGTTTTTGAACTGGCAGAAAGCACTCCCCGCTTGACTTGAGCCTCAAGCTTGGTTAATTTTCTAGAAACGTCCCGCAAGATTTCCTTAAGTTCGCCAATTTCCTCAACTAACCCCCCGCTTTCTTGTTCGGAAGCAGCAGAAATATCTTTTTTAATCATTTTAGATACTCCTCACACTCGCGCCATAGTTGTTCAAATTCTCTAACTAATTCTCGCGGCAATTCCCCCTCATTAATTGCTCGTTTTAGACCGACGCTTTCCCTAATTGTCGATTCTAAAAATCTAACTTCGATATTATTATCTTTTGATATTTCAGCGCAAAGTCTCTTGACTTCTCTCATGTAAAACTGAACTTCATTTGTCAGCAATCCTCCATAGATTTTAGCTTTGTTCATAAAGACTGCAATCTTGGGAAACGGGTAAGGTTCAATGCGCTTTTGGAGCGAGTTTAAAACTAAACTCAATCCTCTAGAACCAAAATAATCTGGATTGACGGGAATCAATATTAAGTCGCAGCATGAGAGTACGCTGTAAGTGAGGAGACTGAAGGAAGGCGAACAGTCAAAAAGCATCAAGTCATATTTTGGGAGATTGGCAGAGTTGGCGATTTTGCCGATGAATTGGCGGATAAAGTCTTTAACATTTTTTCCCTCAAATCCATCTAAGTCTAACCAATACAATTCTTCGACTGAAGGGACAAAATGTAACTGTTCGTCAATCTGATAAATGGTGTCGAAACCAACGGGAAATTTAAAGTTATGTCCGGCTTTTTTAAAGACTTCGAGAGCGTCATAAATTGTGAGTCTGTGCTTGAGAGATTTTTCGTACCACTTACCAAATTTGTCATCTAAATGACCGGTATTTTCGTTAAGTCCGATCGCCTCTGTGAGCGACATTTGCGGATCTAAGTCTAACATCAAGACTTCTCGGTCTGTTCCTTGGGATATAATATTTCCCAGACTCCAAGTGACGGTGGTCTTCCCGACACCGCCTTTGAAGTTGATTACGGCTATTGATTTTGGACTCATGGCTGGCTTTGTTTGGATTTTGCTCAAATATAAATTAAAACATATTGTGGCGGTTAGTGCAGAGGGCGATCGACCCGATGTGTCAACTGACATGAAATGTATAGTGCGATCGATAAAATAATAATAAAATCAACATGAGATTATGTCAAATTAGTAGTATTATAAAAATCTTGGCTTATGGGATAAAAAATATGAGTATTGTTCCACGCGGAATGACTGTCACAGAGGCTTATCGGTTCTATCGGTCAGGTGACTTATTGGTGAACAGAAAGTATCAAAGAAAATTAATTTGGTCAATTGATGAAAAAGTAAAACTAATTGGAAGCCTTTTAAAGGGATATCCAATTCCTTTAATTCTACTAGCTGAACGTCCTCAAATTCATGGAAGTGGAAAGTATGAGATCATAGATGGTATGCAGAGACTTAATGCTATTTGTGGGTTCATTGAAAATTTATTTCCATTCAATGGAAAGTATTTTGATCTTAATGAGTTTTCCCGTGCCAAACAATTAGCTGATGAAAAAGTATTTGAAGTTGTAGAAAATTCTAATAAATTGTCCCGAAAAGAATGTGCTGATATTTTAGATTATCAGATTGCAGTAACCATCTATACTGCAATGGATGAAAACGACATAACAGAGGTTTTTGGAAGAATAAATTCTGGTGGCAAGCATTTAAGCAATCAAGAAAGACGACAAGCTGGTGTAACAACATTATTCGCAGAAGTAGTACGTACAATTGCTATGAAGTTGCGGGGGGATGATACTCCAAAAACTCTTCGCCTATTTGATATGCCCCAGGTTAGTATTGATTCCAAACAGAATAATCAAGGGTATGGGATTCAAGCAGAAGATACTTTGTGGTGCAAGCAAGGAATTCTTAGCATAGCTGAACTGCGTGATAGTAAAGATGAAGATATGATCGCAGATATTGCAGCATCAATATTACTTCATGAACCCCTCCCAAGAAGCAGAGAGCGGCTAGATAGTCTGTACGATGAAGAGAGTAATGACTTTAAGTTAATAGAAAAGAATCTTGCAATGTATGGCTCAACTAGATTAGAAGAAGACATTGTAAAAACTTTCTCCGTTCTTGAGGCAACTATTGAAACATATAGCTCAGAGAATAAGTGCTTGCAAAATATCGTAAACCCAAATATTAATAATCCAATACCACAGGCATTTTATACAATTTTTATGACTTTTTTTGACTTAGTAATTGAATCAGAGCTTCGACCTGCGAATACTCAAGATATTATGCTATCACTTGAAAATCTTCAAAAGAGGTTAGACCTAAGCCGTCGCTATGCAACGACAAAAGATCGTAAAAAGAACATTAATCAAACGAAGGGATTGATACAAGACTACTTCGCTAAGAAAGATAAATCAACTCTGGGACAAGGTGCTGAGTTGATACAACTCTTAAAAAACTCCTTACTGCGTTCTCGTATAGAAACTACAAAATACGAGTGCAAGCAAGGTTTGGTCGATCTGTCATCCACTAGAAAACTAAATAATGATTTGCTTCAGAGACTTGTCGAGACAATTTGTGGAATCGCCAACTCCGATCCCGAGACTGATGGATATATTTTCCTCGGTGTGGCAGATAAAAAGGAAGATGCAGAAAAAATTAAAAATTTAGATGGGATTAATCCTATTGAAATCAATGGTAGATATATTGTAGGAATTGATAGAGAAGCTAAGGTTTTAGGGAAAACACTAGAGGATCACGTTGGAATCTTAATTAATGCCATAAAAAAATCTGATTTGACTGACCCCTTAAAAACTCAGGTTCTAATGAAAATTGATACTATAAACTACAAAGGGTACTCTGTAATTAGAATTAATGTTCCACCTCAAAAAGAGGTTTCGTTTGTAGGTGAAAAAGCTTTTACAAGGCAGGACTCTTCAACTGTAGAAGCTAAAGGACCAAAACTACTTGCTGTTTCTCAACTTTTCCAAAAGTAGTTTACTGAAAATGTGAAGTGGGCATTGCTACAATAAAACGTAAGGTGGGCAATGCCCACCCTACAAGTTGTTTTACCGTTTGACCAACTTCTTAGAAACCTTCCGCAAGCGAATTGATTTTGGTGTTACTTCCACCAATT
>JAUBOH010000325.1:0-7741 GCA_036700145.1 Microcoleus occultus BM001215366
TGCTAGAACATCCGCCGCTGCTGGAAAAAACCATCAGTTTGTCGATCGTCTCTCCGCTATTGTTCACCGGGGAATTTTATCTGCATCCATTTTATATTAAGCCGGAAAAATCCGTCGAAATTTCCGAAGAAGATGAAGGCGTTATCATCAAAGGCAGCCTCGACACTTTAGTTCTAAAAGACCAATTGTGGCTGATGGTAATAGAATCGAAACGAGTTTCGTTTTCGATCGAAGCGGGACTGGCGCAAATCTTAGCTTATATGCTGGCAAATCCCAACCCCGACAAACCTAGTTACGGCACGATCGCTACAGGCGGCAGTTTCATCTTTGTCAAATTAGTCAAAGGAGAATCACCTCGATATAGCACATCTGATTTATTTGGAATTAGCAATCGCACCAATAATTTACATGACGTGCTCCGCATCCTCAAACGGCTGACTCAATTAGTGATTAGTCAGTAGTTATTGGCAATTGGGAATTGGGAATTGGGAATTGGGAATTAATCTTCCCTCTTTCTTCTTCCCTCTTTCTTCTTCCTCAACATCCATCCATTAAATCCGTTACAAAATCCGTTGCCGAACTTCTTCCTCAACATCCATCCGTTACAAAATCCGTTACAAAATCCGTTGCCGAACCTCTTCCTTCAGAATTACCAAGGCGAACCGATCATGGTAAAAGCTGCCCAATAATAAGGATGCGACAAATTTCGATCGCCCCTGGCGGCCAACTCCGACGGCAAAGGCAGAGCTTGATTGTTGCCCGATCGCACCAAATAACCATCCTGCAACCGCACTTCCCCCCGCAACATCGCCAACTGCGCCTGCCGCAAAGCCTCAGCCTTAATCGGTGCAGTGCGTAACTGCTGGTAAAACTCAGTCATCAGCCCCAAAGTACCAGCATCAGACACATACCACAAACTCGCCAAAGCCGATTTTACCCCCGCGTGCACCGCCAACCCCGCAAACCCCAACTCAGCTTGTTCGTCTCCCACCGCCGTAGTGCACGCACTCAAAACCAACAACTCCACCTGCGGGTTAGATAACTTCAACTCACCCAACTGATTCAACCGCAACTTAGTATCCCAAAATTGAATGTAAGAATTTTCCGCCCCCCCCGGCTGAAAATCGCCGTGAGTAGCTAAGTGAATAATTTTGTATTGCGGTTGATTGCGCTTGTCCTTCAAATTTGCCAAAGTAAAAGCTTCGTTTAGAAAAGACGAACCAGGCCAAATCTTACCGACAATTGTTGATAGTTCCAGCGGCACCGCAGGCAAAGGATTTTGATCGTATTTGGCAGGAAAATTCGACGCACCCATTGCCAAAACTTCAGAACCCTTAACATCGGCATAGCGAGTATCAGTTAAACTCAAACTGGGAATCAGCCCCAAACTGTACTTTTCTACCAAGAACTTTTTGCCGTCAAAAAGAGCAGCCAAAGGCAAAGTTCGCAAACCGGCATCCATCGAAAACACCAAGGTGTCAATTTTGTTAGCATCCAATTCCGGTTGCAGCGGTGCAATTAACCACTGGTAAAGTTCCTTGGCAGGTTCCTGATAATCAGCAGCATTCAATCTCCTAGGAGTTCTGATAGCATTAGTGAATTCTTTAGCAACTTGCAGCACTGTCTCGCGGCTTGCAGGCACGCTTTTAAAAACACTTTTGCCGTCTGGCAATAACAACACAAGTTCTAGATGTTTCTCTTTCGCCCACACGTAAAGGATGGCTGGTTTAACCCCAGTTAAGCGATTGACGCTGCTGAGAGTATCTCGGATGCTTTGCTGCGTGACTGACTTTTCAGTGAGATTGCCGCCAAAGTAACGTTCAAATTCCTGCCCCTGAATTCTATCCCTTTGCTGCACTGCGTCGATCGGACTTAGTTGCCCCGCACTCGATCGAGAAATCTCAGGAACCCTAGCATTCGCGATACTTTCTACACTCACCGCACTCGCGGGCTTCTGTGCAGTTGTCACTCCAGCGTTTTCTGTCGCCACAGGCGCGCCGAGATTGTCTTTTAACACCGACGGCGACAGCAGTACCGACCCGGCCGCAGTCTCGTTCGAGCGCGCCTCAACAGGCACAGCAGCAGGTTCTGGCGAGACATTTGCGGTACTGCTCTTGGGCGCAGATGCGGGGGCGAGACTGACCTGAGTCAGAATTTGTTGAGCATTGCCTGTAGTTTTCAGTTCCACGCTGGTAGTTGGTGCCGGACTCGGCACGCTCAGCAGCGGCCCGCTAGCAGTTGAGGAGGTGGCATTCGACTTCGTGTTTTGCCCTCCAACAGTTGTCGTTGTGCAGTTTCCCGACGGGCAAGTGCTTTGCAGCAGCGTCAGCGAACCCGATCGCACCTGCCCGTCTGTAGAAATGCTGACGCTTGTGGCGCGATCGGGGGCCGTTCCGGTTCCCGCAGCCCGAAACGCTCCCCCAGCCTCGATTGCCACATCGCCGCCCGTGTTACCGCGAGCTTTGATCGAAACAACTTCAACATCTTTCTGTCCGCTAATCGTGCTCGAACCAGCTTTTCCCGACTCAGAACCAGAGTTAATCACCCCTGTGGCGATTCGGCCCGGCGCTGTAATCGAGATATCTCCGCCAGTTTTAGAGCCGAAAGCATCGACATTGCTTACGGCTACCGAACCGGCGCTGCGGATGCTGATATCGCCTGCGGCCCCGTTCGCCGATCGAGATGAAACCGTACCAGCAGTCAAGTTGCCTTGACTGCTAGTGATGTTAATCCCCGCATTCGAGGTAACGTCTCCGACGGCTACAGTACCGCCCATCAGAGCGATCGAGGCGTTATCAGTTCCGACGATCGCACCCGGAGCCACGATCCTACCTGTACCAAAGGGCGATCGAATCGTCGTCGGGTCTTGAAATGTCACCGCCACTGGCGTTGAATTTGGCGCGGAGGTTGTCGCCGGAGCAATAGTTATCAGCCCGCTACCGTCAGCGCGCCCGATCGCGATCGAACCAAACCCGTTCCGCAGCGAGCTCAATTCCGCAGCAGTCAAGTCCAAAGCCTCAGTCTCAGCAGCACCCGCAACAGTAATATTGTGAGCCGGATCAGCCGGTTGCAACACTCCATTGCCATTGCTGGCGATCGAATTGTTGCCGCCCGTCAAGTCAATTTCGTTGCCCGTCAGGGTAATATTTCCCCCTGTTTCCGAGCCTCGAGCTTCGATCGCGCCCACTGTTACCCCGCCGCGGCCCGTCAGCGTCACGTTACCCGCGCGATCGCCCCTGGTGTCGATCGCCCCTGCATTCACCGTGCCAAGAGCGGTAACGCTAACATCTCCCGCCGATCGCTGCACTTGAGAAGAATTGACATTCGTGTTGATGTTGCGGGGAGAAATAGTGCGTAGCTGACCGGTTGTGACATTGCCCGCTGTGCTGGCGATCCGAATTTGTTGACCATTAGTAGTGATATTTCCGGTGCGGATATTGCCGTCAGCTTTGAGAGTAATTGAGCCATTGTCGGCAAGAGTCAGCGAACTTGTGGTAGTGATTGTTCCCAAACCCGCCGGCGATTGAATAATTAGCGGGTCATAAAATGTAAAATCGTTAGCAATCAGAATCGAACCGGTACCGTTGCTGCGACCGATCGTAATTCCAGCAAACCCATTTTGCAAACTTCCGAGTTCGTTTGCCGTCAGATTCAAATAAATATTAGTGCCAACATCTCCAGAACCTGCGATCGCAATATTTTGACCGGGACTCCAAGGTTGCAGTACCAAAAAGCCAGTGCCACTGACCGAATTTTTGTCGCCTTTCAAATTAATTTCATTACCAGTCAAAGTAATATTTCCCGAACCGCCTGCGACGTAGCTCACTCCCAGAACGCTCCGAGCCGTCAAAGTTACATTTGCCGCCGATTTAGAGCCACTGGCATCAATTTTTTGGGCCGTTACGTTCAGCCCTTCCAGCAAAATATTTCCGCTGCTGCCAGTGCTGGGATTCGATGCAGAAATATTGCCAGCAACGGTTATTCCCGGACTAATCAAACTAATATTTCCGCCGTTGCTCGACAAATTGCCCGCCGTAATTTGACTTCCCTCCAGGGCGATCGAGCCTCCGCGAGTGCTAATTGTATCGTCAGCATTCATCGAAAAAACACCTGCACCGCTGCGATCGGCATCTGCTCTGAATGTTACCGAACCAGTAGTTGCTTGAAAGCTCAACTGATTGTCCGCCAAATCAGCAATTTTAATATCGTTGAGCGCTTCCAGAACCACATTAGAAGTAGCCGACATACTTTCCAAAGCTCTAGCCGAAATTGTCAGCGAAGGTTCAGAATTGTTTGGCTGTCCTGGTGGCGTTCCTGTTGCCAAAATATTATTGTTAGCAATAACTGCCGCATCGCCCGCCGCGGCTGGGGAATCTGTAATTAAAATATTTTCTGGATCTAGCAGCAAAGTTCCTAAACCGTTTGTCCCGGAAGTATCGACAGTACCGTTAAAAATCAATCTTTGCTTCCCCGAAACTTCCACAAATCCGCCAACACCTGCGGTGCCAGTTGTAGAAACGCCCCTCGCGCTGATGCTGCCCAAAAATGCTGTTGTGTTGTCAGCCCAGACAAAAACTCTGCCGCCGTTGCCTGATTGAGTTGCGTTGGCGGCGATCGAACTTTTGCCATCTACGTAAGTCATCGCCGCATTCGGCACAGTTCCCTCGCCTCGGTAATCTCCTCCGATCCGCACCGTTCCGCCACCGAGAGGCCCGTTCGCGTCAATCTTCGCTCCGAACAGCCCTACCTTGTCGCCCAACACGTTGACAGTTCCTCCCGCGCCCGATCGGTTAGACACGTCCGCTTCCCCCGATACCAGCGCTGTTCCAGCACCAGCCGGCACTGTGATGCCGCCCGTCAGTACGACTTCACCGCGATCGTTCGCAGTTATACCCGTAGCCTCAGCAACGCCTGGCCCCGAGAGCAGCCGAGGCAAACTCAGCGGAGAGAAGGGAACAGCTTCCGAACCCGACACTCCCGCAGCCGGAGAAACTTCTAAACTTAGCAAAAGTCCATTTTGACTCAACCGCACCCGATTTCCGCCCGGGACAGCCGCCACAGTAATCTGACCGCCCGGGGCTGACAACTGCCCCGTACTGATGACCGTGCCGCCCAGCAAAGTCAAATTTTGCCCATTTCCGACAACCAAGTTACCGGCATTGACAATACTCCCGGACTGTGCACCAAAAGCAAAAGTATTCGGCTCTCCGACTAAGGCCGCGTAGTCGTTCGCCCCAGTACCGTTGAACCAGCCGCTGTCAAAACCGATACCGCTAGCGGTGGTAGCAAAAAAAGACCCGGACACGTCGAGTCGGGCATTCGATCCGAAGATAATGCCTGCGGGGTTGATTAGGAACAAGTTAGAATTGCCACCGCTAACTTGAATTAGACCGTTAATTAAGGAAGCGTCGCCGCCGACAACGCGGCCGAGGATATTTTTAATGCTTGGGTTGGAGATGAAATTGGCAGTTTCGCCAGAATTCAGACCAAACCGAGTAAAACTGTGGAACAGATTTGCTCCGTCTCCCGAGGGAGTGCCGCCTTTAATGTCGTAGCGAGAGGGCGACCCTGTAGCCGGGGCGGTGACGGTGGTTCCGGTGCCGTCTGGGGCTGGAACAATAGATGATTGTGCCGCAGCAATTTGAGATTGGGGATAAATTGCCACAATCACCCATCCGCTGCTGTTTTCTTTTAGGAAAACCAGGTTGGGGAAAAAATCTAATATCAAAAATCCGGCAATGGGAATTGCTGCCAGAATCGATCGCACAGCACGTTGAGCATTCATAAGTTTGCCTCGATCTAGACCTTGATTCGAGTTTAAAATGGAGATTTTAGGTAAAAAAGAGTCGATCGCACCCCAATGCTGACAATTCCTAACGCTAGCTCTCGATCGCAAATTTCAAATTTATAAGTCTAATTTTGATTGTGTCACCAACATAGCAAAGACTGACAGTAAGTGTCGAAACACAGTTCCGTTTAAACAGAGAAAATTATGAGCGATCGAATTGTCCGCGCGATCGGTTTAACTGGGGGCATCGCCACCGGTAAAACCGCTATATCTAATTATCTGGCCGATGTCTATAAATTTCCGATTTTAGATGCGGATATTTACGCCCGCGAAGCTGTACACCCAGGTTCGCCAATATTGGACTCTATTGTAAAACGATACGGTGCCCTTATTTTGCTCCCCGACGGCAATTTAAATCGGCCCGAATTGGGAAATATTATTTTTTGTAACCCAGCCGAGCGGCAGTGGTTGGAACAACAAATTCACCCTTATGTCCGCCGCCGATTAGTTGAGGAAACTAAACGCTGCATTGCTGCATTAAATCTGGTATCCCAAAACACATTGACTGTGGTTTTGGTAGTGCCGCTGCTGTTTGAAGCTAACATGACTGACTTGTGTACCGAAATTTGGGTGGTGTACTGTTCGCCCGAAGTGCAATTAGAACGGCTTCTAAAGCGAGACGGCTTGAGTTGCGATCGAGCGTCGGCCCGCATTAACGCCCAGATGCCACTAGCTCAAAAGTGTCAACAAGCTGATGTTGTTTTGGATAACTCGTCAACCCTCGACTCGCTTTTCTTGCAGGTAGATGCGCTCTTCATGACTGTTGGCTGTTGATTGTTGGCTGTTGACTGTTGGCTGTTGACTGTTGGCTGTTGACTGTTGACTGTTGGCTGTGAATCGAACAACTGAAAATTGCGCCGATCTGAGGGCGGCCACTTGTCAGAATCATTCATGAATTGCTCCCTAGTTTATCATTACAACCGGAAACGATATGAGACTTAAGATTTGAGATTGATCTGAAGGAGGCGATATCGGTTGAAAAACCCAGTTTCTTTAATTTTTGCGCGCAATTATTGAATGGTTGCGTCCTAATATCAATAAATTATGAATTTAATCTGAAAATTAGTAAAAAGTTACAATTTGCGGTTTTCGTTTCCTTGTTTCCAGAGCGTTTAAAAAGAATTCCAGGGGTTGAATTCTGCTGGTTGTCCTCAATCGGCAGGTAGCTCGAACTTACGAGGGAACGGGGGAGCTAGATGATGGGTTTCACCCCCTTTTGACGAAAAATGAAAAAAATTACAGGTACTGTCAATTACTAATTAATTATTTTGCCAAAAATCCTCTTTTTATCCTGATAGCAGAATGCAGGCTCCGTATCAATAGTGGAAAGTTAAGATACGGAACTTTATGATGCGCCTCTACTCTTCCATCCTGATGTCAAGCCTGTTACTCAGTGGCACCGCAGTTAATGCTCAAAGTCTAGAAACTCGATCGACCTTTTTTGCTCCAGACAACTCTGCTCCCGAATTTTTAACCGCCGTAGCCGACACTCAGATTTTTTACGATAACGATAAAGAGACCCCGCCCAACCGAGGAGACAGAAGATAAACCCAAATAAATGGATATTTTTGCCAAAAAGAAGCGAAATATACTGAGTTATTTTTAGTAGATTTCCTTCTTTTTTTTGTGGGGACAACTCAGTAATTAGAGCATTCTTGAACTAAGCCAGTCCTGGACGCATCAGGGCTCAGAAACCGGGTTTTTTACCTAATTTGCGGTCTACAATCAAATATTTTCCTAAAAAACCCGGTTTCTAAACAAGGAGTGCGTAAGTCCCATAAGCGTTAACGGCAATTAGTTCGCCCAGCGGCCGGGGCAAGTTAGATATAAACGGAGGACACGGCAGTGCCGTGTCCCTACCACGACGATCAATTGTAGGGACACGGCACTGCC
>JAUBOH010000326.1:0-4616 GCA_036700145.1 Microcoleus occultus BM001215366
TCGTTGCGGGGACGAAAGAAAAAACTCCTGTCCCCCCGCAACGATTCGGGGGGCGCCAGGGCGCTCTGGCCTTAATCGTCAAACAGCAGTCTGTGACTGGGTTTTACGTGTTTGTTGACACTAATCGTCAGTTGACCGTTACCAAATCCGACTTTAATACCCCTCTTTAGTCCGCTTGGAGTGGACGAAAGTTTGACTCTCGACAGCGGTTTCAACCGCCGAGTCTTATCTGTTATGCCGATCGCACGCACCACAGCCACAGCACCCGGTTTACAATGCGAGTGCTATTTTTGCCGATCGACTAATCCGCTACCATTACCCCTCGCTCGACTGAGTAAAAACACTCGGTCTTGCCGATGAGGGAGGGCGATCGCTAATTTCCCAACACGCCCCGGATCGATCGGTGGGGTCGCTTTCTAAAATCTAAAATCGATTGACGCTCTCTCTGAAGTTAGATAACATAATTAGTATTTAATGCTAAGCAGTTTTTACAATATCTTCAGCAGTTTTGTATAGCTGGCCACAATATAACTACAGTGTTTATTGTTACCTTCAATACGTAGAAACCCACATAATTTGAGGGAGCGAGAAATTGGAACTTTTTGAACGATCGCCAGAAATACAGCCACCCTCAACCCCAATTGCTGCACTCCAGTCTTTTTCCCAAAAAGCTAGTCTTGCAGTAATCGCGATCGGCTGTACAGTCATTTTGGGTTGGATATTTGATCTGCAACTCTTAAAGAGCATTTTGCCCGGACTCCCGAGCATGAAATTCAATACTGCGACCTGCTTTATTTTGGGCGGGTTTTCCCTATTTTTCCAACAACAGCGGCGTGCCGAATTAACAACAATCAAGCATGAAAAAATTTATAACTATTTAACTTTCAGTGCTTCATTTTTAATTATATTAATTAGCCTCATCACCCTAGTTCAATATAGCTTTAATTTAGACTTAGGCATCGACCAACTGCTATTT
The DNA here is from genome assembly GCA_036700145.1 of Microcoleus occultus BM001215366. Lineage (GTDB taxonomy): Bacteria > Cyanobacteriota > Cyanobacteriia > Cyanobacteriales > Microcoleaceae > Microcoleus. The sequence continues at coordinate 977 of JAUBOH010000326.1, forward strand.
AAAGAGAGTTCCATTTTGACCAGCCTCTCAGCGCCTGGACGCATGGCGCCGAATACTGCTGCTGCTTTCTGGTTGTTGGGAATAGCGCTGCTGCTGCTGTCAGTACAGCGCCCCAAATACCTGCGGGTTCAAATCTTAAGCTGTTGTGCATTTTTAATTGCATTTCTGGGTTCGATCGGCTACATCTACGGCAAAGCTTTCTTTTACACAGTTGGCACTCAGACAGGAATGGCTTTGCACACGTCGGTAGCACTTATGTTACTGAGCCTCGGCATTTTATTTGCCAGCCCAGAGCGAGGATTTATGGCAGTAATTGCGAGCGATCGTGCGGGAGGAATCATGGCGAGGCGTTTGTTGCCACCGGCAATAATTATCCCGCCATTAGTTGGTTATTTCATCATGTCGGGAGAGCGGTTGCAAGCCTACCCGCCGGAAGTAGGAATATCGCTGTTAAGCGTATTGAACGTAATTATTTTTACATTTTTGATTTGGCAGAATGCGAAAACTCTCTGCACCGCAGACCGGAAGCGCTATCGAGCGGAACTGGGACTCAGAAAAGCGAAATCAGACTTAGAAACTCAAGTTGAAAAACGGACTCTCCAACTGCAACTCGTCAACGAGCAATTGCAGCAGCAAATTCTCGACTCTCAAGCAACAGAGCAGGTGCTCCAAAAAAACTATAACCTGTTGCTGACAGTCATAAATAGTACGCCAACAGCCTTGTTTGTCAAAGATATTGATGGCTGCTACATGATGCTCAATGCTGCGGGAGCTAGCATAATTGGCAAGTCTTTTGACGAGATTATCGGCAGAGATGATAGCGATTTATTTCCGCCGGAAATTGCGGAAAATATTAGGAAAAGCGATCGCCAAATCATGATAGCGGGGAAAACCCAAGTCATGGAAGAAGAACTGCTAGTTCAAGGAAAATTGCGGACATTTCTTTCTACAAAAAACGCTTACCGGGACGGGCAAGGCGAAATCAGCGGTATAGTTAGTATTGCGCGGGATATTACCGATCGCAAACAAGCCGAAATCGCCAACAGAAGTCTAGCAGCAATTCTGGAAGCAACACCAGATTTTGTAGGTATCTGCAACCTCGAAGGACGCGCTGTTTACATCAACAAAGCAGGCAGAAAAATGCTGGGTATCGACGAAAACGAAGATATATCAAACCGACAAGTTGCAGAATTCTCGGCAGCGTCAGCCCGCAGCACTCTGCAATTGGCGATCGCCACCGCAGTTTCCGGGGGCGTTTGGAGCGGAGAAACAGCCTTCGTGTCAGCATCCGGCATCGAAATTCCCGTCAGCCAAGTGATCATCTCCCACTCCGCACCCGACGGTCAACCCGAATACATTTCCACGATCGCCCGCGATATCAGCGATCGCATCCTCGCCGAAACAGCCCTGCGTCTGAACGAGCAAAGATACCGATCGCTGATCGCTGCTACCGCCCAACTGGTATGGATGACAGATGCTGACGGAAAGCCGATCGAGCCCACTGACTGGATGGCATATACAGGCCAAAGCTTGGAGGAAGCCACAGACAACTGGTTTTCAGCAATTCACCCAGACGATCGCGATCTCACGCTGCAAGCTTGGATGCGCGCAGTAGAAGCGAAAAACCTTTATGAAATCGAGCACCGCTTGCGGGCCGCAGACGGCAGATACAGGCACTTCTGGGTGCGCGCAGTGCCAGTTTTAGCAGCAGACGGCAGCATTCGCGAATGGGTGGGTACGCACACGGATATTAGCGATCGAGTCCAAGTTTTGGAAGCACTCAAGCAATCAGCAGCACAATATCGATCGCAAGCAACCCAGCTCGAAAAAGCTTTCCGCGACTTGCACGAAACTCAAACTCAACTAATTCAAACCGAGAAAATCTCCTCTCTCGGACAGCTAGTTGCCGGTGTCGCCCACGAAATCAACAACCCGATTAACTTCATCTACGGAAACATCACCCACGCCAGCCAATACGCCAGAGACTTGCTCGATTTGCTCCACCTTTACCAAGAACACTACCCAAATCCCGCTGCACAAATTGAAGAGTCAGCCGAAGAGATTGAAATCGACTTCTTAATAGAAGACTTCCCCAAAATTTTGGAATCAATGAAAGTAGGAGCCGATCGCATCCGCGACTTAGTTGTATCCTTGCGTAACTTTTCCCGACTCGACGAAGCGCAGATGAAGCGAGTCGATATTCACGAAGGAATCGAGAGCACTTTGCTAATTTTACAGCACAGGCTGAAAGCTACTGCATCTCGTCGGGCCATTGAAGTTATCAAAGAATACGGTCACTTTCCCAAGATCGAGTGCTATGCAGGTCAGCTAAATCAAGTATTTATGAATCTGATTGCAAATGCGATCGATGCCCTAGAAGAGTACAACAGCAAGCGTTCTTCAAAAGAAATATATTCTAGTCCCAATACAATTCGGATTAGCACCAGTGCGAATTCAGACACAGTAACAATTCGGATAGCCGACAACGGAATGGGAATCAATCAAGAAGTCATTCGCAAGTTGTTCGACCCATTTTTTACGACTAAACCAGTCGGCAAAGGTACTGGATTGGGACTGTCAATCAGCTATCAGATTGTCGTCGAAAAACACCGAGGAAAATTGCAGTGTGTTTCCGCGCTCGCAGAAGGTGCAGAGTTTGTAATTGAAATTCCCATTAGCCAGCAAATATCGACTCTAGTCTCGGAAAATAATCAATTAGCAATAGTTGGTAGTCACTAATTTTATCACTCATGTCCGGTAAATTACCCATCATCAAGTTTGTAGTGAGGACTTCAGTCCTCCAAGCGAAACTAGACGCCAATCAAGAAGGACTAAAGTCCTCACTACAAACGAAGAAGAACTAAAGTTCTGTTTCCCAGGCTGAGCCTGGGAACCCAGATCCAGAGGCTCTACCTCTCAATTGTCCAAAACTGCAATAATTCTTTACAATAAGAAGGTAAAAGTGCGATCGACTTAAACAACTCCCTTAAAAAATGCCTGTAAACCAACTTTCTCGAACAACCGCCCCCACCCAAACACCGGAATTAGACTTCGACATCGCCATAGTAGGAGGCGGCATAGTCGGCGCCACCTTAGCGTGCGCCTTAAGAGATTCCGGCTTAAAAATCGCCATAATTGAAACCCAACTCCCCGCCGCCGCCGCAGCCAAAAAACAAGCTTACGCAGTCACCTTGCTGTCGGGAATGATTTTAGAAAGCATCGGAGTTTGGGAACAAATCTTGCCGCAAATTACCACCTTCGAGCAAATTAGCCTCTGCGACGGCGACTATCCCGGAGTCGTCGAATTCCACCGCCCAGACTTGGGAAATACAGGGAAATTACCCGTACCAAAAACAGCTTTAGGTTACGTTGGCGAACACCGAGTTATGCTGTCAGCATTGCAGGAATGTTTGGTAAAAAATCCTAATTTCAGTTGGGTTTGTCCGGCGGAAGTAATCGAAGTAAAATATTTAACCGATTGCGCCGAAATAGCAGTAAAACAAAACGGCGAAACTCGGACAATTCGGACTAGATTATTAGTTGCGGCTGACGGTTCGCGATCGCGCATCCGGACATCCGCCAACATCGGCACTCGCGGCTGGAAATACTGGCAATCCTGCGTTGCTATCACGATTAAAGC
>JAUBOH010000326.1:4716-7733 GCA_036700145.1 Microcoleus occultus BM001215366
GAATTAGGGCAAAATTAGGTTCGTAGTGAGGACTTCAGTCCTTCATCGGCCAGATACCCGCGCACCATCTAAGAAACCGGGTTTTTACGATTTTTACCGACACTAACGAAGTCTCTCAAAAAAACCCGGTTTCTGGCCACCCGCGCACGATCGAAGGCAATTGAAGGCGATCGCACAAATCTTTATAGCGATCGCCCCTAAGTTTCAAGCTTGCTTCTTTCATCGATCGGTAATTGAGAGTAATATGCAACTATTTAAGCTGAAATCTTGGGTTTCCATTGGTTGCGGATAGCTTGTACTAACAGTCCTTCGCGGTTCCGCACTATTCCCCGGCGGCGATTTTCCTCAACTACAGCGATCGCATCTCGAACTACTTCAACATTGCTACTTAGAATCAAAGTCTTTAGCCAAGGGTTAAGATGAAATCCAGCCATTTCCACTTCCTCCAAAATTGTATTAGACATAACTTTAAAAGTCGATTGTCGAGTTTTCGGGGAATTGCGGACAGTTTCAGCTAATGTCAGCAGCCGCTCTAGATGTGCTATGCCATAAGTATCAGCAAATTCTTTAGCTGTCTGGATGTACTCAATTAGTTGTGTCATATCTATCTCCTGAGTTTTTCAAAGTTTGCGGTGGAAGACTTACCACTAAATAACAGCTTATAAGCTACTTTCAAAAAAGTCCCAGAAAAATATTTCCGGTATCATAAAAATAACCGGAATTTTTTTTCCGATGTTTTGATAAACCGGAAAAATATTCTAGTTACGCGCTAGTTATGGTAAACTCAACAAGAGAGACACCAAGTTCTGAGAGGGGTTGGGATGAATGGGAATGTGAACTCATGGCAAAGCTTTTTAATATTAAAAATAGTTCCTGATTATGATTTGAGCCGGACAGAGACAGCTATTTTTCTGGCTAAGTTTCCCGATGAAAACACGTTCAAGAGCAATAAAGAGGTTGCAGATGGAGGCATCGCAGAAGAAAATTCTGACATTCTGATCGACCCTGAGAATGTTCGGCGGCAAATGTGGACGATATACAATAAGCGTTTCTGTCCACAAGAAAATCGCGAAGGTTTTTCGGGTTGTAACGACAGAAGTAGTTCGGCGAAAGATACTGCATTTCTAGCTTGGCTGAAACCACAGTATGAAAAATGGCGATCGAGTCAAGAGAGTGCATTCAGTACAGGCGCTCGCATTCCTGCTATTTCCTCTAACCCTTTTATTCCTCAGACTGGTAAAGTTGACGACGCACAACTGTTTTTCGGCAGAGAACGGGAAATTAGGCGAATATTCGAGGTTCTTAACAGCAATGATAGTGTAGCTTTAATAGGAGAAGAAGGCATCGGGAAGTCTTCTATGCTATCAGCTATTTGTGAACAGGCTGAAATTTTTCTATTATCGCCACGGCGGCCAATTTACTTAGACCTAAATGGAGTCCGAGATGAAGATGACTTCTACACAGCTTTGTGCGAAGAATTTGGCATCTCTAAAAGCAATGGATATATCCTGACTCGTGCTTTAAAAAAGCATAGAGTTCTGCTGGCTATAGATAATGTCGGAAAGATGACTTGGGAAGGTTTTACCCGTGGTGTGAGAGATCACTTGCGGGGTTTAGCTGAGGGGCAAAATGCTCCTTTGCAACTGATTTTAGCTGCTAGCGAACCCCTCGATAAACTCTTTAATGACAGTCAGGATGAAGGGAACACATCTCCGCTGGCGGGTATTTGCCAAGAAGAGAATATCAAGCCTTGGGATGAAGCAATTGCCCGTGCCTTTATTAAAGCTCGTCTTGCTATGACTTCGGTGCATTTTACTGAAGAGGAAATAAGCCAGCTAGTACAAGAAAGTGGCGGTCATCCACGACGACTGATGCAGTTTTGCTATCAAAATTATGCGCGATATGTGGAGGATGTAAAATGAGCGATCGTAACACCGATGTTCCCCGTTTAGACTTAGCTCCTAAATTCAAGCCACCTCTTTCATTATCAAAACCGCTCGATTACTTGCGGTTATTATACTGGGTGTTTTTCTTTCCTCAAGCCTTGCGGTGGTATGTTCAAGATAGAGGATCTACTCTAGAGCAAAACAAAAATTCTAAAAAATATTTAGGATTAGTGCTTAATTCCCTATCTCGGTTACTTATACAAGTAATTTTAGTCATATTTATTACCCTATTGACTTGGAGTATAATTCTTATATTAATTGATTTTTCAGTAAAAATTGAACATATATTAGCCAGCTTTGTTGTGACTATTTTTTGGTATGTTATGAGCTTGGGATTTCCACTACTAACCTTTGAAAAAAATGTATCAAACTTCAAGATTTCACAAACAACAAAGCCGATAACTCTAATCATTTTTTTAATCCTGAATTTAAATATAATATCTTTTACGATGAGTGCTATAAAAGAAGGATATACTAACCTGGGAGTTATCTTAATTGCAGGTATATTAACAGGTATATGGTTGGGTATAGGAGGTATTGCAGCACTAGCCATTTTAAGTGTAGACGAATTAGCTATTATATTCGTTATTGGTGGCGTGTTATTTATGTCATTCACACTTTGTATTTATCTACCAATAAATTTAGAAGAAACAGATTTTTTTACAGTTATAAAAACCCTGTTAATTAGGGTAGTTTTCTTTGTTACTTGTGTGATTGGTTCATGTATAGGATTGCTGCGCCCAGATAACTGGTTTTTTACATTACCTCTAACCCAAACATTATTTAAAATAGAAGTTACTCCAAGAGTTAAAGAAAACAGCAGTCCAAGGATTTTCAGTAATGAGTTTGGTTCCCGATATTCTGGATATTCAGATTTTCTGATTTCTTCATCTCCCCATCTTCCCCTGTCTCAAGAATTGCCATCTGATTATGTCTTTGAAAAGCGTAAGTCCTGTAGAAATAATCTAGACTTGCTGTTTCCTCGTGTAACTGTCCTGCCTAATCCCTATCTCACAGAGCAATTAAAAGAATGGCTGCGACAAGATTGGGAGACAGGAATACATAATGCTT
>JAUBOH010000327.1:0-7703 GCA_036700145.1 Microcoleus occultus BM001215366
ATCTTGTCCCCCCCTTATTAAGGGGGGCTAGGGGGGATCGAGATATGTGCAGCCTCATAAAAAATTGGTATAAGCCGAATTAATTGATAATCTCCATTGCGCTTGCATGAGAGTATGGTTGAGCGCAAATTATAATTTTGCTGAATATTTGCTAACATATGTCAATATGAACACGATGGGCGAACAAGATTTAAATTAACCGCAGAGTACGCAGAGAACGCAGAGGAAGAGAAGAGAGGGAAGAGAAAGAGTTGGCAACAGAAAGTTTGGTGCTTGACAAATGTGCCGATCGCCATTGTATACTGGCATCGCCATGCTAACCTTCGTCTGCTGGTCTGTTGACATGGATTGCTCTGCTTTATTTTACGGCAAACTAATCGGGAATTTTAGAGAAAGTGATCGATCGCGCCAACCACGATTTCATGAAGCTGCTACCGCCGGATGCTAAAGTCATTGTCGAAATTGGCTGCGGTACAGGTTCTAGGGGCGAACAGTACAAGCAGATAAATCCCCACTGTCAGTATATTGGCATTGAGTGCGATCGAGAAAAAGCCCAAATCGCGGTCGATCGGCTAAACTGGGTGGCGGTAGCCGATATTGAAGAAATTGCGATCGAAAGTCTCGAAATCGCCCCTGGAACCGTCGATTGCTTGATTTTCGGCGACTTGCTCCCCTATCTCAAAAACCCCTGGGATGTCCTCAAGCAGTACAGTGCTTTGCTTAGCCCGGAGGGGCAAATTTTCGCAAGCATTCCCAACGCTCAATACTGGCGGCGAATTGTCAATCTGCTGCGGGGAAATTGGGAAAATCCCGACGGCAAGATGCAGCACTGGTTTACCCTAGAAAGTATCAAATCATTATTTGCTCAAGCCGAATTGCAGGTTTATGAATTTCAAGGAAAGGGACACAAAACCGAAAATTTTGTCCGCTTTCAGGAATTACTGCATCCAATGGTAAAGGCTTTAGAGCTAACATCGAGCAGCTTTGCTACGGAAACAGGTGCTGAACATTATATCGTGCGATCGACCAAATCGACCGAACCTCCGCGCAGGCTGCTGATCCAAACTATTATTATGGCTCCTACAGGGTGCGATCGCGTGCGAGTTTTGGAACCAGACAAATTTAGCGCCACAATTCCCGGTGTCCGCACCGTATCCGCAGTCAAAACAGCCGAATTAATTCCCCCGCTGTCTGGAGAAGAAAAAGTCTTCATCTGGCAGCGGACAATCATGCAATATCCCGCCTACATTCCCAAACTTAAAGAACTCCTGCAACAAGGATATTTAATAGTAGCTGAAATAGACGACAATCCCGTCCGCCGCCGCGAATACGCAGACAATAATTACCTCAGCTATCGCGGCTGTCACTGCGTTCAAACTTCTACAGAACCCCTAGCAAAAATTTTGCGGCACTACAATCCCTATGTTGCCGTATTTCCCAATCACTTAGCTTATCTGCCTCCGCCGCGAATCTATCCAGCAGAAGATACAGTCACGATATTTTTTGGTGCCCTCAACCGCGAAAAAGATTGGCAGCCGATTATGGCAGCGCTCAATCGAGTTTTAGCAGCTCAAAAACACCGGATTCGAGTTAAGGTAATTCATGACAGCAGATTTTTTGAAGCCTTGGAAATACAGCAAAAAGAATTTGAACCATTTTGCAGTTACGAACGGTATCAAGAAATCATGTACAGTTGCGATATAGCTTTGCTGCCGCTCGTTTCCAACCCGGTTAACGAAATGAAATCCGACTTAAAATTCATTGAATGTGCGGCGCGGGGAGTAGCGGTGCTGGCAAGTCCCACCGTGTACGAACATTCGATTGTCGAAGGTGAAACCGGATTGATTTACAGATATGTAAAAGAGTTTGAAATAAAGCTAAATTCGCTGATCTCTGATAATTATATGCGCCGGGAAATAGCCGCGAATGCTTACGAATGGGTGCAATCCAACCGCTTGCTGTGCGGGCACTACCGGCAGCGGCGAGATTGGTACTTGCAAATGCGGGACGAGTTGCCGCGTTTAAATGCTGAGTTGCGCGATCGCCTGCCGGAGTTATTTACCGACTGAATGCGGTAAAATTTATAGGGTTATTGTGCGATCGTTCTGTTTTATTGTTTAATTTTTAATTGTTACTCCACACCAATGCGAATTCTATTCACTATTGCTCACTTTTACAATCCCAGCGGCGACGGGAAACACGCTTCCCAGCGAAACGATCCGCAACCGCGACTAAATGCTTTAACCGCTTGCGTGACATCGCTGCAAGCTTTGTACGGCAAATCTCAGTGCATGATTCACATTCGCGAATGTGCCACTATCCCAGCAAATCAAGCTCAAAGTCACCAAATTGACATTGTTGTTTGCACTACTCAAGGCTATCACCTGTTGCCTCAACTGCCGTTGCAGCCGAGGTCTTTTATGCACCACGCTACAAAATGCGAACCGCTGCTATTGGGGTTTGAGTGTCAAGCAGTTTTGCGGGCGTGTCTTGACAAATATGATTATTTCTGTTACTTGGAAGATGATTTAATTCTGCACGATCCGTGGTTTTTTAGTAAATTAAATTGGTTTACGCATCACGGGGGAAATGGAAATTTGTTGCAACCGAATCGCTATGAAATATCGCCTCAAGGGGCTGTTTTTAAAGCATATATTGATGGTGATTTAGCGGTAACAGCTACTTCTAAGTTTCAAAATGTGGAGGAGCAGCCACAGCTAGTGGGGAAAATTATGGAACAGCCGATCTCTTTTGAGCGGGCTTTGAATCCTCATTCTGGCTGCTATTTTTTGAATGCAGAACAGATGGCACACTGGGCTAAGCAGTCTCATTTTTTGGACAGGGATACTAGCTTTATCGGCCCGCTGGAAAGTGCGGCGACTTTGGGAATTATGCGGACTTTTAGAGTTTATAAGTCAACTCCTGCTTATGCTAATTTTTTGGAGATTCAACATTTTGGAGCTAGTTTTCTGAAGTTGATTGGTAATAAGGTGAGGCTGTCGCAAGAAGGATGAGTGGTATTATATCCGGGTGAATACCTGTTCCGATATACTCAACGAACAATCGGAATATACATTTTTCGCAATTATCGTAGGGGCGGGTTTCACCAAACATCCATACCTAATACAAACAATATAATAAACCCGCTCCCACCCATACAGGAAGGATGCCACCGGACATGAGACGCTCTATTTTCAAGAAGTCAAAACATCGCCGATTTTAACTGTGCCGCTGTTGATAATTTTGGCTAAAACTCCAGTTTGTGCATGACCGAATTCCTGTTGCAGTAAACTGAGTAGGAAAATATCCCGATCGCCCGTTTCTGGATTCACTTCTATGTTGACACAGCGACCGATTCGTGCTGTAACTTCAATGCGTGCATTACCTAATTGAAACTGTTTTCCGATTAACTCAAATTCCGACCAAGCCTCCATGCCTTCTAGCACAATGTTCGGGCGAAATCGGCGCACGTCTATGTTTTGGTGGGCGATTTCTGTTAATTGGTCTAATGTGGCTTGGCCGAGGAGAGAAATGTGTACCGGTTCTCGATCGGGATAACGAGTGAAGCCGCTGCTGTCGCCGACTAAGCGCAAAGGTGCAAGTTGCGGGTGTCTCGCTTCTTTTGTGGGTTCAATTGCGGCTAGATATTCGGTGAAAAAAGTGCTGATGCGATCGCGCCCCGCTGCCGTGTTCGTTTCTGCGGATAACACTGCAACTCCTTGACGCTTGATTGTTAAAACGGTCGTTTCCGGTTGATAATCGCATTCCAAAGCTGCTAACAAAGGCCAATCGTTTTGAACTGCCAAATATTTTTTGCTCATCCAAGGCGCGTTTTCTGCGGGTATCTTTGCAGCTTCGATATTATCTGCAAACATCAGTGCAAAAGCGCGATCGCCCTTAATTCCGTGTCCTGCTGTTAAAGCCAACTCCGACATTTCTTGCGGTGTCAGCCCTTTAATTGGATAAGTAAATAACTGTTTTATGGTTGCTAATGTCATAAAATTCTCCGAAGTTACTACAATTTTAACTCTCACTCTTGTCCCCCCCTTACTAAGGGGGGCTAGGGGGGATCGAAGCTATTTCACAAACCTTAATAAAATTGCTATAAAAAGCCGATTAAGCTAGCAATTCATAGCGGCGAATATCAGGCGGCCCAACTGCTAAACCTTCTAATTGCTGCACCGCGGCTTGAATGTGAGTTGAAGCGAGATGTTGTTCCAGCAAAGCTGCACTTTCCCACTCTTCAACGAAGGTAAAATCGGTGGGATCGGCTTGATTTTGGAGGAGTTCGTATTTGATACAGCCTGCTTCTTTGCGAGTTGGCTCTATAATGCTCAGCAGAAGGGATTTAAGTTCTGCTACTTTGTCGGGAAAGGCTGCGAGGCGGGCGACTACTCGCAAGGTTGGTTGGGACATGGGAGAAAGGAGGATCTGCTATTTTAATTGAATTTACGGATTTCAATGGGGCAAACACTGTCATCAGTAACTACTGTAGCGCGGAATGGAACCAAATGAACAGCGTACTTGCTGCTATGCCGCTGCACATAAAAGCTTCAGGTCAAGCTGGATTTCTGGGCGATGCAGTTTTCGATCCTGTAGCAACAAATGAATACATCAAAACAGAGTTGGTCCAACTTGGATGGCAAGCGAGAATCCCGATTCCGCCGATTTATCGATTTTTGGGAACAGATGTTGACTTTGGTTCTGCTGGTGCGATTGCAGAAGTTCAGTTTTCTCACTATTCATTTCTATTAAACAATACCGTGCGATCGCAATTGTTTTTCAACACTAACACGCCTCTCACAGGACAGCCCGTTAGGGTTGTTATTATAGTTACAAAATCACAAATGTTTCCTGCTGCTAATAGCAGCCTTTACTACGAGCAAGCTGTGAACCAGTTAACAGTATTATCTGCCTATCTATTTAATGTACCGCTCAGAATAGTTGGTTTATTCAAGCAAAGGAATACAACTGTACCTGCAAAATTGACTGTTTACAGCGCTCAAACATCAAGGACAATAGTAACTCAGCAAGAGTGCGAATGTCAAATAATTTCCGGGCGATCGCCCCGCAGTCGCAGTTCTATTAGGATTATGTGAAAAATGATATACTAGCTCCACAACTCAAGTTCTAATTGCTCTCCAATTTTAGTAGAATTCAGTGTTTTATTACCGTTGCCATTTAGCTTGAGGTCTAGTGGTGGAGCTTTTCCCCGAATATCCGCAGCAAAAGCAGCTTCCTCATAGAGCAAGCGTTTCTCCATTTCTTCTAAGTGATACTCTTCGGGATATATTTTTGCTTTGCTGCGTTCTGTTGGTTTTTTACCTACTTGTACATCAAACCGAAATGCTTCAATTGGCTGTCCGGTTTTTTCTACATAGTCCCGCAGAGTTTTTAAGTTGGGGAAATAGCCGCGCTCGTCCGGTTCCCCGCTTAAACGACGCAGCGCAACTTGATAATATTTTAGCTCCAATTCTGCACCGATAAAATGCCGAGCGCAGTTTTTAGCTACAACGGCCGCCGTACCCGAACCCATATAAGGATCGAGAACAACATTACCTTTCACGGTTGTAGTCAAGACAATTCTAGCTATTAAGTCTTCGGGAAATTGACAGGGATGTATAGTTTGTTCTTCGTGGTTGTGTTTGACGTTGCGGAACATCCAAATGTCGCCGGGGTTTTTCCCGTCAGGATTACATGAAAGTTCGCCTTTGCGATCGCCCCGGTAATGTTTTTTATTTTGATACTTTTGCGGTACTCTAATATCGTCTAAATTAAATATATATTCATCGGATTTAGTAAACCAAAGAATTGTCTCGTGGCGGCATGAGAATTTCTTTCTGCCGTGCAAACCGTGCTGTCTCCCCCAGATAATTCTATTCCGAGGAATTAACCCGCAGGATTCTAGAATTGGGAAGAAGCGAATATCGAGCGGAATTAGCATACCCCGATCGGAGAAAGCACCGACTTGCCAGAACAGCGAACCTGATTTTTTGAGAATTCGGCTGCACTCTTGCAGCACCAGTTTCTGTTCTTCCAAATAAATATTGAGAGCTTGCTTGGATTCGTATTCCTTGCCCAAATTATACGGAGGAGAGGATACTACTAAGTCAACGCATTGGTCTGGCAAGGTGCTCAGAAGTTCCAGGCAATTTCCCAGAAATATCCGATCGAGCGGGAGCTGTTCTCGGTTCTGGTTCTGCTGCATTTGCTTTGCCTTTAATTTCAAAAAAACTTCGACTATAACCCAACGTAGCCCAAACCAGTCAATTAGTCAATACCTCAATCTTTGGGATAAAATCGCTTGTTTTCTGTAGAATATTCCCAGGCGAGATTCTCCGGGTCTTTTTCGCGGCTCCACTGAGCAAACTCCGGCTTAACTTTCCATTTCCCGATCGTACTTGCGTGAACTTTGAACCTGCGGGAGAGTTCCGTCTGGGTAAAAGAGATTTTGGGCTTTAGAGGAGTCTTGGTTTGAGCGATCGGGAATAAATTTGGTTTTTTATCTTGTGCTTTTTCCCGATTTGTGGGAGGCTCTTGAACAGCTATTGTCGCATGAGGTGTTTCGCTTTGATTGACAGTTGGAGCTATTTGGAAATAATACAAAATTCCGCCTTGTTCCGTCACTTCAAAATCGGCTGCAAACTCAGAGGCTCGTTCGTCGAGATACTCTTGAACCTTTTCTCCGGGAAGTTTCGCATTCATCGCCAAATCCAAAGCTGTAACTCGCCCTTGATTTTCCTTGATCAATCTGTAGAAAACCGAGTCTAAATGAGCGACTTTGTGTTTTTGCTGCTGCTGGTAGAGCTTGTAAGCCCAAGCAATGCCCGCTGTGGTGGCGATCGCCCAAAACATCGTTCCCGACTCGAAACTGGCAACCGCCGTCAAGCAAATAGGCAAAAGCAGGGTAAGATATCCCCAAATGCTTCCCTTCTGTAGGTTATTGCTGTTTTTGACCATAGTTCCTAAACAGGTACGTAGTTTAGCTTAGCAGAGCGTGTCCCAATGGCGCGAAAGTGTTTCGACAGTTGATATATCGGCTAATCGCTGACACACTCTACTACAAAATCCCAGAATCTACTTTTTTTTGCAACCGAGGATTCATGTACTTTTTTCGCAAACAGATTGCCATCTTGCTCATAGTTGTTGCTTGCTGTACGCTGACGGTTAGTTGCAGCGAGAGCCGAACTTTCCAGTGTACTAAATTTATTGAAATAGTCACCAAAGGGAACGCTCTCATTGATATTAAGAAAGACAGCAACGATGCTGCAACCACCAAGAACTTAGCTAAAGATTTGAACCAGACAGCCAAACAACTTGAGGCTCTGCGAATAACAGACACAACTCTCAAAGAAATTCAGGGCCCATCGGTTAAATCCTTCCGGGAAATCGGTCAAGCACTCGGCGACATAGGCAAAGCTCTTGAGTCAGGAAATCAGGCTTCTACCAGTATAAAAGGTCGAGAGCAAATCCAAACAGCTCAAGCAGATATTATCAGAGCCGGACAGCAGGCGAATCAAGCAGCCGAAAATCAAGACGCTTTGACTAGCAAACTGATTAATTATTGTCAGAGCGATCGGTAAAGGCTAAGAATGCTTAAACAGTTGACAGTTGACAGTTGACAGTTGACAGCGAAGTGATAAAAACAGAGATTTAAACTCCGTTCTTATCACAATCTGCCTTCATGCTGGGGCTTCAAACCC
>JAUBOH010000328.1:0-7682 GCA_036700145.1 Microcoleus occultus BM001215366
CCCATCGTGCAGCAGGGAATCGAACACCGCGACGGCAATCCTACTTGTCAAGTGCCGAAGTTGTGGGGTTTGCTGATTGCCCACCACTGTTCGGCACCCCGCCAGTGGCAACAGTTTGACATGGATTTGCTGAGTCAGTTGGCTACTCAAGTGGCGATCGCGATCGAACAATCTTTACTTTACCAACAGCTAGCTGCTGCTAACCAGCAGTTGGACGGGTTGGCAAATTTGGACAGCCTGACTCAGCTAGCTAACCGCCGCCGGTTTGACGAGGTGATTAACCGGGAATGGGAACTCTCTAGCAGTTCGGAACCGCTATCTTTGATTATGTGCGACATTGACTGTTTTAAACTTTACAACGACAATTACGGCCACCAAGCCGGGGATGCTTGTTTGCAGCAAGTGGCGCGGGCGATCGGGGATGCTTGCACGAACGCACCCGCAGAACGCCTTTATTTGGCTGCTAGGTACGGCGGCGAGGAATTTGCGGTGATTTTGCCAAATACGGACATCGCGGCTGCACAGGCGATTGCTGAGGGAATCCGCCAGCGCGTCAAAGCTTTGGCAATTCCCCACATCAAGTCTGTTGTCACTGATTGCGTGACTCTCAGCATGGGGGTGGCGACGATTTCTGAAAATCAAAATTCGCCGAAAATGCTGATTGAAGCTGCTGATAAGGCGCTTTATCGGGCTAAGTCTGGCGGGCGCGATCGGGTGGAGTTAAACAGTTGACAGTTGACAGTTGACAGTTGACAGTTATATCGTGTCCGGTCGATTACCATGATTCCTGTAGGGGCGGGTTCACCAAAAATATTTGCCAAAAATCAACTATCTCGTAAACCCGCCCCCACTCAACCATAAATCGCAATCTACATCTTTCAAGATATAAGGGGCGGGTTCACCAATAATATTCGCCAAAAACCCACAATCTCGTAAACCCGCCCCGGCAATTGTATTGTGCGCGATCGATCGGACATGATATTACCAAAAAAAGCGATCGCCCTAACTGGCATAAATAAGGTTAGGGCGATCGCGCTACTATGAATCAGCATTTATCTATCAGACTGCGCGCTCAATTTTTACGCATTTTCGGGGATTTTGTTACAAAACTTTACTGGGCGTTGCGTAAAAAATATCCAGAAATCGCTTTTCTCTACCTGCTATCAAGGTGTTTGTAGTGAGGACTTTAGTCCTCAGATTTTAGAAGGACTAAAGTCCTCACTACAAACCAAATTCCCAGTCTATTTAGCTAACAATTTTTGAAACACCTGATACATATCTTCAGCCAACTTTTTAGGATTCCACAAAGGTGCGAGATGTTCTGGCTGTTTCGATTTTATTAAATGCTCTTTCACCGCATTTCTGAAACCAGCATCGCGGCCAAACTTAACTCCCCACTGCGTGTATTCTTCCCAACTCCATGCCGCACCCACATCGAGATTTGCACTTTTGAGAAAAGCGTAACCCATCCGCGAAAGATATTGGTCGCCGGATCTCGTTACTACTGGCAAATTCGCCCACAAAGCCTCTAAATTGTGAGTCCCGCCGTTGTAAGGATAGGAATCTAAAAGCACGTCGGCTACATAATAAATAGCCCGGTGTTCTTCCTCAGTTCTGGTTTGTCCGATAAACTTAATCCGAGCAAAATCTACTCCCTGAATTTCGCATTCTTCCCGGTAAGTGCTGTGAATCACATCGGCATCGCCTTGACCTTTGCGGATTAACAAACTATCTGGTACTTCCTTGAGTATTCTAACTTGAGCTTGCACCATTTCGGGATTTGTTTTTCTGCCTGGGGCAACGCACAGATAAGTCATTTGATCCAAGCCAATTCCGAGAGCATTTCTAATCGCTTCTCGATCCACGGGAATGCTTTGCAGTGCGCCAATTGCTACCGAACAAACTGGCAATCTTACTAACTGTTCTAAGTAATTTTTTTCAACGCCTGGGGGGTGAGTGTGTTCGTCACACAGAAAGTAGTGATTGTCGGAAATGTAGGGCGCATCAAACCCTAGCCAAGAAACGCAAATTCCCGCAGGATATTGATACAGCACTTCGACATTTGTGGGTACTGTCATCGAGTCTAAGTCTATTAAAACATCCAAGTCGTCTTGCACTACTTCGGCGAGGATTTCGCCGCCGTCAGCAAAGCCGTTTGGATATTTTTTAGGCCAGTAAAATTTGCCCGCCATTTCTTCAAACCGCTGCGTAACTTCATCTCGGTTGAGTTTGCCGGTTACGTAAAGGTGAACGTGGGGTGTGATCCGGCTTAATTCGCGAATTAAAGCTTCGCTGCACCAACCTACGGAGTGGCGGCGGAAGTGTTTGGAAAGGAAGCCGATTTTCAAAGGCTTTTGTCCCGGATAATTTGCGGATTTGATTCTGTTAACCGGGCGCTGCGGAACGGCTTTTTGGTAGTATTCTTTGGCAATTAGTCGGTAGAAACTGGCATTTTTTTCGCGGTTGTCTCGCAGGTGGGAAACTGCAAACATAAAGATTTCGTAAAGCAGTTTTAGTTCGATGACGCTAAAGGTTTCTACCTTTTCGTAGCAGAGTTTTTCGATTTCTTCTAGTTTCTGAATTGCCTGTTCGCTGACACCCGATTGCAGGTAGGAAAAAACGTAGGCTGTGGCTGACATGACTGGGGCATTTTCGCCGCAGTTTTCGCAGTATTTGTCGGCTACTTTGCGGGCTCCGGCGAGGTTGGTGGAGTGGCTTAGCAAGTCGCAGAGTTGTTGGTGGGCTTCGCTAAATTTGGGGTTGCATTCGATCGCCTTTTCAAAATGGGCGATCGCCTCCAGCGGCTTATCTTGTTTCTGAATGTGTCCCATCCGGCAGTAAACCTCTGCCCAATCCGGTTTTAGTCCTAAAGCTTGCTGATAGCTGGCTAAAGCTTCTTCCAGCCGCCCCTGCATGGAAAAACAACTGCCGAGGTTCGCGTGAACTTCCGGCCAATCTGGCTTGATTTTCAGAGTATTTTGGTAATTAGTAATCGCTTCTTCGTACTTGCATTGCTGCAAAAAAGAATTGGCTATATTGAAGTGCAGAACTTCTAATTCCGGCTTTAAAGCTACAGCTTTCTGATAGTAAGCGATGGCGGCGTCGAGATCGCCTTGTTGCGATCGCGCGCTGCCGATGTTACCATAAGCTTCTGCCCAATCTGGTTTAATGGCGATCGCTTTTTCGTAGCTTTCGATGGCTTCGTCGCGCTTTCCTTGGCTGAAAAGTCGATTACCTAAGTTAAAGTGGAAGTCTGCACCCACAAGCTGGGGGTTGAGTTCGGATGTTCTTTTAAAACAGGCGATCGCTGCTTCGATGTTGCCGTGTTTGTGATATACTTTCCCTAAATTCCAGTGAGCGCCCGCTAAATCTGGACTCAGAGCAATGGCTTGTTGGTAATGTGCGATCGCCTCTTCCAAACGCTCCATTTTGAAATACATACTGCCGATATTGGCGCGCACTTCCGCAAAATTTGGCTGCAATTCTAGGGCTTGAGAATAGGATCGAATAGCAGCTTCCATCTTGCCCCCAGCCTGCAAAGCATTGCCTAAAGTTACGTAAGCGTGGATGAAATCCGGTCGAATTTTTAGCGCTTGCTGACAAGCTACGATCGCCTCTTTAATTTTACCTTGAACTAAACAATTTTCTGCCAGTATTTTGTAGGGTTCAACTTCTTGATAATTGGCAACTTGTCCGCTATCTGGAACATTCAGCGAGGTAACTTGTTCCGAAACTGCGGCGGGGTTTGTAAACGGAGTATTTAAATTTTCAGGGGTTGGGGCTGGCGGCAAATTGATGCTCGAAGGCTGCAAACCGTAGCCTTCATCTTTGCTGACAGATACTGGTTTTGCGCCTGATTCTGGTTCTAATTCGATAAAATTGCGATCGGCCGTTTGCCGCTGTTTTTGTGCGGTTAAACTCGATAGTTTCTCAGCAGTGCTGGCATCTCCCGGTTGCAGTTGCAGCACTTTTTGATAACAAGCAATTGCTGCATCTAACTTTCCTTGCTGCTGCAAAACATCGCCTAGCATCACATTGACAGAACACAAAATCGGATTTATTTCAAGAGCTTTTTGGTAAAAATTTTCTGCCTGCGTTAATTGCCCTAACTTGTAATACATACTGCCGAGATTCGCGCTAGCTTCGGCAAATCTCGGCTGAATTTTTAAAGCTTGCAAATAAGCTTGAATTGCCATTTCCAGCTTGTCTTGAGCGTGCAGGGCATTGCCCATTGTCAAATAAGCCGGAGCAAAATTCGGTTTGAATTTAAGAGCGAGATTGCAAGAGGCGATCGCACTTTCAAATTCTCCTTGCAAAACATAAACTTCTGCTAATTTTTTGTGATATTCGACATCTTCCCAGTTCAACTCTAAAGCTTTCTTGTAATGTGCGATCGCCTCATCCAGTCTGCCTGCATCTTTCAGCCGATTTCCCTTGACAAAATAAGCTTGAGCTGCTTCTAAATCCACCAACGAATCCGTTATCATTTGCTCTGCCACTCTTACAGGTTTTACACTAATACTATTCAGCCATTCTACCCACTCTCGGGAACGCACAGACCAAATACACCCTCGATTTACATATTCTACCTGCTGTCTCAGATGATTCTCAGCAGTAGCGCCGCCCGAAAGAGCGCCCTCTTTTAAAACTCCGACTGTCGCCTCTAAAAACCGCCTTGTATATCCCTCCCAATCCGGTTTGTCTGCACGGTTCCAATTAGTTACCGATGCCAAATTTTCCACCCCTGACATTGAAACTAGACGGGCAAATCCCGCAGTTGTTTCCGGCAAAGCTGCCAATTCACTCGTCACAATCCGGCAACCGCTTGCCATCGCCTCCATCACGGCAATAGATGATGTTTCCGAATAGGTATTCGGGTAAGCTAAAACCGCGACTGAACGCAATTGTCGGACGAGTTCTGGTTGCGGTACGGAACCAATGTACTCAACGCCTTCTGTCTCCCTGCACTGGCGGTAAAGCTGACCGAAAAATAGCTGATTGTCATTGTCCTCTATTTGGTGTACTTTCATGCTCGAAAATACTTTTAATCTAGTTCCGGGAACAGCATGACGAATTTCGGGAAAGACTTTCAACAAAATATCGAGTCCGCGAAACGGAGTGCTGGTGTAAGCGATAATTGGCGGTCGAGATTTCTGAGATAGGATAGAAATATCATCGGCAAAAATGTTAGCAAAACAAGGTGCGATCGCATTTCTTAAAACACAACTGCGATGCGAGTCAATCCCAAAACAGCGCTGGAATTGCTCCCGCTGCCAATCGCTGACAAATACAAAAGCATCGCAAGCATTGATTTCTCCTTTGTGATTAAAATTTTGGAGAAATACAAAGCCCGGTTCGTTATGAATCCACAAAATTAACTTAGTTCGATGCCCCAAAAGCGGCTTAATTTCCAGCGCTTTGCCGACTATATTGACTATAACTAAAAAATCGAGCGATCGCAGCAATTCTAAATTAGATTTGTCTCCCACCCTGCGTCGGCAATCAACCCCGCGCGACATCCCCGACTCCGAAGTATTGTTGAGCAAAAATACCTCGTTTCCCAGTGCAGCCAAGGCCTCAGCTAAGTAACAAATAGCCGACTGAGTGCCGCCCAAAGGTTCGCCGTAAGGAGTTTCAATATTGTAATCCCAAGTGTAGGTATCGAGAAATCCGATTTTCATTGCAAGTTATTTGTTATTTGTTATTTGTTATTTGTTACTAGCTTGGGGCTGCCAATTGCCAATGCCCTATGCCCTATGCCCTATGCCCTATGCCCTATGCCCAAAGACTGTGATACAATCTTAAAACTATTGAGGAGTATCTAACATGACCACAGAACAAGACCCCGTAAAATTGATGAAACAGCAAGTCGGCTTTGCTGCCGCCGATCGCGTAAAATCTGGTATGATTGTCGGACTCGGCACGGGGTCAACTACAGCTTATACTATTCAAGCGTTGGGCGATCGCATAAAATCCGGTGAACTCAAAGATATCAAGGGAGTACCCACATCTTTTCAATCAGAAGTGTTAGCCAAACAGTACGGAGTCCCGCTGACAACACTCGATGAAATTGACAGAATAGATATTGCGATTGACGGCGCTGATGAAGTCGATTCCCAGCTAAACTTAATTAAAGGCGGCGGCGCAGCCCACACCCGCGAAAAAGTGGTCGATTACCTCGCAACTCAGTTTATTGTAGTCGTTGACAGTTCCAAAATCGTCGAGAAATTGGGTTCGACTTTTCGAGTACCCATCGAAGTGATACCGATGGCAATTACACCAGTTACGCGCGCCATCGAAAAATTGGGTGGCAAACCAGAACTCCGCATGGGTGTGAAAAAAGCCGGCCCGGTAATTACCGACCAAGGTAACATGGTACTCGATGTCCAATTCGACAATCTCGACAACCCCGGGGAATTAGAAAAAACTTTGAATAATATTCCCGGCGTGTTAGAAAATGGCTTGTTTGTCAACTGTACAGATTTAGTTTTAGTCGGTGAAATCAAGGACGGAAAACCCGCAGTCCGCGAGATTTCTAAATAGATAACTTGACTTTGATTGTCAAAATTCACGGGTTTAAACCCCTGTATGACGGAGGAATATTTTTAGGGTGGTGTACAAATCTCCATCCTAAAAACCAGGCGCTTCATCTATCAACTGTCAACTGTCAACTGTCAACTGTCAACTGTTTATGATGCAATATCGCAGATTCGGTCGCACAGA
Source organism: Microcoleus occultus BM001215366 (assembly GCA_036700145.1). GTDB lineage: Bacteria > Cyanobacteriota > Cyanobacteriia > Cyanobacteriales > Microcoleaceae > Microcoleus. The sequence goes on from JAUBOH010000328.1 coordinate 6,724, forward strand.
ATTATCCATGCCTGTCTTTTCCTGCGGTGGCATGAGATACCAATACAAATGGCAAGACGTGCCAGTAAATGAAATTCCAGTTGATAATCAACAAAATCTAGAAGCGACTATTCGCTACTCTGTAGAATGCGGAATAAATCACATAGAAACTGCTCGCGGTTACGGCAGTTCTGAGATGCAATTAGGGTGGATTTTACCGAAGTTTCCCCGCGAAGAATTAATAATTCAAACTAAAATTACTCCGAAACCTAATTGCCAGGAGTTTCGGGAAGAATTTGATAAATCCTTAGCTTATTTGCAACTAGAATACGTCGATTTGCTGTCAATACATGGCATTAATACGTGGGAATTGCTAGAGGATTGTCTGCGTCCAAATAGCTATATGGATGTCGCGAGGCAGTTGCAAGCATCAGGCAAAGTTCGGTTTATTGGTTTTTCAACTCACGGCCCGACGGATGTGATTGTCAAGACAATTGAAACCAATCAATTCGACTATCTTAACTTGCACTGGTACTACATCAATCAAAGTAATTTGCCTGCAATTGAAGCTGCTAAACGTCACGATATGGGCGTGTTTATTATCAGTCCTTCCGACAAAGGCGGCCAACTTTACAGCCCGTCGCAAAAATTAGTAGATTTGTGCTATCCGCTGAGTCCGATGGTGTTTAATGATTTGTTTTGCTTGTCGCATCCGCAAGTACATACCTTGAGTTTGGGGGCCGCCAAACCGGAAGATTTTAACGAGCATCTTAAAGCTGTAGAATTGTTAGATAAAGCCGAGGAATTGTTGCCGCCGATATTAGCAAGGTTGGAAAAGACAGCAATTGATAAATTAGGAGAAGATTGGTTTAAGACTTGGCACGTCGGTTTACCAACTCTCGAAAATACTCCCGGAGGTATTAACATTCCAGTGATTTTGTGGCTGTGGAATTTGGCGAATGCTTACGAGACGATCGACT
>JAUBOH010000329.1:0-7676 GCA_036700145.1 Microcoleus occultus BM001215366
TGACAGTTGACAGCTACCCATAGCCGTTGATAGAAGAGGATTGGAGCAATGAATCATTTTGTTTGATTTCCCCGTAAACGGGGAGGCTTCAGACCCAATCTTCAGGGTGGAGAATTTCGATCGAGCGAAAGATATCGTGCAGCAGCTTAGCTGGTAAATACGCTGTATGTAAAGAATTCGATCGTGAAAAATCAGAATTGTTAACGGGTAATCAGTCAGCGAGAATTAGTTACAAATACCTAAAATTGTAGCTGGCAGTTGAGATCGATTTTAACTGCAATCTCATCTAAAATCCCAAACCTAAAATCCCTTGACTCTGGGGCTACCAAGTCAAAAATCCGCACCATAGCACATAATATGGACAGGACTTGTGCAGCAACCTTGTTTCTCAACATAAATCCGCCGTTACAGCAATTTAACCTCGCTTAAAACCGGGTTTCTGCGTTAGCTGCGCGTAATTCTAGTATGACTGTTTAGCCCCATTTTTACTCTGGTTGTGCCTCACCCCCCTTCAAAAGCCGTTCACTGCATCAATCCAGATTGCCCAAGGCCCTACCCTCAGACTTGGGGCAACAATTTTTGTCAGAGTTGCGGGACTCCGCTGCGGCTGAAAAATCGCTACGTGCCTCTAGAAGGCCTGGGTTCCGGCGGTTTTGCATCGATTTTTACAGTTTGGGACACAGAAACTCAAACCGAGCGCGTCCTGAAACTGTTGCTCGAAACTTCCCCGAAAGCACTGAAATTATTCGAGCAGGAAGCTTGGGTTTTAGCACTTTTGCGCCATCCGGGTGTCCCGAGAGTCGAGCCGGATGGCTATTTTCACGTCCAAACCCAAAATTTTGCTGGCGATCGGGGAAATGCGGCGGCGAGGCGCTTGCCTTGTTTGGTAATGGAAAAGATTCACGGCAAAACTTTAGAAGAAGTTCTTAACGAGCACCCTCAAGGTTGTCCGCAGGAATGGGTGTTTAGTTGGCTGAGTCAAGCTGTGGAAATTTTAGAGGAGTTGCACAGGTGTCAGATTATTCACCGCGATATTAAACCGAGCAATCTGATGCTGCGAGACCCCGAATCACCACAAACTTTACTTAGCAAGGGTTTGGGTGGGCTGCAATTGGTGGCGATCGACTTTGGGGGGGTTAAACAAATGGGCGGTTTCGAACTGATGGGGAAAGATTCTGCTTCTTCGACGCGGTTGATTTCGCCCGGGTACAGCCCGCCGGAACAAATTGTGGGCGGCGGTGTGGTGCCGGCGACGGATTTTTATGCCCTCGGGCGGACTTGCATTCATTTGCTGACTGGGAAGTATCCGGCGGAAATTGAAGATCCGATGACGGGGGAGTTGCGGTGGCGCCACATTGTCTCTGTGACTCCGGCTTTTGCTAATTTGTTGGACGATTTGGTGCGATCGAACGTGCAGCAGCGTCCGGCTTTGGCGCGGGATGTTCGATCGCGTTTGCAAGAGATTTATGCTAGGAGTAACGGCAAAATCGCGACCGCCCCAACCAGTCAAGCTATTTTGGAATTCTGCCGACAAGTAGCGGTGGTGGGGGCGCAAAAAACTGTCAGCTTGACTGGTTTTATGTTCGGGGCGATCGCCCAAATGGTGGTAGCTTCTCTAGATACTGGCTGGGAAATGGTGCTCGGCGGGGTTGGTGGAAGTGCGGGGGCGATCGGCGGTTTGGTTTTGGGCTATGCTTCGCCCATTGGCCCGGAAATTGCCAGTTTTTTGAATGAAGGTTTGCATCAATTAATGCCTAACATGACTTTCGCTGTCGGGCCGGAAGTGCTGCTGTTTGGATTTGCAGGGTTGGGCACTGCGATCGGTTTGACAGATGCGGGGAGTTTTCGCCAGCAAAAACAGTATTGGCTGTCTGGATTGATGGGAGCTCAGGGCTATTTGTTGGCTGGTTTGTGCTGGATGGAAGCAACAGCTTCTAGCGGTGTACAGGGGATTATTTTGGGGGCGTTTGCGATCGCCACTTTAACGATCGGCATGGGTTTGCGGAGTCACCAATTAGTTCACGCTTTGGTAGTGGCCGTTTGTTCTACAGGAATGTTTTTGTTTCTAAATGCTTTGAGCATTTTTCCGGGGAGTTTCTTCGGGATTCTTGCGCCGTCTGATGCTACCTTCGGCTGGCTGCAAGTTTGGGGTTCTGTGGCGTTTTTTGGTTTGTTGGGAAGTGCGATCGGGCTTTGTTTGGGAGTGAGTCATTATTTGGTTGTGCCTTTGTTAAGGTGGTTGGGTTGGAAGTAATTGTGTTGAGTTACGCAGGACACGGCAATGCCGTTTCCTTACAATTAATCATTGTAGCAAGTACAGGACTGTTTCATTCTCTTGTAGGGGCAGCCCCCCGTGGCTGCCCCAATCTCTGAAACACATACAAAATTGTGGACGAAGAGGGTAGGCACTCTTGGCACTACCCCTACAAAACGATGATTTGTCTGAGAATGAAACAGCCCTGGTAGCAAGTAGGGTGCGTCGCCATCAACAATCTGTCGCGTTATATCCAAGATATCGTAGCGACGCACCCTACAGATTAACTGCACACAATTAAGGTGGATACTGTACTTCATAAACCGGGAATATGCTGATAATTAAATATCAAATAAACATTATTTATTCTTGGGAATATTCTGAGTTTTTCCCCGCAAATCCCGTGCTTTTTGTGTGAGAGCATTCGCTTCTTCTACTTGACCTTTTTGAAAGAGAGCAGAGCTTAATTGGTCGTAAGCCATAACATAGTCGGGATTGCTGCGAATAGCTTCTCGATAGTGCCCGATCGCCTCATCTAATTGACGTTGACGCAAGAGAGCATTTCCCAAGTTGGTTTGAGTCAGCCACAGGTCAGGATTAATTTTAACTGCCTTTTTATATTCTGAAATCGCCTCATCCATTTTGCCCTGAGATTCGAGAATTATTGCCAAATTATTGTAGGGGGGTGTGTAGTTCGGAGTCAGACGAATAGCTTCACGATAGGCAACAAAAGCCTCCTGCGTCTTTGCTTGGCTGTTTAAATAAATTCCTAGGTGATAGGAAAGACCTGCTAAGTTCTCGCGAACAACTGCATCAGGGGGATCGAGCAGAACTACTTCGTTAAGTAGGGCGATGGATTCTTCTAGTTGGCTTTGTTTTTCTAAAAAATGTCCTAGATTATTGTAAGCGTTTGTAGATTTAGGATCGAGACGAATCGCCTCTTTATAGTGAAAAATAGCTTCCTTAAATTGACCTTGCTCCGCTAAAATTAACCCCAAATTGTTGTACGCCCCCGCATCTTTAGGATTCAAGCGAATAGCTTTTTGGTAGTGAACGGTTGCCTCTTCTAGGTTGCCTTTATTATGCAAAGCAAATCCTAATGTAAAATGAAGCTGAGCATTATTAGGATTAAGTGAAAGTAAAAAACGGGCAGTGTTAGGGTTTTCCTGGGAATGAACTAGCAAAAGTAACCAAATACACACACCTAAAACAACGACTCCTGCCCCGTTAACAACAATTCTCACCCTTTTGTTTTGCTGCAACTGCGCTAGCCACAAACCCTGTTTAGCGATTTTTAGATTAGGATGAAAGCAAAGTGATTGCTGAAATTTAGCTTGAGCTTGAGCGCTTTTGACTTGTTTTAAAAAAATGAATCCTAAGTTATAGTGAGCCAGGTAAAAATTGGGAGCGAATCGAATTGCTTGTCTGTACTTAATAGTAGCGATATCTAATTGGCGCTGCTTGATTAAGATAACTCCAATATTATTGTGAGCTAGCGCTAAAGTCGGATCGAGCTGTAGAGCTTTGGTGTAGGCTGCGATCGCCTCGTTAGTTTTTCGTTGACGATCTAGGATCAGCCCTAAAATATTATGGGCGATTGCCAAGGTGGCATCGAGTTGAATGGCTCGGTGGCAAAAACTGAGCGCTTCCTTAAACTGGCGCTGCTCAATAAATACTGAGCTTAATTTACAGTAAGCGATCGCATTATTCTCATCAAACCGAATTGCTTGTCGATAAGCTGCGATCGCTTCTTTCGGCTTGCTCTGTTGTCGCAGTGCATTCCCTAAATTCAGATGAGCCTCGACATCGTTAGGACGAAGGCGGATGGTTTCCTGAAGTTGGGAAATCTCAGATTCTAATTGGTCTGGTGTTTTGAGAGCTAGTATGGAGTTTGTATGAGTATGGACTAAGTTAGGGTTAAGGCGAATGGCGTCTTGAAGTTGGGCAATAGCTGCTTCGCGATCGCCTCGCTGGGTTAAAACTGCGGCAATGCCAGTATGAGGCTGTCCATCGCCGGGATTAATCCGAATTGCTTGTTGATAACAAGTCATTGCTGACTCTAAATTACCTTGTTCTGCGAAGATTATTCCCAACTGGTAGTGAGCGTCGGCTTGATTGGGGTCGAGGTTAATGGCTTGTTGGCAGCGATCGCTCGCCTCTTCTAGCTTGCCACAATCGTAGAGAACTATTCCCAAGTTAATGTAAGCTTCTGGTTGATTGGGATTAAGCTCGACAGCTTTTCGGAACGAGGTTTCTACACTCTTGTGGTCTTTAGGGTCATAGTTAACGTTCATAACACGAAAAAGATTGGTATAAATTAGATTTAGATTAGGGTAAAATCGGCGACAGTGATGTTAGCAGCAGACACTCGATCGAGAATGGCGAATATTTTGTCGGTATTGGCGATCGCAATGAAGGCAGAATTATTGTTTTGAGTAATTGCCAGTTGTGCAAAAGTCAGACCGTCAGTTAATACTAACAAGTCTCGATTGTCTTCAAAATCGATTACAGTATCCGTGCCCAAAGATGACAGCACAAATCGATCGCTCCCGAGATCGCCCTTCAAAGTATCGCTACCCTCACCGCCAATCAGCCAATCATCGCCATCACCGCCGCACAGCGAGTCATTTAATCCCAAATCACCCGTTAGTATAAGACGATCGGTCTCTCCAAACAGAGTGTCATTGCCATCACCGCCGCAAAGCAAATCACTGCCGTTATCGCCAAATAGCCGATCGTCCCCAGCATCGCCGAAAACAGTATCATTACCCTTGCCGCCGCGTACTGTATCATTGCCATCGCCACCAGAGGCGGTATCGCTGCCTATGTCGCCCCGCACCAAATCGTTGCCTGCGCCGCCAACAACTAAGTCATCGTTCTTGCCACCATAAATAGTATCGTCGTCTGCACCACCGTTGAGGTAGTCATTCCCTTCGTTGCCAAACAGTAAGTCGCGATCGAGAATTTGGCCGACAGGAGTGTTGCGGGAAACTGCGCCTGCGATCGAGTCATTCCCTTGTCTACCAATGATGACATCGTTACCAGCTTCACCGCTGATAGCGTTGTCGAAATTAGTGCCAGTGATGGTGTCGTTGCCATTACCGCCGAAAAGCGTGAAAGCAACTGAAGGAACTCGCAGCACAATTCGATCGCAAATACAGGGCTCAGGAGTAGTCCCAGGCTCAGGAGTAGTCCCAGGAGTTGGAGTTGGAGTAGCCCCAGGAGTTGGAGTTGGAGTTGGCGGTGGCGCTAGAGTTGGAATTGTTGCAGGAGTCGGAGTTGTCGCAGGAGTCGGCGCAGGCGCAGGCACCGGAGTTGGAGTTGGAGTTGGCGCCGGAGTTGGCGCCGGAGTCTGTAGGGGCGGTGCCAAGAGTGCCCGCCCCCGCAGGAGTTGGCGTTGTGAAAGTCGGAGTTGGTGTTGTGAAAGTCGGAGTTGGCGTTGTGGGAGTTGGCGTTGTGGGAGTCGGAGTTGTCGCAGGAGTCGGAGTTGTCGCAGGAGTTGGAGTTGTCGCAGGAGTCGGAGTTGTCGCAGGAGTTGGAGTCGGAATTGGTATGGGCGCGCTGATATCCCGCACGAAGACATCCATAGCGTTGTTAGTATCCCCAGTCACTAGGTTGCTGGCAAGAGAATAGAAAGCCACATAGCGCCCGTCCCCTGAGATGGATGCCGGCGTGGATGGGCCACTTCCTCGGTTGCCGTTAGAGTCTACAGAGATGCGCTTAGTGGTGTTGTTAACCGTGTCCCGCACGAAAACGTCCAATGCGTTGGTGGGTCTTCCACTCTCTATGGCAATATACTGAGAGTCAAACACCACATAGCGCCCGTCCCCTGAGATGGATGGGGCGGCGTTGCCGGGCTTATCTAGATCGAATGATGAGACTAAGGTGGTGGTGCTGTTGAGGGTGTCCCGCACGTAGATGTTACTATCGAAGGGATTAGCGTTGTTGACCAATTTATCAGCAGATGTAAAGGCCACATAGCGCCCGTCGGCTGAGATTGACGCCTGCCGGGAGTTCCTATTCTCTTTCCCCTGTTGGCCGTTGGAGTCTACCGAAATGCGGGTGGTGGTTTTAGTAACGGTATCCCGCAAAAAGATGTCACTAGAGTTGTTAGTGTCTCCACTCACCAGGTTTCTGGCATCAGACTCAAATGCCACATAGCGCCCGTCGGCTGAGATGGATGGGCTGTAGGAACTCATATTCGCCTGACTGCCATTGGAATCAAGGGAGATGAGGGTGGACGTGCTGTTGGCAAGATCCGCACGAAGATGTCATATTCTCCGTTAGTGTCCCCACTTGCTAGGTTGCTAGCCTTAGACGCAAACGCCACATAGCGCCCGTCGGCTGAGATGGAGGAAGCGCCGGATTCACCATTTCCTTGGTTGCCATTGGAGTCAACGGAGATGCGGCTGGTAGTGTTTTTTACGGTATCCCGCAGGAAGATATCAAGCTGTCCGTTAGTGTCGCCGTTTACTAGGTTGGTTGCAGCAGACTCAAACGACACATAGCGCCCGTCGGCTGAGATGGACGGATACAGGGAATAACCATTTGAGTTAACGGAGATCAGGGTGGTGGTGCTATTGACGGTATCCCGCAGGAAGATATCACGCGCTCGGTTCGTGTCGTCCTTCACGAGCTTGCTGTCAGCAGATGCAAAGACTACATAGCGCCCGTCGCGTGAGATAGATAGATCGAAGAACGCCCCTGGGTCGCCCTCACTCTGGTTGCCATTGGAGTCTACGGAGACGCGGGTGATAGCATCGGCCAAAAGATCCTGGTAGTTCGCCATTACTGCAGGTTCAAACGCTAACGGGGTCTTGATTTGCCCGATCGCACATTCCAATTCCCACTCCCCGCCCAATTCAGCACAGCCAATCAACTTGGCAGAAGCAGCGACATTTGCACCCGCGAGCAAAGCTATGCGTTGAATGAACCCAACCTCTCTTCCTTGCCCTTCTCCCGTCTCTTGGCAGCCCTGGATGGGGTTAGGTTCAAATGCCACATTGCAAGCGTAAATCAGCAGATCCGCATCCAGGGCTAAAGCGCGCCGCCACTGCTGCAACAAACTGCCATATTTGTCTAAATTATCCCGATTTAGCTGGGCGTTTCCCAGTTTCAAGCTACCAGGGCTGCCGTGCGAAACAATGTGAACGCTGGTAATGCCGGTGCGCGTGTCCAAAACTTCGCTAATTTGCTTTACTCCGTCCCGCCCGCGATCGAGAATTATGACTTCAATTCCCGGTTTGACCCCATCCACCAGGTTTTCCCAGTCTGCAACAGCAGGGTCAACAAACATTATTGCCGATCGCACCTTGCTGAAGGGACGCGCGTCATTCTTGTCATCTACGGACTGAAGATTGGCCGTTGATAAGTTATTCATCTGATTATTGTTTGAGAATTTTTTTAACAAAGTAGAATAAAC
>JAUBOH010000330.1:0-7670 GCA_036700145.1 Microcoleus occultus BM001215366
AAAATCTAAAATCTAAAATCGAGCAGGGCTTCGACAAATTCATAACTAGAAAACGGGCGCAAATCTTCGATGCTTTCCCCAACTCCAATAAACCGGATTGGCAGACCAAGCTGCTGCACTACTGCTAGGGCAACACCACCTTTAGCAGAACCGTCGAGTTTTGTCAATACTACTCCGCTTAATTTTGCTGATTCTGCGAACACTTCTGCCTGTCGCAAACCATTTTGACCGAGTGTGGCATCCAAGACCAGTAGAGATTCTACGGTAGCGCCGGGGGCTTTCTTATCTACAATGCGACGGATTTTACTTAATTCGTCCATCAGATTTTTTTTGTTTTGCAGGCGGCCTGCGGTGTCTACGATCAGCAGTTCTGTACCTCGGGCGCTGGCGGCGGCGATCGCATCAAACACGACAGCAGCCGGATCGGTATTTTTTCCGGGGTTGGCAATAATTTCCACGCCGCTGCGGGAACCCCAAACTTTCACTTGTTCGACGGCGGCGGCCCGGAAAGTGTCAGCGGCGGCAATTAAGGTTTTGTAGCCGGATTTTTGGGCAATGTGGGCTAGTTTGCCGATCGTCGTAGTTTTGCCCGCACCGTTGACTCCGACAATTAACCAGATGTTGAACGTGTCTTTTTCCGGGGCAAATGTCAGGCTGTAGGCCGGATTGCCGGCGGCGGTGGCGGCTGTCGGAGCGTCTAGAACGTCGCGCAGGATGGTTTTGAGATAAGCTAGAGCCTGTTCTGGCGGCAAGACTTCTTGTTTGAGTCTTTCTTGGAGGCGGTTGATAATGATGTCGGTGGCTGCGACTCCAACATCGGCTTGCAGCAGCAAAGTCTCAATTTCGGCTACCGCGTCTTGATTGAGCGGGCCTTGACCGACGATCGCCTTGAGCCGGTTAATTAAGCTGCGGCGCGTTCTTTCTAAGCCTTTCCGCAGTTTTTGCAGCCAAGTGATTTCTTCGACGGATACTTGGTCTGGCCGGCGGCCTTGACTGGCTAAGATTTCTGATGACCACAGGAAGCCTTCGTCAAAGGCGAAACCGGGAATTTCTTCGATAATTGCCGCTCTCTCGGCGGCTGCTGCAATTACTTCGGGTTCTTCAATTGCCGTTTCTTTGAGGCGTTCGATGCGTTCGAGCCGATCGGCCTGAGCTCTTGCCCAAAACGGCAGGGCTTCGGATGCGATCGATTCGGTTTCTACAACCTCCGTTGCAGGTTCGGCAATTTCTATATTTTCTGCTGTAACTTCTAATTGTCGAGCGATCGGTGCAATGTCGATCGCCCCGACTGTCGGTTGCAGAGTTTCGGGAATTTCTACGCTTGTGGCTGCATCTAGTTCTACCGCATCGCTAGCTTCAACCACTGAAGCTTCTGCAACTTCTGGAACTTCTGCAACACTTTCTGCTGTCGGTGCTGGTTCGAGTTCGAGTTCGCCGCTTGCTTCAATGGCGGCCGATTCTGCAACTTCTGGAACCTCGGCCTCTGCTGTGTCGGCAACTTCTGTTTCGGGTTTTTGCTGTTTTTGAATATTTTTGTAAGCAGCTTTCGCCCAATTGAGATAATCTTCGGCTACAGCGTCCGAGTTTTCGTTTACTGCTGCATCTGTTGGAGGCTCCACCGGTGCGGATTTTGCCGACTCATCTTGGGGCTGTTCGGGTGTTTCTTTTTCAGAAGATCCGCTTTCGCTGTACTGGCGACGAAACCAATTAAATACCATAGGAAATTGGGAATATAGTTATTAGTCCTTAGTTTAGAGCCGATTGCGAATTGCGGATTGCTAATGATTCTGAGTAAGGCGCGCAATGCGCACCCTACAGACTAATGACTAATGACTACTGACTACTGACTAATGACTACTGACTAACAACTACTGCGTTGATTTTATCGACAACTCGGCGGAGGACTCCGTTGATGAACCGATGTCCTTCGTCGCCGCTGTAGCGTTTTGCGAGTTGGACGGCTTCGCTGACGCTGACTTGTTCGGCTAAGCCGAGATAGAGGATTTCGGCGATCGCGATTCTCATGATATCTCGATCGATCCTGGGCAACCGTTCTATTTGCCAGTCTACAAGGGCGTCGGAGAGCAATTCGTCAATTTGAGGGCGGTTGGCGCTGACTTTCGTCAGAATTTGCAAAGCATAGGTGCGGACATCTTGCTGGTTGGCTAGCTGGATCAGTTCTGGAAACTCCATTGCTGAACCGAGACGGTTGATGGCGGTTTGGGTAAGTTCTACTGCTTCCCGCACCATTGTTCTAGCACTTTGGATATCGGCGGCGCGGATTTCGCTCGAAAGCAGTTTGTCGCTACCCCGCTGCACTTCGGAGGCTGCTGCTTCTAGGGATTCTTGAACTTCTGCTGTCAGCGTGCGGATGGCGGCGAGGACGACATCTTGCAGTTTCTTGGCTTCTAAGAGTTCTGGATTCGCCGGCAGTTGGCTGATGCCCAGGAGTGCGAGTTCGCGTGCTGTTTCGCGGGCTTTTTTCATAATTTTTAGATAGAAATTGGGAATTTAGGAATTTAGGAATTGTTGAGATTGCTAGGTGGCTTTGAGAGCATAGACTTGGACTTTAGCAGAAAAACTCGCAAAAAACCCGCCCTGAGTCACGATTGTTTCTGGGCAGGTTTTGGACAAGTTATTCAGTTGACAGTTGACAGTTGACAGTTGACAGTTGACCGCTTGAGGGCGACCTCGAATTGTCTGATTTTAATTTCTCCCGGGGTTTCAACTGCGGTCTTATCTTGGTTCAGTCTTCTTCGACGGGGACAGGCTGGTATCTTGATTCGGATGTTAAGGGTTCGAGTGTTTTACCCGGGGGGTTGTCGGCGGTGACTGCAACTGAGTTGCTGGGGTTGACGATGCCGCCGGAGATGATGACTTTAAAGGCATCTTCGATCGACATTGACAAATTGACCACATCTGCCTCCGGGACTATAGCGTACCATCCGGTGGTGGGGTTGGGAGTAGTGGGGATAAAAATGCCGATCGGGCTTTCGCCGGACAGGTGAGGCGGGATATCGTTGCTCTCGATCGTACCTGTCACAAATGCCAAAGTCCAGATTCCCCGCCGGGGATACTCTACCAAAACCACGCGGCGAAACTTGTCATTGGACTTGAGGATGGTTCCCAGCAGTTGTTTGAGGGTTTTGTAAACCGAACCGGCTAGGGGAATTGCCTGCAACAGGCGTTCGCCAAAGTCTAGCAACCACCTCCCAAAGATGTTGCGGGCCATCAAACCGATGATTGTAATGCTCAGCAGGGGTACAGCCAGCCCTACTAAGAGATTTAGCAGATTTACCAAAATCGGGTTGAGTCCGTCAAAAGGGTTGATCTGCTTGGGAATTTTGGTGAGAAAATTGATCACCCAACTGGCGACGGTGATTGTCAGCCAGATGGTGGTAGCTAAGGGTATCACTACCAGCAGACCTGCGATCAGGTCGTTTTTTAAGTCTTGTTTGATGCGTTGGAGCACGGCGGTTCAAATCTCCTCGTAACTGGCTGCAATCACCTGAATAAACCTGAGAATAAAGCAACTGCACGGGCTTTACTGGAATTGACCATTTTGGATCGTCTTCTATGCTGCTAAACACTACCCTTTCTGACGGGGAAGAGTTAGCGATCGGCGGTGCTGTACTTATATTTTAAAGAATTATTGCAATTTCCCGCTTGCTTTTAATATATGCGGGCTGTGGAACAGCTCACCATATTGTATATTTTAAGACATTTTGGCTCTGACTCAACCGATAAGCGAGCCGAGCTGAGCCTGCTGGGGGTGGAAGTGTAGCTCCTTCGATCGAGCTTTCTGTGATTTTCGCTCCCGTGGCACTTCGTTCTACCGAATTGGGCCTTTGTCTGTGCGGGGTGAGTTCAGGGTCGATACAAAAATATATCTTTGGATAGATGCAGTTTGACCGCAACTATTACTAAATAAAGAGTATTTTTAGATGGGCGAGGGCGATCGAAAAGCCAAATATTCGCCCTTGGTTTCAACTGTTGCACGGTAGGGAAATCCGGAAAAAGTAAACCAGACAAACCAGCAATTTTGACTTTTGGCGATCGGAGCGATCGCAATTGGGGAAATAAGGGCACAATTCAAGCGAATTTGAGCTTGAGAGGGGCGGCAAAACGAAATAAAATTTACCCCGGGAGCACTACTAAAAAATAATCAGCCAAACGAGGTAGCGGTAGTTAGCGGCAAGCCAGAGCGATACGAAACAGCCAATTCTTGATAGCAGGAAGCGCGAGACTATTTGTTCGGCAGAGTATGATTGAACAGCAGCGGGGAAGCAAAAGTGGAAGCAGCCGAAAGTTGAGGGAAAGCTGCAGGCTCTAGCCGATCGAGTCAGACTCGGGATTCACACTTCTGGCAAAGAGCAAAAGACTTGATTAGAAGTTAAGATTGAGAAGTGAATGCTGAACTCTTGAAACCAATTGATTTTTACATTTTTTTAAATGCGATTCAAAACGCCAGACTTTTTTGGGCAGCACTTAGCCGATCGCTGTCAGAGCATATTTCTGGTCTGAAAACTAACATTTAAGTAAAAGGAATTTTTGTGAAAAGCCTGAATATCCTCTTAGTAGAAGACAGTCCCCTAGATGCCGAACTGATCGAGGCTTATCTAGTTGAGGGAAATCTTGAATTTTCTTTGCTGTGCGTGGAAACTCGGGAAGATTTTGTAGCCGCACTGGAAAAACACTGTTTTGACATTATTTTGGCAGATTATATGCTGCCTTGTTTTAACGGGATAGCGGCACTGGAAATCGCCCGCGCTACTTGTCCTGGAGTGCCGTTTATCTTTGTGTCGGCTACTTTGGGCGAGGAAGTGGCGATCGAAACTCTCAAAAGCGGCGCTACAGATTATGTTCTCAAACGCCGTTTGATGCGCTTGGTGCCGTCGATCGAGCGGGCGCTGCGCTCCGTTCAAGAACGGCTCGACCGCAAGCAAGCCGAAGCGCAGCGGCACGAGAGCGAAGCGAGATTTCGGATGATGGCAGATACCGCGCCGGTGATGATTTGGATGTCGGACACCGATCGGCTTGGCGATTACTTTAACAAAGTTTGGCTGGAGTTTACCGGTCGAACATTGGCGCAAGAAATAGGCAAAGGTTGGATGGAAAGTTTGCACCCCGATGACTTGCCAGAATGTCTGAATATTTACCGCAGAGCCTTCGACGCCCGCAGCGAGTACCGCATGGAATACCGCCTGAGACGCTCTGACGGTGAGTACCGCTGGGTTTTGGCTACAGGCGTACCCAGGTACAGGCCCGATCGCACTTTTGCCGGTTACATCGGTTCTTGCATCGATATCAGCGATCGAAAACTGGCAGAACAAGAACGCGCTGCCGCTTTGTCGCGGGAACAAGCAGCGAGGCTGGAAGCAGAAGAAACAGCCGCATTGCTGCAATCGGCAAATGCTCGAATTACTAACATTCTCGAAAGCATTACCGACGCTTTTATCGCCGTCGATGCAAACTGGAACTTTACCTATGTCAACCGCAAAACTATTGAGCTTTTAGGCAAGCCAGAAGCCGAATTGATCGGTAAAAATGTTGGGGATATATTTCCCTGGATTGTCGATTTACCGTCTTACAAAATGGCGGTCATTGCCTTAACAGAAAAGGTAATGGTCGAGTATGAAGAATTTGTGCCGTTATGGAACAAATGGTTGAAGGTGCGTTTTTATCCTTCCGATTCTGGTTTGTCGGCTTACATCCAAGACGTTAGCGATCGCAAGCAAGCAGAAGTTGCACTCAAAGCTAGCGAAGAAAAGCTGAGAATGTTAGCAGAAGCTAACTTGATCGGAATTCTCTTCGGCGATGTTGACGGCGGCATCAGTGAGGCTAACGACGAATTTTTGCGGATGGTTGGCTACACGCGGGAACAGTTGCAGCGCGGGGAACTTCGCTGGATTGACATTACACCGCCGGAGTATCTGTCTCTCGACGAGAACCGGATTGCAGAGGCACAAGCAAAGGGCGTTTGCACTCCCTACGAAAAGGAATACTTGCGGCCAGACGGCAGCCGGATTTCCGTGCTGATCGGATATGTTTTGCTGGGGGAAAAGCGGCAAGAATCTGTGGCTTTTATTCTCGATTTGACGGTTCGCAAGCAGTTAGAAATAGAACTGCACGATCGAGCCGAGGAATTGGCGCGGGCGAACCGGATTAAAGACGAGTTTCTGGGAACTTTGTCTCACGAATTGCGGACGCCGCTGAATGCGATGCTGGGATGGACGCAACTGCTGCGAAACCGCAAGTTTGACGAAAAAACGACGGTTCGGGCTCTGGAAACGATCGACCGCAATACCCGATCGCTGACAACTCTGATCGAGGATTTGTTGGATATGTCGCAAATTATTACCGGCAAACTGTCGCTGAATCTGCGGTGGGTGGATGTGATTTCGACTGTAGAAGCTGCAATAGATACTCTCGCCCCCGCGATTGACGCCAAAAATATTGAAATTGTGACGGATTTCGACTCCTCTGCCGGGCCGATTTTTGGCGATTCGGGCCGCTTGCAGCAGGTGGCGTGGAATTTGCTGTCGAATGCGGTTAAGTTTACTCCAGACGGCGGACAGGTGAGGGTGGCGCTGCAGAAGGTGAAGGGGACGAGTCCCCCGGTGCAATCGGCCAGAATCGAAAATTTGTCGCCGGCTAGTGTGGAAATCTCAGTCAGCGACACGGGACAAGGGATTGCGGGAGAGTTTTTGCCGCGCGTGTTCGATCGGTTCAGCCAAGCTGACAGTTCTACAACGCGACCTTACAACGGATTGGGTTTGGGTTTGGCTCTGGTGCGCCATTTTGTGGAAATGCACGGGGGGACGGTGCAAGCCGAATCGGCCGGTTCGGGACAAGGAGCGAGGTTTGTGGTGAGATTGCCAATTAAACAGTCGCTTTCGGTGGGCGGCGCAGTTTCTGTTGTCGAGCCCGGGGAGTTTGCGGTTCGACTCTTCAAGGCGCAAGCTCCTGTAAATGAGTGTTTTGTCAGCAGCAACCTTTCTGGAGTGCGGGTGTTGGTGGTCGATCGCGACGGGGATTCCCTGGATTTTGCGCGTACAGTGCTTGAAGATTGCGGGGCACAGGTGGAGACCGCTGTCTCGGGAATGGAAGCCCTGGAGGCGATCGCCAGGCTGAATCCTGATGTGTTGGCGATCGAGATCGGGATTCGGGCCGCTGATGGAGAGGCTCTGCTCCGGCAAGTGCGATCGCGAGCGGGCCGCAGGGATATTCCGGCGGTGGCGTTCACGGCGAACGGTAGGGTAGAGGAACGGGTGCGGGCGCTGCGGGAGGGTTTTCAACTTCACCTGTCCAAGCCGATCGAGCCTGCTGAGTTGGTGGCGGTGGTGGCTAGTTTGGCGGGGCAAGAGAACGATTTTTGATTTTTGATTTCAGATTTTAGATTGAGTGCGATCGCGCAGTTACCGATTACCAATTAAGTAAGTCGGTGTAAATAATTCAAGGTTTGTAGTGAGGGCTCCATTCCCTATAAAAAAGGGCTAAAGCCCTCACTACGAACCTACCCGTGCGTAATTTTACAATTACTTAACATACTTTGTTTTATTAGCGTCTACTTACTTACCAAAAACCCGATCGCCAACTTCGGCAAGCGAACACTTATAGCAGTTGACAGTTGACAATCGACAATCGACAGTTGGTTTTTAACAGTGAGA
>JAUBOH010000331.1:0-4445 GCA_036700145.1 Microcoleus occultus BM001215366
TGAGGACTTTAGTCCGCATCTTTAATCAGAGGACTAAAGTCCTCACTACAAACCTTTTTTATTATTTTATTTTGAACAAAAGCGAAGGTTATTCGCCGGCCTTTGTTTCCTGGGTTTGCGATTGAATCACGGCACTCCAATCATCATTGTTAACAGCAGTTGCCAGATGTTGGTGTCGTTCGCCGTCACTTTTGGCTGCTGTTTCCAACTCTTTGCTAAGAGTAGAATCTGCCATTGCTTTACGCAATTTCAGCTTCTTTTCCTCATAAGCTTGTTGCTCTGCAGGCGACATTGCCGATCGCGCTGCTTCCCCCACCGTACTCGCCCACATTTCGCTCTCTGCACCGTTTCCAGGCGGAATCCTGCCGAGTGTTGCTATCCAAGAATCCCGCAAACTTTCCATTTCTTCCCGCTTCGGGAATTTGAAAGTTTGAACGCGCAGGAAAGCACAATTTTCGGCGCCGTTTTCGGCGATGTGACCGTTGATTGAAAGCAGGATATTTCGCGAATAACCGATATACTGAGTGTTGCCGGAAGTGTCGGTTACAGCGTAAACGCCGGCGACTTTCGCATTAGTTGTGGCATCGCGCCACGTATCGATCGACATTATTTGCGTTCCGTCATTTTCTAATGCCGGAATCGCAGCGACTGGGCTGTGTTCTGAGTCGGAACTGTATAAAAAGTTGTGCAGTCCTTCATGGGCGACTGGTACGTTTTGATGTTCGATCGCTAAATCTCGATCGGCATTCACTTGATTAGCTTCCATAAAATCTCATTTCTCCAAAAATATCACTTTTCTGGGCGGGAGATCCCGCCCACCCCACAATCAAGTTTACTGTTTGACAGAACAGGCCGTCCAGCCTGTTCTATTGTTTGTTTGCCCTTACCGACTTAACTTACTGAGATTTGTTGCAATTCCTCGTCAGTCAATTTAACTTCGATCGCCCCCAAGGAGTCCTCAATACTCGATACTTTTGTCGCGCCGGGAATCGGAACCACGCAGGGCGATTGTGCCATCAACCAAGCTAATACTATACAGTAAACTGAAACGTTTTTTTCTGCTGCTAATTTGGCGATCGCGGGCATATCTTGCAAGCTGGTGACGCGGCGGCTTCCTCCCAGAGGACTCCAGGGGAAAAATGTCAGTTTTTCGGTTTCGCAATATTCCAGAACGCCGTCTGATTCCGGCTGTCTGTGCCACGGATTGTACTGATTTTGCACCGAGACAATTTCTACTGTATCCCGGGCGCGTTTTATCTGTTCTACAGAAAAGTTAGAAACTCCAATAAATCGAATCATTCCTGCTTCTACTGCTTCTTTTGCGGGTGCTAGGGCTGCTTCGATTGTATAGGCGGGATCTGGCGAGTGGTACTGCCAAAGGTCGATCGGTTTCTGCCCGCCCAAAGCTTCAAAACTTTCGCGAATTGTCTGGCGCAAATGGTGGGGATTGCCGTTGCGCGTCCACGAATTTTGAGGCCGCATTAAGCCGCCTTTAGTGGCCAGAGTAACTGCCCTAATATCTCCGGTGTACTGCTGCAAAGCTTTAGCAATCAGTTGCTCGTTGTGGTGTTTGTCCGATTCATCTTGGCAGTAGGAATCTGCGGTGTCAATTAGGGTGACGCCCAAATCGAGGGCGCGGTGAATTACCGCAATTGATTGCGATTCGGGCGGCCGGCCGCTTAATGACATCGGCATACCTCCTAGACCGATCGCGCTGATCTTAAAATTACTGTTGCCCAGTTTTTTGGTTTTCATTCGTTGGCCCCCGTTTGCGTGGTTTATTTACAGTTTAGATTTCAAGGATATGTTGATATTTTACAGTTTTTTTAAGTATACAAGTATATTAGAAAAAAGATGTAGAGATTTGTAGGGCTGGGTAAGGCGCGGATCTTTAAAAGCCTGCAGTTTATTGATGCACTCGCGCGCCCTCCCCCGGTAGCCACTTTATTTGCACTTAACTAACTCGAAGCGCTGGTGTAAAAGCGGAGTGCAAATTGCCAGAAGTAGCGGGAGAAAAATAAAAGCCCGATCGCCAATATTCCCGCCCCTGCGATCCAAACGATTTCACCTCTCCCCAGCATGGCTTCTGCAGGCACTGTCGTCAAGAAGGCAACGGGAACTACGAAGGTGAAGAAAAATCGATAAGCTGCGGGATAAGCTGCCATTGGAAACCTACCCGCTTCTAACAATCCTCTGAGGACTTCGGTAACGTTGTAAATCTTGACAAACCAAATGCTGGTTGCACCTAACATAAACCAGATACTGTAAAGAGTAATAGTTCCGAATAACAGCGGTATTGCTGTTAAAAAATAGTTGCCGATTTCTACTTCCAACTTGTTAGCAGCATACAGCAGCAATACGGCGCCGAAGATTAAATCTGGGATTCCCCAAGGGGAAACTGTGTTTGCAGACAGCCAGAATTGCGAACTGATCGGTTTGAGGAGTACGAAATCGAGAGTACCTTGCTGCACTCGATCGACAATACGGCTGAGATTAGGCGCCAGAAAGGTTGACGAAAACCCCTGCAAAACCGTAAAAATGCCGAGTACAACTAAAGCCTCTTCCCATGAATAGCCAGAAAAACTGTAGCCGGTACGGTAGAACAAAAACAGTCCGAACAAGCTGCCAGCAAGGTTTCCGAGGCTGCTGAGGGCTGCGAGGACAAAGTTGATTCGGTATTCTAGTTCCGCAGAGATCGCTGCACCCCAGAACAATTTCAGTACGTGCAAATATCGTCCCATGTTTGTCGCCATTTTTTGCTGTGGAAATACTTAAATTCCCCTATTGTAAAGGTTGTGTGAAGTTAACTGCTGTACGGGCTGCTCATTTCACCATAACTTTAA
The DNA here is from genome assembly GCA_036700145.1 of Microcoleus occultus BM001215366. GTDB lineage: Bacteria > Cyanobacteriota > Cyanobacteriia > Cyanobacteriales > Microcoleaceae > Microcoleus. The sequence goes on from JAUBOH010000331.1 coordinate 2,844, forward strand.
ATTATTGACACCCCTTACTTAAGTAGTTTTACTGACACGCAGTATTAAGTTATTAAACAAAATTTAAACAAAAATTACAATTCTTAATTTAAATTAGTCTTAACCAGATATATTTTGCCACTTATTAACCATGATTCATATTTCAACACAAAAGTTCGGTCAATTGATTTGAAATACTAATATGTTACAACCCTTAACATTATAAAAAATTGAAAAACATCTAGCCATACCCAAAAGAAACAATTAGGATGGTGCATACGTACTCAAAAGGAATACGCAATCAGCCATAGGTCATCAGCAATACGCGATCATACGTATAAAAGAGGGTTCGAGAAATTGACTTAAGTAACAACACGTAAGGGAAAAAAAACATGGATGCTTTAACATTGTCGAGACTGGGCGTCAAGCACACCAAGAGTGCAGTAGCCGAATCGCTGCGGATCAATACAGGATACGACGTGACAAGCCCAGTCACTTTTTACGGGATTGTCAACGAGCACTGCAACGTTAAATGCCGCCAGTGCGAGTATTGGCGGCTCAAAGAATATAAAGACGAAATGACGATCGAAGAATGGCAAAATGCCCTCTTAAGCGTCAAAGAATTTGTGGGCGAATTCTCCATCAACTTTAGCGGCGGCGAACCTTACATTAAAAAAGGTTTTCTAGACTTGCTGGCATTTGCCAACAAAAACGGCATCCACGCCGGCGTCACCACAAACGGTTATTGCATGACCAGGGAAAATGCAGCAAAAACAGTGGCTGCGCGTCCTTTTAATGTGAATGTGTCCGTTGACGGGCCGAACGCAGAACTCCACGATTATTTGCGCGGTCAACCCGGATTGTTCGATCGGCTTTCCAAAGGAATCGGTTATCTGCGCGAAGAACAAGAAAAACAGAACGTCCTGTTTCCGATCAACGTCAAACCGACGATGAACCGGCTCAATTTCCGCCACCTAGAAGAGATAGTAACCTGGGCCAAAGAAATTGGGGCGACGACGGTGAATTTCCAACCAGTCAATCGCTGGACACCAGAAACCTATGAGGAATTGTGGGTAGAAGAAGAGGATCGCGAGGAATTTGCACAAGTAATTGAGCGCCTAATTAAAATGAAGAAAAACGGCGCGCCGATTATGAACAGCGACGAAGTATTGCGGCTGATGTTACCTCACTTCCGTGACGAAAAGGCTCCTGATGGAGTTCGCCCTTGTCGGGTAGGACTACGCAATTACTGGATCGATACCCGCGGCGATGTGAAACTGTGCGATGAGTTTCCGGTAATTGGCAATGTGAAAACCGCTAGCGCCCGCGAGATTTGGTACGGCGAAAAAGCCCAGGAAGTCCGCCGCGATACTTTGAATTGCGGCAAGCTTTGTCTGATTACTTGCGTCTCGCAAAAAACGATTTTGGACAAGGTGAAAATGGGGATGAAGCTATTGAAGAATTAAGATTTGATCGGTGTTAATATTGCTTGTGTTCATGGTAACCGGGTTTTTGTCAGAAACCCGGTTTTTTGTTTGATGAATTATATTTTTTTAGTGCGCTCGAATTTCTGTCGTGGCGAGAAACCCGGTTTCTACTAATCTTGGCGTTGAACAGGAGAAA
>JAUBOH010000331.1:4545-7665 GCA_036700145.1 Microcoleus occultus BM001215366
TGGCGTTGAACAGGAGAAATACACTTAGAAACCGGGTTTCTGAGATTGGGGTGCGTCCAACACTAGATTCTTGGTGAACCCGCCCCGGAAGAATTTCTAATTAGGAATTTTTTTATGTAAATCCGGCTTGGCTTTTATTTAATTAAGAATATCTCCCGATTCACAATCGGGAGAATATCAAAACTACTCCACAATCCAAGGAGTTAAACAAGGAGTCCAACCACTCAATTCTTCAGCTTTGAACCAGAGGCTAATTTCCTGGTTCGCAGTTTCCACAGCATCAGAACCGTGAATGATATTGCGGCCAACATTCACAGCCAAATCGCCGCGAATTGTCCCTGGTTCTGAATTCAGAGGATTTGTTGCGCCAATCATTTTCCTCGCCGACGCTACAACGCCATCGCCTTCCCACACCATCGCCACCATCGGGCCGGAAGTGATGAAGTCTACCAGTCCCGCAAAAAAGGGTCTTTCTTTGTGCACGCCGTAATGCTGTTCGGCAAGTTCGCGACTCGCCGTGATTAGCTTCATGCCAACTAGCGTAAAGCCTTTGGCTTCAAAACGACCGATAATTTCGCCGACGAGTCCGCGCTGTACGCCATCTGGCTTAATCGCTAAAAAAGTCCGTTCCAAGATTAACTCCTATAATTTTCTTAACCGATCCAAAAGACAGAGTAACTCACAACGCACCTAAAGGCAATTCTGGGAATTGGAAACTGTCATTTTGGGACTTATGGAAGGAAGAAGTCCGAGGGAACAGGGAAGAAGCAATAAAAGCAAGGGTTAAAGAAACCCGGTTTCTACGAGAAATCTTAGTTTAGCAGCGAGGAATCTGCTCCCGCAACCGGGTTTGTTGACTCCTATGCGTCTTGGACTCATTTGCAAGCATTGCACCACCAGTACCCCTAGCTGCAAATACCTTTCCTCTATACTCCGATTTGTGCAGCACAATATGATGCAAATCACAATTTCCTGTGACTGCAAACACCCTTACCTATGATGTCAAATACAAATATGTATGATAACAAACACAATTATTTCTGCTCAACAACATAGATAATTAACGGAGGTACGAACATTATCTTGAGCGCAGCAGGTCAAGGAAAAAAGCTATGAAAGAGATTCTAGCATTTATCGAACAAAAAAAGCAAGAGTTTGCCAAATTGCCGTTATTAGATTTTCTAGCCAATAAACACATTCACCCGAATCAACGACTAATTTTTGCACCTGTACTAGCTCCTTTGGCTGCGGGCTTGAGCGACTTAAATAAGTACGTCCTCCGAGAATCTTCCAGCAACAACAAAGTTCAGGAACTGATCGACAAATATACTTACAAAGAAAACTACTATTGGCACGGGTATCTGCAACATCTAGAGACATTGGGATTCAATCAATTAATGAGTTACGGCGACTTCAGACTGCTTTGGGGTGAAGAAACTAAAAAAACTCGATCGCTCTGTTCAGTGCTCGAACGCTACGCTTGGAAAGCCTCTCCCGTTCTGAAACTGGTGTTAGTCGAAGTTTTGGAAGGAACCGCCACAGTTTTTTTTGAGGCGGCGCTAGAAGTAATCATGGAATTACAGGAAATTACCACAAAAGAATATGTTTATTTTGGAGGTGGTTATGTGGGTTTAGAAAATCATCACCTTTTAAATACACCAGAGATGTTGCAAGTTTTAGCAGAGATAGAACTTACTGAGTCGGAACGCCAAGCAGCTTTAGAATTAGCACAAAATGTATTTGAACTATTTACAGAAGCGATGAACGAGCTTTTCGGACACAGCCAAACAAATTCTTGCAAGACTGTGCTGCAAGTAGCCTCGATTTCTGGGTGCGATCGCGCGATCGACTGTCTGGATTTTTGTTAATTTAAACAATCATTAAGTTATCTCGGTGTACCGCCGTTCCTACACCGGCATATCCTAAAATCTCAGCAATTTTATCAGACTGGGAGCCCTGGATTTGTCTCAATTCTAAACTGCTATAATTCACAAGTCCTCTGGCAATTTCCTGGCCTTCTCCGTCGCACAACTGCACCGAATCCTCAGCTTGAAATTCTCCTTCAACTCGAACAATACCCGCAGCTAAAAGCGATTTTCCGCCGTGGGAAATTGCCTTGACAGCACCCGCATCTAAATACAGTTTTCCGGCAGGAATTAGCACGTTGGCTATCCAGTGTTTGCGAGCGTTTACAGGGCGCGGTTGAGGCTCGAATTGAGTGCCGATCGACTCTCCGTTGAGTATTTTCTCGATATTACCAGGAAAGCAGCCGTCAGTGATGACTGTTCGGACTCCCGATGCAGTTGCTATTCTGGCCGCTTCAATTTTTGTCACCATTCCGCCGGTTCCCCAACCGCTGCGGGAATCTCCTGTTTTTACCTGAAATTCTGTTAGCTGTGCCATACTTTGGACTAGGGCGATCGGCTGGGCGTCGGGATTGCTGCGCGGATCGGCGGAATACAGCCGATCGACATCTGTGAGCACGAACAACCAATCTGCTTCTACCAAACTCGCTACTAGGGCTGAAAGCGTGTCGTTATCGCCAAATTTGAGCTCGTCTACCGCTACAGTATCGTTTTCATTGACGATCGGAATTACGCCCAGCCTGAGCAGTTGTTGAAAGGTATTGTAAGCGTTAACATAACCGTTACGCTGCACTAAATCGCCCCTGGTGAGCAATACTTGGGCGATCGGCTGTTGCAGAGTAGTAAACAAGTCATCGTACACCCGCATCAGCCGCCCTTGGCCCACAGCAGCCACAGCTTGTTTGAGAGCAATATTTCGCGGGCGTTCCGTCAAACCCAAGCGCGCGCAGCCAACTCCCACCGCACCCGAAGAAACCAAAACTACTCGATGGCCTTGCTGCCGCAAACCTGCTAAAATTTCGACTAATGCAGCAATAGTTGAAAGAGCCAAGTTTCCTGTAGTCGATCGAGTCAGCGTCGAAGTTCCTATTTTAACAACAATAGTTTTAGTCATTGGTTTGTTGACTGTTGACTGTTGACTGTTGACTGTTGACTGTTGACTGTTGACTGTTGATTGTTGTTTGTTGTCATTAGTTACCAATGCCCTATGCCCTATGCCCTATGCCCTATGCCCTATGCCCTATGCCCTATGCCC
>JAUBOH010000332.1:0-3527 GCA_036700145.1 Microcoleus occultus BM001215366
CGAGATATTGGATATAACTTGCAGATTTTCTCCTAGCGACGCACCCTACTTGCTAACTGAAAACACTAACTAAACGGTATTTCTATATAGGTTTTTAGTGAGGACGATCGTCCTCATAGTTTGGATAAATAAAAAGTCTCGATCCTGACTGCAAACAACTTTTATGCCGATCGCGCGTTAGCGAAGCTTGCAGCTATTCGATCGCCCAAACAACCGCTTCCCCCGAACAAGCAACCTCCATTCCAGCATTTTTGCTAATTTTTGCATTTTTCAAGGTATTTTTGTAGAGTTGCTGGTTTAACTCGATCGCCCGCTGCTCAATTGCATCAACACAGGTGTGAATCGATGGACATTTACTGCACCCGTCCAAGCTGCCAAAATCCCCTTAACTCTTTCCCCGATTTCAATGAAAGCGCCAGTCTTGACGAAATCGCTCAAAAGTATTGCGCTGCTTGCGGGATGCCGTTAATTTTGGACAGCCGCTATTTGCCACAGAGGCCGCTTTCACGGGGGGCTTTTGGCACTACTTTTCAGGCCCGGGCGCTGCATTCTCCCCTGAAGTTGCAGTGCGTTGTCAAGCGATTGCAGCCACCACTCCACCTCAACTCAAATCAGCTTGCTGCGGCGACACGGGCTTTTCGGCGAGAGGCTGATGTTTTGAACAGTTTGGGCGACAGACACCCGCAAATTCCCACTTTGTACGCTTACTGCGTGTTGCACGTACCTGATGTACCTCAGAATTTGGGGCAGATTGCATCCTCCGAAAGCGAGGGTATTTCCAGTGAAATCGATGCTAAGCCGCAGGTACAAGAGTTTTTTTATTTGGTTCAGGAATTCGTAGACGGTGCAGATTTGCGCCAGGAAATTGCGACTCGCGGCAAGTTTTCCGAAGCTGAGGTGGTGGATGTTTTGCAGCAAATTTTGCCTGTGTTGCAATTTATTCACGATAATGGCGCGATTCACCGCGATATCAAGCCGGACAATATTGTCCGCGAAACTGCTGTGGGTGAAGGTGTGGGAAAGCTGTTTTTGATTGATTTTGGGGCGGTGAAGCAGGTGGCTGCGGGTGTTTCGGCTCAAAGTTCGATCGTCTTTGGCACTCAGGGGTATGCGCCACCAGAACAGGTTTCGGGGGAACCGGTTTACCCGTCAACGGATTTGTACGCTTTGGGCGTGACTTGCCTGTATTTGCTGACGGGGAAAAGGCCGCAGGAGTTGATGGAGTCTCCTACTCGCCGCTGGAATTGGCGCGTTTGGGCAGGAGCGAGCGATCGTCTGGCTGCTATTTTGGATCGGATGGTGATGCCGTCTCCGGGCGATCGATTTGAGTCGGCTGCTCAGGTGGTGGCGGCTCTGGCCGGGGAAATGGCGACGGGGGCCATAAACCCTGCTGCTGGGGGCTTGGGCGCTCAGCAAACCCAAGCTGCGGCGCGAATTGAGGCGCGCGCGGATACGGCGAATTTGACGGCGAATTTATCGGAGGAAACTGGGGAGGAGTCAGAGTTTGGGGAAATTAATATCAGGGAATTGTTGAGGCGATCGGCGATCGCGGGTTCTGGTAGTTGGCTGCTGGCGATCGGTCTTGTCAGCTTTTTGGGGACTGTTTGGATTAGCACTCTGATCTGGCTGCTACTTCTAGCTGGTACGATATTTTCTCAATACCGCCCCCTGAAACAAAAGTTTTATTTTTTTATTACTTTAGTCATTACTAATACGATAATTTTTATATTATTCCCGGCTTGGTCTATTTTAAATCCCGTGCAATTAGGGATTCAAGGATTGGCGATCGTGGGGCTGCTGACAGTTTTAGCTATTTTATTGTCGTATACTTTAATGGGAGTATCCCGACTTTCCTACAGATTTGTGTTGCCATTGTTTAAAAAAATTATTCGCGAACTGATTTAATTTAGAAACCTATGCGCCAGAAAAATGAAACTATTTTGCTTTTAATTTCTCTAGCGATCGCAGGTTTTCTAATTGCAGTCGTGTTGTGGCTGTTGGAAAAAGCTGGTTTCCCGCCTCATACAGATTTTAGCAGTTATGGAAGTTCGGGAGAAACCGCGCTGCAATACCAGAGAAGTTTGAGTTTCGATCTGAAAGAGCGGATGAGTTATGGCCAAAAACAATTGGTGGAAAAAGAAGATGTAAACCTGGAAAGACCAGAATTTAGAGCCGCCAAAAATAAGGGAATTGAGGATCTGGCTGCTGGCAAATACCAGCAAGCCGTCGGTCATTTTGAACAAGCTCTGCGCCGTTGTTCCAATGCACCGGAAACTAGAATTTATCTGAACAATGCTCGGATTGGCGATCGCAAATGTTACACGATCGCGGTGGCTGCACCTACGGCGAGTCAGCCGAATGCCGCTTTAGATATATTGCGCGGAGTCGCTCAAGCTCAATCTCAAATCAATCAAGCTGGCGGCATCAACGGCCGGCCTGTCAAAGTGATGATTGCTAACGATGACGATCATCCCGCAGTAGCGAAACAAATTGCTTCAGCTTTAGTGAAGAATCGCGATGTTTTGACTGTAATCGGCCACCACACCAGCACGGCTACTTTGGCAGCTTTGCCGATCTACGATTTGGGAAAATTGCCTGTAATTTCGGGAACTAGCACTGCGGTTAAACCTGCTAATTTAAGCCGCTATTTTTTTCGGACAGTTCCTACAACTTATGTGGGCGGTAGGGCTTTGGCAGATTATCTGGTGACTAAGTTGAAAAAGCGAAATGTCGCGGTTTTTTTCAATCACAAAAGTGCTTACAGCGAGTCGTTAAAGTCGGAGTTTGTAGCTGCTATTTCTCTGGGCGGCGGGCAAGTAGTCGCTGAGTTTGACTTGTCAAATCCTGGTTTTAGTCCTGCTAAAAGTATCGAACAAGCTATCAGTCGGGGTGCTGAGGCTATTATGTTGAACCCGGATTATGATGCTTTAGACAAAGCTTTGCAGGTGGTGACTGTTAATAATAGGCGGCTGTTTGTGTTGGGGGATATGGGAACAATGTACAGCAAGACGACTTTGGAAGTGGGGGGTTCTTCGGCGGTTGGGATGGTGATGGCGGTAGCGTGGCACATTGAGGGCGATCGCAAATCGGAGTTTTCCCGCCGCTCCCGACAGTTGTGGAAAGCGGATGTTGGTTGGGTGAGTGCGATGACTTACGATGCGGCGATGGCTGCAATTTCGGCGATCGATCGCAGTCCCACCCGCCCAGGAATTCAAGAAGTGCTTTCCGCTTCGGACTTTGTAGCAAAGGGAGCAACTGGCCCGATTCGGTTTTTACCTTCGGGGGTTCGCAATATGCCGGTTCAGCTTGTAAAAGTGAATCGAGTCAACCCTTCGCGATCGGGCACCGGTTTCGATTTTGTACCGATGAAATAACATTTAATTCCCATAATAAACCCCGGTTTGTAGTGAGGACTTCAGTCCTCTTTGAATTAATAAATAAAGAAGGACTAAAGTCCTCACTACGAACCCCGGTTTGTAGTGAGGACTTCAGTCCTCTTTGGATTAATCAAGAAAGAAGGACTAAAG
>JAUBOH010000332.1:3627-7655 GCA_036700145.1 Microcoleus occultus BM001215366
TTCAGTCCTCTTTGGATTAATCAAGAAAGAAGGACTAAAGTCCTCACTACGAACCTAATTTATGCACAACTTCCGCGCTACCGAATATAATGTATTAAGACTTATATTTCCCAATCTCAACAAACCAAATGAAAAAAGGAAAATACCATGTCCAATGCCATGATGGTAATTTACCCCTATCGCGAACAGTTTACCTGGGTTTTTGACGACGAACGAGTCGGACTTGTGCGAGAACCATTTGTTCAGGGCGTACCCGAAATGATTGAAAGACTTGTCGCAGATATCCCAAATGCCGATCGAGGTTTCCGACTCTTATTTTCAGCCAATCCATTTCCCGGATATCAAGCAGAAATGCTGTGGTTTAAATCAGAATACGGCGGTAACTGGTATCGGTGGGAAGCGAAAAATCTTGAAGGCTGGCTGTGTCCGGCTTTGTTCAAATACTTTCAAGAAGCACCGCCCAAGTTTTACTGCAAAGCTGAAAAAATACCGTAATCAACCTCAAGTAAATGAAAAACTTATCAATCTTTAAAAAAAACTTTGTTCAACCAGTCGATCGCGAATCCAAAAAAAAGCCCAAAATAACCCTGTATATATTTTGGCTGCTTTTCGCAATATTCACAGCCGCCATCTCCGCAGCGATCGGGGCAATTACCGCCCTCTTAGCCCCCGTAGAACCACAAATTATTACCAAAGTCCTAGACGCTACCGGCTTTAACGATACATCATCCAACCGTCCGGGATACCGCGTGTCGCGACCTGTTAATATCTTGCTTTTGGGAATTGACCGCGTACCGTCAGCAGCGGCCAATTCCCCTAAAATTTTTAACGGCCGCAGCGATACAATAGCGTTATTGCACCTCGAACCTAGAGATAAATCTATTAGTTTGCTTTCAATTCCGCGAGATACTAAAGTCGAAATTCCCGGCATTCGCTTCAGCAAAATTAACGAAGCCAATGCTAGAGGAGGAGCAGCTTTGGCGACGCGATTGGTTAGCAGTATGCTCAACAATGCGACTATTGAAAGATACGTGCGAGTCAGCAGCAGTGCGTTTCGGGAATTAGTCGATTTGTTGGGCGGAGTCGAGGTATTTGTACCCCGCGCGATGTCCTATCAAGATAGCGCCCAAAAGTTAAAAATAAACTTAGCACAGGGATGGCAAACTCTCAACGGAGAACAAGCAGAACAATTTGCTCGCTTTCGCAATGACGGTTTAGGAGATATCGGCCGAATTGGGCGACAGCAATCTTTAATTCAATCTCTACGGAACCGCCTCGCAAGTCCATCAGTAGTGGTGCGCTTGCCGCAAATTGTGCGATTGATGCAAAAATATGTGGATACAAACCTAAATTTTGAGGAAATACTGACGATCGCAAATTTCGGTTTGCAATTGGAGCGAGATAATTTTAAAATGGTAATGTTGCCCGGACGTTCTAGCTCACAACAAGGGGATTTGAGGAGTTATTGGATTTTAGATGCTGCTGGGCGCGATCGAATTATGACACAATATTTCAAGCAAAGCGTGCCGGACTTTGCACAAGGACGATTTGCCAATTCCAGCCAGTCCGTTTCGCCCACAAACCTCAAAATCGCTGTCCAAAACGCTTCTAGCAATCCGAAAACCGCCCAAAAAGTTGCTGCATTTCTCCGAAAACAGGGCTTTTCTAATGTATCTGCAGTAAAAGATTGGCCTGACAAGCAGCGGCAAAGTCAAATTATCGTGCAGCAAGGCGATTTAGAAGCAGCGAATCAACTGCAAAAAGTGTTAGGCGACGGTAAAATAGAAGCATCTTCTACTGGTGAAATCGATTCTGACTTGACACTTCGCATCGGCGAAGATTGGGTAAAGCGATTTAATTAGTCACAATTGTTTGTAGTGAGGACTTTAGTCCTCTGATTTGGAATAGGACTAAAGTCCTCACTACAAACCGATTTTATGGTTGTTGTTCGGTTCGGACAGACTATCATTAGTTATTAGTTAATTACCATGAGTAAAAAATCTGTGAAAAGTGTATTCCGAATAGTCTTGAGTCTAGTTTTAAGTTTAGTATTAGCTTTTGGGTGGGTGCTGCTGAGTGCTACTCCGGCATTTGCGCTGCCGAAAACAAATGTTAATTACACAAACATTAACTTATCAAACCGTGATTTCTCCAACTCAGACTTAGCGGGAGGAACATTCGTCGCCGCCGAGATGCGGGGAACCAACTTTCAAGGCGCTGATTTGAGCAATGCGATTTTGACTAAAGGAGTCTTGCTGAATGCCAACTTATCAGGTGCAAACCTCTCCGGTGCTTTGGCAGATAGAATTACCTTTGACGGCGCTAATTTGACGAATGCTAATTTTACAGAAGCAATTATGACTCGAACTCGGTTTTTTGATGCTGCCATTTCCGGGGCTGATTTTACGGACGCAATTATTGATGCTTATCAAGTAACAATCATGTGCGAAAAAGCCGATGGTGTCAATCCCGTGACGGGAGTTTCTACCCGAGAAAGTTTGGGATGTCCGTAGAAATTATGGGTTAATTTATTTTACAGCGTATTCCATGTTTGTGAAGTGTAGGGACACGGCACTGCCGTGTCCCTACCGGGAACTAAGATTTGTCGGCATTCTATTTCTTATCGAACACTGCAAATGCCTGTGCTAGCAGTACCAATTGCTAAGTCCGAATTCAACACCAAATCTAAATCTGTGTCGGGATTAACAGCATACAAATCGACTTGATCTCGACCCAAAAATACTCCGATCAAAGTGCCGATTCCCGCGCCGCCGAGCACCTCTTCAGTCGCGATCGCCCGATCGCCTGTAACACCTGCGATCGCCGCCGCTGCTGCTGCACCCAACGCCGTATTCTTCACCAGATTACCGACATTAACGCCCTTGGTAACAGTTTCTGTCCTAGTAATCAGTTGCGAAGTGGCGTTCAGAGGAACTCTGCTACCGTTGATGATACTCAATTCCTGTGCGACAAACTGAACGCCCGCAGCAGTCGATCGCAATTCCCCACTAATTTTCGATCCTTCGGGTATCAGCACTTTACCATTACTACCCGCGATATCCGCAGCCACAGTCAGCGTAATCGGAGATTTGTCATTGGGGCCGAGCAAAATCTTGCCTTTTGCATACTCGACCAAGATAGAAGTACCGCTGGGAATTTTCACAGCAACAGACTCGCCAACATCAATCTTGGCAATATAAGGAGAATTAATCGCTCTTGCTTGATTTGTACTGACTAATGTTTGATAGATAAAAGCAGCTACTTCAGCGCGCGTTGCTGACTGATTCGGTTTCAGAGATTTAGGATTAGGATAGCTGACAACCAACTGTTTTTCAGTAGCAGCAGCAACGCTTTTGACAGCATAACTCTGAATCTCACCCGCATCATTATAGTAGCTGAGAACATCTTGAAAATTGCACTTAGGCTCATAGCCAAGTCCGTTATTTAAAGCGACTACAACTTGCACGCGAGGAATCTGCTGCATTGGCCTGAAAACATTGCCGGGATAGCCAGACATCCATCCCATTTCGTAAGCTTGGGCGATCGCCCCGCTAGCCCAAAAATTCGAGGGAACATCAGCAAACCGTACAGCATCCCGAGTTTTTGCCTTTTTGACCGATCGTACCATTGCCGCGAATTCAGCCCGCGTTACAAGTGCATCCGGGCGGAAACTCCCATCAGGAAATCCCTTGATAATTCCTCTTTCTGACAAATCTTGAATGAAATCTTTTGCCCAATAGTTGTTATTAACATCCGAAAAAGCTGTCTGAGCAAAAGCAGGCGCGGGAGCAAACATCGGCGCTGCGGTTCCAGCAACGGTTCCCAAGGTTAACAAAACAGATGTGCCGGATTTAATGCGATTAAGTACAGACATTTTTGATTCTCCAATTTACACAAGTTTTATATTGAGGATATGTAAGCTTTCGATCGGCTGATTTATTTGTGCCGAACTTGCTCTTTCCCTCAGTTATGTAATCATTGTTGAATGCTTTTACTTCTGGTGCGGGGAAGATACGGTCTTTTAAAAT
>JAUBOH010000333.1:0-7631 GCA_036700145.1 Microcoleus occultus BM001215366
TAGTTGATTTCCTGGTGGTACGGTGATTTGTTTTAGTTCTAGTAGCATAGTTTGTCTGTTTTAATTATATTTGAAATATCAAATAATTTATGTTAATATATCTTAATAATTCACAACTTATGCAGAATTGCTGTGAGAGATTAAAAAATATCTAGGGGACTACTGGACAACCCTGTCCTGTTGTTGGATTGAATGTCCCTTCATCGGTTCTCATTCCTCCTAGGAGAGTTTCGACAATTACACACTGCTTTGCACCGCCGTCAACAGTAGAAACTAATATCACAAATCGTCCGGGAATTGCAGGATTTGTACTTGGTAATTTTTTTACATTGCCCTGATAGTCAAAAATGATCGAGTTTAGAGGAAGATCAGTATCAGCAGCAGTTGCATTCGTTAAAAGTTTAATAGTGCCGGCTTTAATTTCGCCTCCAGCGTCGAAAGTCACTGTTTGTAGCGGAGGGTTTTGGGCTGGAACTGTAACTGTGTTAATTGTAGCTGTTGGCGGGTCAGTAAGATTGAATGTAACTACTCTATCGCTCTTAGTTCGCTTTGCTTCGCTTTGTGCTGTTCGCAAGGTTTGGAAAACGCGATCGTTCACAGTGCGGACTCTTTGTCTGTTGATGAATCCCAGCCAGCCGGGAGCGGCGATCGAAGCGAATATACCTAAGATCAGCACTATGATGAGCAACTCTATAATAGTGTACCCTTTATCGCCTTTTCTGGATCTAGTATTTGGGAAATTGAGGGTTGCTTTGGTGGCAGATTTCTGCAAAAGTTTTAATAATATTGGGTTTTTCATCGTAATCTCCTATTTTTATTTGCGGGCGCGATTCGGAAATGTGTTTCAAGCATAAGTTATTTGCCTACCGCACCAAGACCTTGTACTTGCACGCTTGCTGTTGGAAAAAATGCGGATTTGTTGGCATCATAATTAGCATCGGTTTGAAGGCGGCGGAGGCTATTGCCTCTGATCGTAACTCTGGCTAAGTTTTTAGATGTATCTACACAAGCGTAGAAGCTATTTGTATTTGGGTCTGTTACTTTTACGGTTTGTTCTGAGAGTGCTGTTTTAGTTTTGGGGTCGGTAGGATTACCAAGAGCCGTCGTGCATGGACTCAATACCGGTCCTTGACTGTGATCGATGTAGTTAACCAGTACCTCGGGATTTTTTGCCTTTGTCAGTCCCGCCGGAAGTGTCACTTTTTCTGTGGGTTTAGTAAAGTCAAAATCTTTATTAAAAGCTGGATCAGGTTGTTGAGTATCTTTTGTATCATTAACGTTATAGTAAGGAGGATTAGTATCTCCCGCAACCGGGTCAGGTTTTCTTACTCCATCTCTAATTTCATAGCGAGCAATGCGGGTAGGACAAGTGCCTCCTGAAGGCTGACACCAAATAGACTTAGGGTCAGTTTCTTTAATCTGGTAGTAAGCAACTAATGATAGTACGTAGGTGTCATTACACTTATTGACATTAGCTACATCGTCACATTTTTGGGGTTTTATTGCACTGTTAATAGGAACAGCATTTTTTATCTGCTGCCGCTTCCAGAATACTAAAATTGGAGTGCCAGTAGTATTTTGAGGAGCAGCAGGAAGCTGATTTGGATTGCTAATAGCAGTGATTCCAGCTCCATCGTAAATATAAATGGCTTGACTCAAATCTTGGGCGATGAAATCAACTGCGGCCTGAATGTCTTGCTCGGTATTTGACTTGACTTGTTCCCTCCTGTCGGTATTCAGCATATCGACTACAAAACCGAGCATCGGCGTAATGATTAAAAATGCCATAACTGCTCCGACTAAGAGCTCGACCAGAGTCATGCCCTTTTCAGTTTGAGCTGGATCAAAGCGGTTTCGCTGGTGCTGAGTTTTCAGAAGCAACCTGAGTAAACTTTTCATTGTGACTTCTTCCTTTGCCAAGTGGTTGGGAGGGATTTAAATCTAATAACACTCACTGTAATTATGGGCATACAGTAGTTCATGGTTATTTGAGGCGATCGAAGATTGACTTGTATGAGGGAGTTCCAGTGGCGGGAATCTCCGTAGACATTTCTACTACTGGCATTGTCAAATTGCCTAAACCAGAACCCACAACAGATTGCTTTGTCGCATCCTTGGGAGCTTTCAGCGTAACACCGGAAGCAAAGGAATCAGCCCTGTAAACCCGGACTAGAAGCTGGTAACCTTTTAATGCGGGATCTTCATTAGCAGCTACATTTTTATTTAGCCAAGCGCCCTGAACATAAAAGTCTTTGTTGCTACTAGAACTACAACCTCCTCCATCCATGTCAACACAGTATGTCTCGCCGACTGCCGGAACTCCTGCACCAGCTAAGTTGTCTGCTGGTGCGGCGATGGGAAACCCTGGTATGCTTCCACCTTTTTTGAGCGCCCCCGTCCTGAGAGCGTCGATGTAAGCTCTCGCCGCCTGCGTGGCCAGTTCCATCCGCCGCGCTTGGACGCGAGTTGCTACTGAGAAGGCCATCACGGGGGCGATCGCGATCATCAGCACCGAAACCACGATCATCGCTACCAACGACTCGATAATCGTGTAACCACCGTCTCGCGACTTTGATTTTTTGGCGCAACTGTTAGATTTACTCTCGGCTTGCTGGCCGCTGAATTCTCTTTCTGTCTTTGCTCCCTTGAATAAGAAGGGTTGTGAGTAGCTGTTGTCTTTTCGTAGTTTATTCATGGTTAGGCACCTGCTTTAGATTTGCAGAATGAATCTGTTGGGCGCAAATCGCTACTTACAATTGGCGTTGTCCCATCTTTATCATCGAAAGCACACATCAAAGTTTGTACCCATTCGTCATTCCGAGGTACTTCTCTGAAGAATTCCGCCGGTTTAGTCTGTGTGCTGGGGGTTGTAAACCGTTGGGTAAACAAGTCGGGTGGTTGAGATAATAGGCCGACATCAAAACCCCAATTCCGGGTGGGCGGACTGAAGAAAGGAACTGAACCGCCACCGTTACTAATTCTGTAACCATTCGAGGGATTCAACTCAGGTGTAATACCTGTCGGAGAGAAAACACTGCGAGGCAGAGAACTCCCTAATCGCGAGAAGTAGGGTGCGGTACTATAAGCACTGCGATTTAACTGGATGAATGCACCTACAATTTTGGTACTAATGTCGCCATTTCTCCAGTTTTCAACGAAGCGGGGCAAGTTTTGCAGACCACCATTAAACTCACCTGTATTAGCAGCTATTTTCCGTGAAGGAACGTCGCCTGACCCAACTATGAGATTGAATTCTTGAGATGTGGCAGTTGCACCTGCTGGCGGCAGCCACTTCGTTAATTCGGCGATTTCGCCAATTTGTGGTTCTATACCGGCTGTTGGAGAAGCAGTTGTGGCGCGGGTCATTTGCAACACCGGCATTAATAGCGGCTGCTTATCTAGATTTAATGCTGGGCTTGATGAGAATTTCGGCAGTGGTTTGATCCCATCTGTAAATGGAAAGCCATCAGTTGTTGGATTTGGCAATACTGCGTTGAGAAAAAACAGGGGTTTTGCAGTGCCGAAATCTAGAGGGGGGGTACTATTCGTTGCTGAGGCAAACCACAAAGAGTTATCCGATAATGTTGGTAATGTGGTACTTGAAGTGTCAAAGGCGGCTATGTTCCCTGAACTCTGAATGCCTAAAGCCGTGACTTTAGTATTATTTGGGGTATTGGCTAAGTTATCACTCGCGTCCCTTTGAAAAGCAACCCGACGGGGAAAACGTTGCAAGGTAGAATCGGGAGGCTGAGCAGTTGTCCCAGCTTTATGAGTACCGGGAGCATAAGTTGTCGTACCTAGAGCAATCGCCGTTGCTTTTAGTGGCGTTGTAGCAGTTGGATCGACATACCAATCCTTTTCCGTACAGGCAGAAACAGGCAGCTTTGTGCAGACTTCCATTAAATACTCTGGATACTTTCCGCGTCGCTGGATAGGCGTTACAAAGTTATTGAAGTAAGAACTATTTAGACCCTTACCACCAATAGTCAGGTAGTCATTGTCCTTGAGACTATTGGCGGGATTGTTATCAGGAGCGCCACTAGCATTAAATGTGCCACTACTGAGTCCATTAGTAACAAAGTTGTTGTTGTAAAATCCTTGATTCCGCCGAAGTTCAGTAGCAGGCTGAGGAGTAATTATACCAGGAACAGGAACAGTAGTGGTAGCAAATGTCGCCCCGCCTGCATTATTTCTCAGATCGAAATCTCCCTCATTGCGGAAGCCTTCACGGAAAGTGCCGGAAAGTATGGTGACAGCATCCCCGAGCACTGTGGCTGGTCGCCAATCATCACCCGCACAAGTAAGCCGGGGGTCGCCTTTGCGACAGGCAAAGCTGCCATTGAGGTTGCTTCGATTGTAGAAGTTATTCCAATTCGCCTCCAGAGCCTCACTAAGCATAAACTCTTCTTGGGTGTGTTTGTTAAACTCTCCTTTGATGTAAACTGGCAGATTTGATATCAGAGTTAAGCCTTTTTCTTTTACTACTTCTTCCACAGTAGTAACTGTTGCAGCGGTATTGCCCCCCCGGAACAGCTTTGTTCCATTGATCAGCATAATCGCGTTTGGACGGCGGGTAGGGTCGAGCAGAGAGTCGGTTGGACTGACGGTTTTGCTGGTATCTTCATCAAACACGCCTGAACCTGGGCTGGTTTCTTGTCGATCGCTCCGATCGGGCAGCGCATCGTCTCTGGTAGCATAAATGATGCCACTGTTCGGCAGCAAATACTCTGGTGAAGGCCCGGTCGCAATTTTCTGTGGAATGGTTTTCGTCCGCAATTTCTCTATATCCAAGACAGTAGCCCGAATTTCTAGGGGTTGCCGTTCTTCCAGGGCGAGCTCGTATTTTCCTGTTAACTTGGCCGCATTTGCTCCTGTCAGGGGAGTGCTGAGAGTAAAGGTTTCGTCAACAATTGTTGTGGGAGTGAGAGTTGGGTCGTTGCGATCGATCGCCTTAATATCTCTCCCATTCAAAAATGCCACTTCCTTAATCGCGCCGTCATCAATATCAGGTTTAGTACCCAAGGCGAAACCGGGCGTAGCCAAAATGCCAAAGGAACACATTGTAGAGTCAATCGCTGCGATATCGGCTAAAGTGCGTTTGGCGGGATCTTTGATCAGAGCATTTCTTAAAGGCTCATTGGCAAAGCGACCGTTAGGGAAAACATAATTTGCTTGTGTCTCTAGTGGGGATGGACTCGGGCTTCCCAGTAAGCCAGTGGTTGGGTTTGGTGCTGAACCAGCGCCTGGTCTTGCCGTAGTAGGAGGGCCGTAAACTACCCCGTTGTTTGAGCCGATGATCGGGTCGCGTGTCCCTGCTCGCGTAGTCGTTCCCGGTAGGAAATCGCCGCTTACATCTGGAAGGGTTGTACCGAAGTTTCTAGCGGTTGAAGAGGTACTGGGGTCGTAATAACTGCTGATGCAACCAATTGGGGTTTGGCCTGGATTGGGTTTATCAGGATCGTAGGCATTATCTGCATAGTGATAAACTGCTGTTGCCCGCATCCGCAAATCGCCCTTGGCATACTTGGGAGTGTTGGGGTCAATGCTACTAACTGGTGCTGGTAGCACTCCTGGGGGGGCAGGCAATCGATTAGTAGCCCAACCGTTCGCAGGCGCATTCGGTGCAGCAGTATCAGCAGTCGCAGCGTTGTTATAAACTCTTTGCACTCCGAGTACAGGCGACATGGGCATAGTGTCCGGCCAGACAATACGATATGTCTCTATAGCTGTAGTTGCCGGATCGTCGTATGTCGCTGATGCTTCTACCGCAGGTGTTCTCGGATCGTCCCATCCGGGCGGGGGTAGAAAAGAATTCACGCGCTCGTAAACCCCGCCCCCTGTTACTACCCGCAGACCCCCAACGCCATCAACTGCTGTTTTAGGTGCTTGGGCCGCTGCTAGTTCCCAGAAGCCTGCGCGGTCAGTCGATCCCACGTCAGCGAGTTGCGTCACGCGAGGGGTGCGAGTGCGATCTTCTGTTGTGTCGGCGCCTGTGTCATTTTGCCATTTTGACCCGACAATTTTTTGTGGCGGTTCTAGCCCGATAAATTTGGGCGGTGTAGTGGTTGTGTCCCACCGCTGCTCTGGTAAGTTGTTGCCTACTTGGATGCGATCGCCCAGAAGTGTTTCATCTTGAGGTTCGGACGTGGGGTTTCTTGCGGGTAGATTAACAAGTGTGATACCGTTGGGCCCTGCAAGACTTCCCTGAATCGCAGTATCGGTCTTATTAAGCAGGTTCCACTCAGTTGCAGGACTCAGAGTATCGCCAGTACCCTGTGTTATGGGTGAGGGAGCTGTAGTGGTGTCTCCAAAAGGCACTTTCCGCATTCTTGCTTTAAAGTAACCCTCCAGCGCTCGTCTGCGAGTCGTGACAAAATCTGGCCCTTTTGTAAGTTGCTGGACTGATTCTGGATCGGCGGCTACTGGAGCGCTAATTGGAGGTACAGGATTGGGAGTAGTGCTTGTAATCCACGAGTCTACTAGATTGGAGAGGCGATTGGAGTAATCTTTGTTGTTGTAAAGTACGTCTAATCGATCGTTGCTACTGGATGAGCTAATTGTTTTTGTAGTTGGAGTTCCACCTGGTGTGAAAATATCCACGTTCACAGTATTAGCACCAGCTAGAACGCCAGCATTGACTACATTGCCGCTCACAATTATCTTGCTGTTTTCTTGTTCGTAAAAACAAGATTTTGGGCTGCTGACTTGAAATAATTTTAAGGTTTTACCTGTGGTTGCGAACAAATTGCTATTCGTGAACATCCGCCCGTTGATCCGAAAGTCAACCCCAGCAGATATTTCTAAGTCATCTTCATAAACAACCGCATTATTGCTGAGGGGAATCCGACTTTGGTCTTGCTGGTACTCTAAAGCCGAGAAGCTTGGAGTTCCTTTAAACTCTTGGTATTTTGTAGTATCCAGCCCCGCAAGGCCCGTCTTTGTGATGGGTAAATTAACTGTATAAACAAAGAAACTTTTTTTGAGCTTGCCTTCGGATTTATACCAACCAGAATCGCCTACCAAACTAGCGCTAGTACCAGCCGCCGCCGCACACTTCGGATCTGATATCTTCCCGGTCATCGGTGGAGTTCTTGCCTCTAAAGGCTGTCTCGATCTGATAAAACTCCCTGCATCTGGCGCAGCCGTTTTGCGCTGTGGACTGCGAAAATAAATACCATAAAGTGTAAAAGTGTCAAACTTGCCGTCGTTGTCCGTATCTACGGGGTATCTCCATGCAGTATTTATAGATTCATTTTTCTCACTAAACAGAGGATCTGTAAATTTAAGCTCGGGATTTATGCTGTTGTTTCCGTCTAGGTCATACTTAAGTCTCAGCCGCTCTTCACCGCCGAATGTATAAATATCTTTAGCAGGAGTAGCGAGGAGAGAATCAGCCGCCGAAATCATCCGGTACATTTCATTGTCTGATGGAGTCGCCGTCGGTCTTTGCGGATCTTCCCGCAGCATAAACTGAATTTTCGCTTTCGCCCGATCGAGCGCGGGAGTTGCGGCCGCCAGCACCTGCTGGTTCACCCGCACGTTGCGAGCAGTATTCGCCCGATCGAACGATCGCAGGACGATCGCCACAGTCAGCAAGATGACTACCAGCAACACCATCGTCACCGTCGGGA
>JAUBOH010000334.1:0-7604 GCA_036700145.1 Microcoleus occultus BM001215366
ACACGGCAATGCCGTGTCCCTACTTACTTACCTTCCAAGTAGGGACACGGCAATGCCGTGTCCCTACTTACTTACCTCCCAAGTTTTTCGGCAACTGTGTTAAAAGATTAAAAGCTAATCTTTCTAGTTCACCTGTTTTCAACCTGTTACAAAAAAAATCAATGACTGCAACCGTAACTATTGCTGATAACCCATTACTAATTGGTCAAGGACTGCCACCATTTGACGCGATCGCACTCCCGCACGTAGTCCCCGCTGTTACCCAACTGCTGACCGAACTAGAAGCTTCGCTAGCGGCCTTAGAAGCCTCTGTGGAGCCGACTTGGAGCGGCTTAGTAGAACCTTTGCAGCGGCTCGGAGAGCGTTTAAATTGGACTTGGAGCATTGTCGGACATTTGATGGGGGTGAAAAATAGCCCGGAATTGCGATCGGCACACGAAACAGTGCAGCCGGAAGTAGTAAAATTTTGGAGCAAGCTCAGTCAAAGTAAACCGCTTTATGAAGCTTTTAAAGCGCTGCGGGCCAGCGAAAATTGGGACAGCTTAAAGTCAGCTCAACAGCGAATTGTCGAAGCCGCCCTCCGAGATGCCCAACTCTCCGGCGTAGGTTTAGAAGGCGAGCAAAAAGAGCGTTTTAATGCCATTCAATTAGAATTGGCGGAAATCACTACCCAATTTTCCAATCACGTCCTCGACGCTACCAAAGCCTTCAGCATCACCCTCACAAACAAAGACGAAATTAACGGTTTGCCACCCAGTTTGTTGAGTTTAGCAGCTCAAGTTGCTCGCAGCGCCGGCTCCGAAAATGCGGATGCTGAAAACGGCCCTTGGCGGATTACTTTAGACTTTCCGAGTTACGGCCCTTTCATGCAGCACAGTACCCGCCGCGACTTGCGCGAAAAGTTGTACAAAGCTTTTATCGGCAGAGCCAGCAGCGGAGAATTGAATAACTGGCCTTTGACCGATCGCATTTTAGCACTGCGCCACGAAAAAGCGACTTTGCTCGGCTTTAGCAGTTATGCCGAATTGAGCTTGGCGAGCAAAATGGCTCCCGACGTTGCAGCAGTGGAAGCTTTGTTAGAAGAATTGCGCTTAGCTAGCTACAGTGCTGCTGTCAAAGATTTAGCAGATTTGAAAGCTTTTGCTACCGAAAAAGGCGCTGCGGAAGCTGAGGATTTGAAGCACTGGGATATCGGTTTTTGGTCGGAACGGCGGCGGGAAGAAAAGTTTGCTTTCAGTGCTGAAGAATTGCGCCCTTATTTTGCTTTACCGCAGGTATTGGACGGATTATTTGGATTGGTAAAGCGGCTGTTCGGCGTGACAGTAACTGCGGCGGACGGTCAATCTCCGGTGTGGCACAAAGATGTGCGCTATTTCCAAATAGATGACGAAGCCGGAAATACGATCGCCAATTTCTATTTAGACCCCTACAGCCGCCCGGAGGAAAAGCGCGGCGGTGCTTGGATGGACGAGTGCGTGGTGCGCGCTAAATTTGTGGAAGCCGGAAAGACAACCATGCGGTTGCCGGTGGCTTATTTGGTGTGCAACCAAAGTCCTCCGGTTGACGGCAAACCGAGTTTAATGACTTTCTTGGAAGTCGAAACTTTGTTTCACGAATTCGGTCACGGTTTGCAGCATATGCTGACAACAGTAGACTATCCTGGGGCTTCGGGCATCAATAATGTTGAGTGGGATGCAGTGGAATTGCCCAGTCAATTTATGGAGAATTGGTGTTACGATCGCGCGACTTTGTTCGGGATGGCTAAGCATTACCAAACTGGGGAAACTTTGCCGGAACACTACTACCAAAAGTTGCTCGCAGCGCGCCACTACATGAGCGGCAGTGTCATGCTCAGACAAGTACATTTTAGCAGCGTTGACATCGAATTGCACCACCGTTATCGATCGGGCGGCAGCGAAACTGTGGCGGATGTCCGCAACCGCATTGCTAAAACTACGACTGTGTTGCCTCCTCTGGAAGGAGACGCATTTTTGTGCGCTTTCGGACACATTTTTGCGGGCGGATACGCGGCGGGCTATTATAGTTATAAATGGGCGGAAGTGCTCAGCGCTGATGCTTTTGCGGCGTTTGAAGAAGCGGGTTTGGAAGATGAAAGTGCGATCGCCTCTACAGGCAAGCGGTTCCGCGATACAGTCTTAGGATTGGGTGGCAGTTTGCACCCGATGGAAGTCTTTAAAACTTTCCGGGGACGCGAACCCAGCACTAAAGCCTTGTTGAGGCACAGCGGTTTAGTTGCAGCTTAATCTATAGGTTTGTAGTGAGGACTTTAGTCCGCATCAAATCTGAGGACTAAAGTCCTGAATACAGCTTAATCTATAGGTTTGTAGTGAGGACTTTAGTCCGCATCAAATCTGAGGACTAAAGTCCTCACTACGAACCAGTTTTATAGCAGGTTTGTAGTGAGGACTTTAGTCCAACACGCTTGGCATAAGAACAATCTGACTTCCTTTCATATCAAATCCGGTAGCATCGGAATTAATATTACCCAACAAGGTCAGGATACCGCGAGTGCCGCGCCTCCCTACAATTAATCGCGGTAATCCAAGGGCATCTTGAGTGTCCCTCCATATCATGTCTGAGTGCAACCAGAATTGATATCACAAGTCTGTATCTCTCATGAATTCGTGAAATAAAATTCGATTGAAAGCACTAAATTAATCGTAATTGCTCTATATGTAGGGTGCGTCATACACATGGCGCACCCTACATATAAAGGTTATGCGTAAGTCCGGTTATACAGCTACAAAAGATCCGGCTAATTCCGCTTTCGAGTATATTTTTGTGGGAAATTGGGGATGATGTGCGATCGTCAGCAGGCTGTAACTTGAGTTGACTGCCAGTCAAAGCAGCATCAGTGTTATTACTGTCAGTGTAAAAAGCTATTTGCTGCGATGTTTATCGGTGATAATACTTAACTTCGGCTCGCTGCTAAAATTAACTTTATATTTCGCAATATTTACAGATTTTTATCTCGATACAGCTAATGCTTTCATTAGCAACTAAAAATCGAGATTTTTACCAAATCTTTAATATAGAGCGGCAATAGCGCTGGTTTTTTAAAGTTTTGATAAAGAGCGGGGGACTCGGCGTCAAAAGGGTAAAAAAATCAGGTAAAAACTAAAAAAGTCAGTTTAAATTAATTTTAGAATTTTCAGAAAAAATCTTTTTATATATGATAATAATTAAGGATTGATAGTTACTCGTTCACCCATAGATTAAGATTTTCATGGATATTCAATTAATTAATATCGGTTTTGGTAACATTGTGTCTGCTAACCGAGTGATTGCCATTGTCAGCCCCGAGTCAGCGCCAATTAAGCGTATAATTACTGATGCGCGGGAGCGGGGACAACTGGTTGATGCTACTTACGGCCGCCGCACGAGGGCGGTTATTATTACTGATTCGAGTCACGTTATCCTCTCGGCGATTCAGCCGGAAACGGTTGCTAATCGTTTTGTGGTGAGCAAAGACGGTCAAAGTCGGGATGATTGAGGTTTGTCAGTTGCAATTTGAGCTCTGACAGTATAGAGTAAGCAGAAACTTAATTTGTTACAAGTTTCTCTGCTAAAAATGAAATCCGGTAAATTAATTGTTCTGACGGGGCCTAGCGGTGTGGGGAAAGGCACCCTAGTACGATCGCTCCTCAATCGCCATCCGACTTTGTATCTGTCGGTATCAGTTACTACGCGCGGGCCCCGCGAGGGAGAAGTCGAGGGACAACACTACTATTTTGTCAGCCGCAGCCGTTTTGAGCAAATGGTTGAGGCTGGCGAGTTGGCGGAATGGGCCGAGTTTGCGGGTAATCTTTACGGTACTCCTTATTTTGCTCTCACGCAAGAAGTTGGTGAGGGAAAATGGGTAATCCTGGAAATTGAGTTGGAAGGAGCAAGGCAAATTAGAAATAAGTTTCTGGAGGCTTTGCGAATTTTTATTTTACCTCCTTCTTGGGATGAGTTGGAACGGCGGCTGCGGAGTCGGGGTCAAGATTCCGAAAGTGCGATCGCCCGCCGGTTGCTGCGCGCTAAGGAGGAGATTGAAGCTGCGGGCGAATTTGATTTTCAGGTTGTTAATGATGATTTGGAAGTTGCTTTGAAAAAGCTGGAATCAATACTTAATTTAGAGTAATTTTTAGGTAAGTTATTTGTTATTTGTTATTTGTGGCGATCGCAACTAATAACCAATGCCCAATTCCCAATTACCGATTCCCAATTACCCATTTTTCAGTCCTGGCTAAAACTTCGCTACTTTCTTTGATAGCAACACAAACTTTTAAATTCAATTCCAGAGTCTCCGACGCAGGCGAATATTTCCTGAGCGGCTCTATTTCGCGAGCCGAACAACCTAACATTTCCATATAAGCTAGAGTCCAGCTAATGGCTGCAATGTTGCCTATATTGCCTTCTCCGGTGCAAAGGTGACAGCCCAATTCGCCCTCGGGGCAGCACTCGGGACAAACCCAATTGTTTAATTGTGAATTCGGCTGATTTGTGCGGGAACCGGATGCAATTGTTAATGCTTTAATGTGGTTTTGAACTACTTGTTTAAAACCTGGGTTTTGGTTGCTGCGGCGGTCGAAATTGCTGTGGGATAGCTGGAGTTCTTCTGTTGGCTGTTGTGGCGAAGCAAAAGATGCTGTTTGGTTCTTCACTTTGACTCCAGATTCGCCTAAATTCGCAGTTAGCCCAATACCATATTCTTTCAAATCCTCAGTCTGAAAGCGGCTGAGTGTGGTGGTGGAATCTGGTTCGGAAGTTGTGAAGGATGATTCTATCCGATCGGCTTCTCCCTGCATAGAGAGGTGATGTTCGATCGCCAAAGACCAAGTTCTTTTATGTCGGAGATCGCCATACTTTCGGGCTTCGGCATCAGTAATGCCGATCGCCGCAGCCTCTTGACGCAGCATATTCATCGAAGTCATAACATCTGATATCATTAGTATGTTATTTGTGCAGACAAGCTGGATAAATTACCTTAAACATAGTAGCCTAGATTGGTGAAATTAGGACTGTCGATGACTTCAATTTTTCCCGATACAGCGTTATCTGTTGCTGGACTAACATCATACCTGCAAGACTTGTTGGAGGGCGATCGCTACTTGCGATCGGTTTGGCTGACAGGCGAGGTGACTAACGTTTCGCCATACCCCACAGCCTGCTATTTCACTCTGTCCGATCCTGATAAAAGCGCTGCAATTCGCTGCGTGGCTTGGAACAATCGGGGGCAAAAATTGCTGCAAATCCCCGTAAAAGGGGAACAGTTAATCGTTTTGGGAAGCATCCGGGTTTACAACAAGCGTGGCGAGTACCAGTTGAATGCTGTGCAATTGCTACCCGCTGGGGAAGGATTGCAGGCTTTGCGGTTGCAGCAATTGCGATCGCGCTTGGAATCTGAGGGTTTCTTCGATCCAGCCAGAAAGCGCGAAATCCCCGCACATCCGCAAATTGTGGCTGTTGTGGCTTCCGATAGCAGTGCGGCTTGGGGGGACATTCAGCGGACTCTATCTCAAAGATATCCGGGTTTGCGGGTGTTGCTGTCGCCGACAGGGGTGCAGGGAGAATCGGCTGTTGCGGAAATTGTCAGGGCGATCGCCCGTGTAGAATTGGACGGTAGGGCTGATGTCATAATTTTGGCCCGTGGCGGCGGTTCTGCGGAGGATTTGGCTTGTTTTAACGATGAGAGGGTTGTCAGGGCAATCGTCAATTGTGCGATACCAATTATCACCGGTATCGGCCACGAAAGAGATGAATCGCTAGCAGATTTAGCGGCCGACAAACGAGCTCATACTCCGACAGCAGCGGCGGAACAAGCAGTGCCGATTTTGGCAGATATTTACTTTCAACACAAGCAGAGAATGCTCGATTTAGCAAGTGCTGTGCGGACACGATTTCAGACAGAAGAACAGCATTTGCAGCGGTTGCAAAATCGCTTAAAACGGTTGCCTGTGACATCGCGAACTTTGCGGCAGGCAAGTGGTAAACTGGAAGTGTTGCAAGAAAAGTTATCGGCACTAAATCCGGCAGCGGTTTTGCAAAGGGGTTATGCTGCGGTTAAACAAAGTGACGGTACGGTAATTCGCACGGCTGACGGTTTGCAGTTGGGAGAGGAATTGACTGTGAGGTTGAGCCGGGGCGCTTTGAGAGTTAAGATTGTGGAAATATTGGATGCGGAAGAGACATGATTGATGTGCCGGGAAATCTGCCAGACTGGAATTATGAGCAAACGGTCGATCGAATTGAAGCGATTATCGATCGGGTGGAATCGGGAGAATTGCCTCTAGAGGCGGTTTTCGAGCAGTTTGCGGTGGCTGTCGAGTGTTTGCAGCAGTGCGAAGGTTTTTTGGCGCGGGGGAAGGAACAGATGGATTTGTCGATCGAGCTTTTGACCGCAGAATCCGATTTTTAAGCGTAGATTTAGGGGGATAAATGCAGGTGAAATAGCGCGTTTAGCCGAAAGTCCGACAGGGAATTAATTCCCTGTCTCATAGCGAAAGTCCTCTAAAGAGGACTCTTAAATTCATCAGTCCTCTTTAGAGGACTTTCGCTGTCAGGCGGGGGTTTCAACCCCTGCCGGAATGTGTGTCTGACGTGTTTGTTGACACGATGAAACACCAAAAATCAATGCAAACCCTGACAAATAAACCCAGACCAATAACTCAAATCATCAAAAGGATTTGACATAGTGTAAAGATTTTCCTGCAAACTTTCATATCTTCCCTTTCGCTTCCGAATCTCAATTTCCTCCTCCGTTTTCTTGTTCAACTTCTCCTCCAACTCTTTATACTCAGCCGTACCGCCTTTATATTCGTCCTGCTGCGATTCCAAGCCTTTTATTTCTTCCTGTACCAGATTCAATTTCCGCTCTAAATCCCCAATAATTTTCGGAAGCAGGGCATCGATTTGCGGTTGATAAAGCTTCTTCAACTCCGCCCCCGAAATCGTCCGTAACCGCACCTGCGCCCGTCGTAACGCCTCTGGGCGACTCAAACCTTCCAGACGATACTGATAGTAAAAAATCGAAAACAGCGAAGTAGCAAAATCATCCACCGCCCACAAAGTGCTGACTACACTGCGCGCGCCCGCACACAAAAAACCCGTTCCCAAACTAAGCAGATTATCGGTAATTTCCGTGGAACCTAAATTAGTTTCGCAGCAAGACATAAACACATCTGATAACTGCGGTAAACGCCAACCGGGAGTCATCAATTCCCCTAACGTGATACTTCCATCCCCTAAAAACAAACGCGATTCTAAAGGATTGTCTAAACGCGAGACAGCGTGGTGGCTGGAGTGCATGACATTCACATTTTGGGCCAGTTTTCGATAGGGAGCAACTTTGGCTTGTTGACTTCCTTTTAATCGTTCCGTTACAGGCACAATTGTGGCAATTTGTTCGCACTCAAAAGGAGTGAAGTACAAATCATCCGTGGCATTTTCTACAATCCCGTATTTCGGCGATTCGATGGTTGGGCGTTGATGGCAATACTCCAAGATTCGGCAACTGGGAATATAACGAATCAGGAAATAATCGCTAAGAACCCCCCCCGGCCCCCCCTTGCTAAGGGGGGAGAAAGAAGAGATTTTTG
>JAUBOH010000335.1:0-7587 GCA_036700145.1 Microcoleus occultus BM001215366
CGGCAGTGCCGTTTCCCTACGCTAGATTAATTGTAGGGAAACGGCACTGCCGTGTCCTGATTTCGTAGTAATATTAATTCCGATGCAACCGGAATTGAGGTAAAAGCTCGATCGTATTACGGTGACACAGCAGGGCGTACAACACGAATCAGTTTACCTTCTAAAGATTCTTCTGCTGTAATAGCAGTGTGGATTCGGTTAGCCAGCGCGAACCAATTGCGATCGTTCGTACAGGCGATAATACCAGCATGAAGGGGCTGTATGCGGTGCAGCCGAAAGAAATCTTTACGGTTTTCGGTAATGACGGCACGTTTTTCGCTAGTAGCAAAAGCTAAAACATCCGGATCGGGAATTTTCTGATTGGCTCTGCCTGCTTCTTGGACAGTCAAAACATCATGTCCTAAAGCTCGCAGTAATTCTACAACAGGATAGGGATATTGCTCATCGGCATAGAGACGTGCCATCTGCTACAAATCCTCGTCCATCACTTCATCATTTTCCCGAATTTCTGTTTCAATTTCATCGGAGAAAGCTTCGGCATAGGCCCAAGCGTTAGCAATATCAGTAGCAGATAGCAATCGATAGCTTGTGAGTAAATCGGCTTCGCTGTAGCCAATGCGACGAGCTTCTACCAGTCCCCAAACGGTGATGCGAGTTCCAGCAATGCACGCACTTCCGCCGCAAACATCAGGCGTTTTTTCTATACCGCGCCAAGGCGTGATTTTGCCCTGGGATAGGAGTTGAACGACTTGAGCTTTTTCGTCGTCAGAGAGTGCCAGCAGTTGAGGCTCTAATTCTTTCAGCGTCATGACAAACAATGGAATTGCTACTACCAATTATTGTATCGAACCGATCGCCCAATCTACCCGATCGCCCATTGCCATTCCTAGTAATCTGGGTGAAGCGCGGGGAATGCAAGCAATGGTTGTATCAATTAGACTGCACGGGCGATCGCATATTGCCTCAACACAGGTGAAATAGTGTAAAAATTTGCTTGTTGTTCTATCCAAAAACGCCGCGATAGAGATTGCAGCGCATTTACCAAGTCTGACAGCGGAATTGTATCATTTTCGAGCAATTTTGTGCGATCGATCGGCTGGCTTGCTTTCGCTAACAAGGAGATTACTTGTTTTTCCGGTTCGGATAGGCGATCGAACTGCTGCTGTAAAACATCTTTCAAATCTTCCGGCAATAATATGGTATCATTTGGTAATAACTGATTCACTGCTACTCCCAAGTCTTGAATCAGATTCGCCACGCTTTTTAACCATAGGGGATTGCCTTGGTAGCGATGAATGAGAGTTTCACTGTTGTCGATTTCTTCTAACCCATAATCTCTGAGTATTTCCCGTCCGGCTGCGATGTCTAAACCTTTGATTTGTAAGGTACGAATAGAAGTATTTTGGCTTTTAACTTGAGTCACTTCTCTGGGTTGTTCCCAACCGATTAACAGAAAGCAGCTTTGATGGGATAATTTTTCTATTTGTTTGAACATAGAGCGATATTCTTCGCATTCTGGTTTGTATTTTCCTGCCAATTCGCCGCTACAGAAAAGGTTGTGAACGTCATCTAAGATAATTAAACTGCGATATTTTTGTAAATATTTAATCAGCGGTAAGCGTTTCTGGTTTGTTGCGGATAAATCTTGTTTTTCTGAATTGGTAAAAAGCTGTATTAGGTTAGATTGAAATTTATCTATGGTGGGGAATTCGTCTACTGTGTACCAAGCTGCGTACTCAAACTCGTCTTTGATTTGTTGTACGAGTTGTACTGCTAGGGTGGTTTTGCCGATACCGCTGATGCCGGTGAGGGTGATGAGGCGGCTGTGTTGTTGTAGAATCCAGGTGGTGAGGGTTTGGAGTTCGGAAGTGCGATCGAAGAAATCGCCCAACTCTGGCATCTCGCTTAAATCTTGATGTGAGGTTTTGATTTGTTTTGGGTTAGATTTTTCGTCATTATATGAGTTTGATATATCTGGCGGGTGTCTACCTTCTCCACAGGTGTTAAAACTACCCTTCACTACAACGTCTTGTGCAAAGTTTAAAATATTAGAGTTCTGCAACCTCTCCATTGTGGAGCGAAAATTAGATTTACTAACATCTTCTCCTAACTCTTCTGAAAGTAATTGCCATAATTCCGATCCGATTTCCCTGATGCGACTTTCAGAACAGTCAAAGTCTTTCGCTATTTCTTTGTAGGTATCGCGTTGTAGAGTGCCTCGCAGCACCGCTTCTTGTAAATCGTCAAGGTGCTGACCTGTTTTAGCAAATACTATCTTATCCGCGAGATTTAACATTTCTTTAAGATTCATCTGGCAGGGAGATGCGAGAGTTTTGTGTATTGTAGCTCACAACTACCAACATTTTCGTACATTTTTGTACATTTTATTACCTATTCGTACAAAATTAGATTAAACAGAGTGAAAGTGGCGACAAATTGGCGACAAAATAGAACATTTTTTTTGTAGACAAACGTTGAAGATATAAAACATAATAGAATAAGTATTTAAGAATAAATTCCTGCGTATTCTGTAAACAACGGATGGTTAGACATCAAAGTTTATAAGGTATCCAGGGTAGTCACAACAAGTATATGGAGGTAAGTGTCATGGAAATTGTGCAATTAGTATTCTACTTCCTTCTGGGTCTTCTCGCTCTCGGGGTTGGTATTTATTTCATTTTTTCTCCGTTTGCTTTGATTATTGGGTTATTTAACCCCCGTATAGTTCTTGACGATAAAAAACCGCAAACTCGAATGAGAGTTTTAAAACGTTATGGCGTTACCAGCGTTATTATTGTTGGGATTGGTTTGGGTACATTATCTTCTGCTACCGCTGAAGATAGCGCCTATAGGACAGACTATTCCGTCTCTTCTACAACATCCAGCTATGCACCCAAAATTCAAGAAACTACACTAGCTTCGACACCTGTTGAAACAGAAACTTGGATTAATGTGAGAGGTAATCGGGCGGTTCAAGTAGATAGTATTGAAACAATAGATCGCATTGCTCCTAATAATAGTTTTTTCAAGCCAGTAGAAGCACAAGGCGGTCAACTTGTTATGGTTGAGCTAAAAATTAAAAACACAGGACAAGAATCTGGTAGTATGGCATGGTCAAATTACCAGTTGATTGATAGCCTGGGGCGGAAATATGACGAGATTAATGACTTCTCAGAAACCTTAACTATTAAGGAATGGCTTAAGGGAAATGGCAGAGAAGAGTCTAGTAATCAGTTATTTCCAGGACAAATTATCGAGGCTGTTAAAATATTTCGCGTCGCCAGTGATGCTGCGGATTTTAAATTAACAGTTAATGGTAAGCAGATCGACATTAACTAGGCTGCTTTTTCCATATTCCACCATTTCAATACGATCGTACCAGCATCATACAGAAAAAAGTTTGCCACATTACAGTAGGTTTATTTAAAGAAAGAAACCCAAATTTCATGGCACTTATTGTGCCTTTGTTATTGGGTTTCTTCTCGTCAAAATACAAAACTAAGTAGGGCGATGATTGACGGATAGCGCTCGCTCGCCCTTATCTAATTCACAGCTAACAAACCAGACATATTCAGCACTTTTTCCGACCAAATCCTTCCCTCTTCTCCAACTTTCATTCGTTGTTCCGCATCCTCCCAAATCCCAGCCCAAGAATACTGCCAGCAGGCTAACTGAATCTGCAACTCAACTAACTCAGCAGCTATTTCTATTTCTGCATCTTGAGCCGTCCATTCAATAAACAGCTTACTTTCTTGCAGCAGACTTTCAATTATTTCGCCATTAGCTGCATTTTGAGAGCGAGATTTAATTCGTGCCAAATTCGATGCTAAATTTCCCAAACGAATCGGTAGTTCGTCTCGCAAATAGCGTGACTTTAAAGCATTCCAATCTCTCATAATCCTCCTAATAACTGTTGAACGATCTGAGCAACTTGTTCTCTAATCATCGGATCTTGAATTTCCATCGAACGATTGTTCTGACGGGGACGGATATTGATTAAAGATTCATAGCCTACGTCTTGTGTAAGCGGATACCAATCTGCTCCCCAAATATCTACCTGCTTGCTCCCATTTTCGAGTAACACAGCTTCGCAATCAGCGTGAAGTTCTCCACCACCTGCCAAAATTCCCCGTTCGATATCCACTGCTAGTTTAATATAACTGCTAAGGATTTCTAACATTTCTTCAAGTTGCTCTTTAGTAGCACGCTCTTGAATCAGATTAATCATCTTTGTCTATGTTTTCCATAGTATCTTTAAACTCAGCGGGCATTTGGAGAAGCAATATGCCATCATATCCAATATGCGAGATCAGTTTCATTGTTTCCTAGTCAGACTCCAGAAACTTCGAGCAATTGTAGTTTACCTCAAAGCTGTTCACCTTTATCGGTATCTTGATGAATTGTATAGGTGCTATGGAATTGGAAGGATATCGCCCCTCAAATCAAATACCAAACACTGCGACGATCGCCCGATCGCGCATAAAGAACGATCGCCCTTTCTTGTTTCTGATGACCGATCGCCTAAAATGAAAGAGCGATCGCCCATAAGCTTGTAGGTTGGGTTGAAGGACAAAACCTAACCTTCATCGGTGTTTAGCGATCGCCCGATCGCGCATCAAGATCGATCGCCCTTTCTTTTTTCTGATGCTCGATCGCCTATTTTCAATTATCTAAAAACATCAATCTATTAGTCAATCAGAATTATTACGCAGAGCGAGTTGGTACTGTGAAATTTGTCAACAGTCGCACATCAAACTTACTATCTCTCAACGAATTCACTAAGCGTTCATCCAGTGTTAGCAACGGTGCCATAACTTGCTCTGAAAGTGCCACATAACAGCCATCATAAGCTGTAATCCCATAGTCCAAACCAATTTGGACAGCTTCACTCATTAGATCCTTCGTTGAAGTAACTTGAAATCCTAAAGCTTTCAAGTCACTTAAATCTGCCTGAACTTGTTCAGCAGTGTAAAGGTTAGCTCGAACATATTTCCAAAGAACATTAGCACACTCAATATAAAATAGATCGGGTACGAAAAACTCAACATCCAGATCGTCGAGACAATCGAATAGTTGATTAACTTTTGGAGTCAGTGGATCGGAAATAAACTGCTTAATACAAATATTTGTATCGATGACACATCGTAACGGAACAGTCATCTGTTGCGATCCTCTCCAATCAAAATCGTACTATCCATTAAACCAAAATCCCTTGGATTAACTCTAGGACGACTGCGAATCCTCTGTAGGATTGCTGACATTGGTTGGCTCTCTTGCGCCCGATCGATCGTTACCTTGTCCGACTCAAATGATTGCTTCAATAGACGAATGACTGCTTCATTGAGAGTCAAATTTTTTTCGGAGGCAAGATATTGAATGCGACTGTACAATTCATCAGGCAGGTTTTCAATCTGAAGTGTAGCCATTGCAGTCTTATAATTATTTGATTTATTATATCACCAGTTTAACTTAACTCTCCACCCTACGGTAATCGCCGATGCGGATGCGATAGCGACCCGCGTAAGCTCTAATTCTTCGTCTCTGCTTAATTACTGCGGCCGAATCCCCTTCAGAAACTCCCTTCTTGCCTCAATCCTTGAAGGCATTAAAACACAGCGTACCAACAATTCTAAATCCAACTCCGGCAGCAACTCACTTCTTGAAATTTGCTCATAATTATCCTCGCGCCGCCCATAAACATCAAGTCGATTATTTTCCCAAAACCAAACTTCAGGAATGCGAAGTCGCAGATATTTAGCGAGTTTATTTGTACTCCCGCTAGTAATCGTTACCTCCACAGCTAGATCGGGATGCTCTTTTATTGAACCTATATAATAAGACTCGTCTGGTTCAAATGATACATCTCTTGCCCGGTCTCTGCGAGTTGCGCTCCCTACAGGAAAGAATTCAATTCCGAGTTCAAAAAAGTATGCTTCCAGCAATATAGCGATCGCCTTTTTCACGCTTTCATGTGCTTCGCCCAGTGTCATAAACTCGATCCACCCATCAAAATAAGTTATCCGCAAACCAGGCGCATCTGCCATCAAAGATTCGATCGCCTCAAATTGCTCCCAACTATAATAACCAGGGAGAACCAATCGCTGTTCCGCAAGCGTACCTATTTCTTCTAAAACTTGTGCTGTCATAGGTATCACCATCCTATTTTAAATATTACTAGCCCCTACCTAGCCAAAACCAGGCAGGGGCATTCTCTCACATTCTAGCTTAATCCGTCCTGGACTCACACTTCAACCTAAAAAACCCGGTTTCTGGCGATATTCGTCAACTTAAAATGACACAACTACGTTAAGAAACCGGGTTTTTGGCTAAGTCTTATTAATGAACTAGCTCGATCGCCCTTTTAGTCAAAGCCTCAGCAGTCAACCCATTAAACGCCATCAACTGACCAGCACTAGCAGTAGTTTCTCCGCGCTTCCAAGCGAAAGTATCGCGCCGACAATTGCTGCGTAGCATCACAGGTTCCAACATCCCAGAAGCACCGCCTGTCACGGCAATCAAGGCATCTCCGCCAAAGAATTCGGCAAATTTATCATCGCTCAAAAAGCCGCCATCAGCCTCGGAACAGGTATCCCAAGCAACATCTGTTGGGCGGTACAAACGCCGGGGATTCACAACAGAAACAATCCGCACTCCAATGCCTTCTGTTTCCAAAAATGCCGCCGCTTCAAACACTGGCATTAAAGTCATGTCGCCGACAACTGCAAACACAACTTTCTTGCTCCCGCCTTGATTGTGGGGAGCTTGGGGAGAAGCGACTTCATGCAGCACGATCGCACCGTCTTCCAAACCTTGGCGAGTCTGTTCAAAAGTAGTGCGAATTGGCAGCGGCGACTTGCTCGCAGTAATCACAACTCCCTTATTTCTGGCAGTCAAAGCCCACTCGTAACAAGCTTGAATGCTGTTAGCATCCGGTGGAAACAAAGGAAACACATTTCCGTTGCGCATCATCGCCGCAAAATAAGCTTCAATTTCCGGGCGCTGGTGCGTCCAACCGTTGCGGCCTTGCTCTAAAGCACCGGCAGTAAATAAGGTGACAGTTGCCGGAGTTAGACGCCGCAATTCTGCCATTGCTTGGGTGACAGTTTGCCAAATTGGTAAACCGTTGATGGCAAAAGATTCGTAGGAACACCACAAACTCCGCGCTCCGAATAGCGATAAACCTACTGCTAAACCTGCACAAGCATCTTCGCTCAAAGGTTCGTAAACTTGTCCGTTTGGCGATTGATTGTACAAGTCATCTGTCGTCGGGTGAATGATTTTCAGAGCTTGGTTGATGTTGGCAATTGCTGATGCTTCATTGCCGTCAGCATTGGTGACCAGAAAAGTCCGATCGCGCTCGCCGACTTTCCCTACCAAAACCCCCATTGCAGTTGTCGAAATTTTCGGTTCTCCCCCAAGCGCAAATTCTTCTAAAGGCAATTCGCCCAAATCTGCCAGCGGCAATGTAAACTCAGTAACAACTGTTTTCGCAGCAGGCCCGCCGCCCGCGCGCTCGCAATTTGTCCGCACCAACTGCCAAGCTTCAGCAGTCAAAGCGCGCTCTTTTAAAGCGCTGATAATGTGCGG
>JAUBOH010000336.1:0-7550 GCA_036700145.1 Microcoleus occultus BM001215366
GAGCCGATCGTAGATTTGCAGGCGTTGCTGAATACAGTGTACGATCGCGCCGCCTATGACATTACCCTCGATTATACGGCCCAGTTAGTCCCCCCGCTGTCGGAAGCCGATGCTGCTTGGGCCGATTCTCTGCTGCGCGAAACCAGCCGAGTGCCATCCGAAAGCTAAAAATTTCTACACAAAACGTTACATATTTGTTAACATCGTGGCGAGTCTGTCCTCGGCAGCCTCTGTGTTAACCTTCTAAACTAACCGCTATGACTCAACCTCCCTCCCCAACAACTTCCGAAGAGTCCGTCGCCGAAACCCCGACAGCGCCGACAAATAATGCACCTCCACCGAGTTATGTCAAACTAGCGATGCGGAACATGGTTCGCAAACGGGCGACTTCTCTGTTTCATTTTGCGTTGACTGCGGCCGGACTTTTGGGCGTACTCGTCGGTTTGGCTTTTCTCGATCGATATTTCAACTCTTAAATCGAGATTCTCACAATCAGCCTTTAATTTCCATTGATATTTTTCATGTTTCTTCATCAGGAGTTAAGCTGATTGTGTTTCCGGCATCTTGCAATCTTCAACAGATTATTGTAATGTGCCTGCTGAAAGCAAAAAGTCTATTAGCTCGATCGCCCAATGTGAGATTGTACAAAAAATTACATATAAAAATGCTTGACAGGAAACTAAAAAGATGCAAATAGAGGTGAACGTCGAAGACTGTTATGGGATAACCCAACAGTCTGACGGCGCTTCCAACCTCCCTGAGAGTGCAGCCAGCGGGGAGATTTGGGCCGAAACCTGGGAAAATTGGTTTAGCGTTTGGCTGGAAAACCAGGCGGCGGATGTACCTGTAGCCTGTGGCTACGAAGTCAGTCTCCGTTTAACCGACGATCCGCAGATGCAAGCCCTCAACGCCCAATACCGCAAGCTCGATCGACCGACGGATGTACTAGCTTTCGCAGCTTTAGAGGTAGACTGTCCTCAGCTAGAGGAAATGCAGTCATCTGAACCCCTATACTTGGGTGATATCGTAATTTCGATCGATACAGCTCAGCGACAAGCCCAGCAGCAAGGACATTCCCTGAAGACCGAACTAGCTTGGCTCGCAGCCCACGGTTTTCTGCACCTTTTGGGGTGGGATCACCCGGATGAAGAAAGTCTGACAGAAATGCTCGATCGACAAGAAACATTGCTGCGGGCGATCGGTCTGGCGATCGGTCACAGTATAACTAAGGTTGATGGTGATTTAACAGATCGTGTCAAGCCAAACATAACTTTCTGAAATTACACCAAAACTTTAGTAAAAACTTAGGAAAGTTATCTAGACTTGATGAGGTTTCTTTCAAAAGTCTAGCTTTCATTAATCTCTGTAAGTTAAAGTTGGTTGTTTATGACACTAGATAGACCGTCAATTTCATCAAACATCCCACAGTTTGCGCTCATGCCTCAAGACTCTTCCAGCCAGACAGTCCACGAGCCCAAAAAAGCCTTGAAATACAAGCGAGAACTGTCCTGGAAAATCGCATCAAGCTTAGCTACGAGTTTTAGATACGCTTGGGGGGGTTTGATTTATGCTTTTGAAACTCAGCGAAATTTTCGGATTCACACTGTTATCGGAACTTTGGCGATCGGACTCGGGCTATTTTTGCAACTGAAACCTGTAGAAATATCTGTGATCGGCGTCACCATTGGCATAGTTTTAGCAATGGAACTTTTGAATACGGCGATCGAATCGGTGGTAGACTTGACCGTCGGGCAATCTTACCACGAACTCGCCAAAATTGCCAAAGACTGCGCTGCCGGAGCAGTTCTGGTATCGGCAATGGCCGCGGCGATCGTCGCTGCTGCACTTCTGCTCCCTCCCTTGTGGGTAGTCGTTCAACTAGCCATCGCCCGTCAGTAACTTATTGGGTCGAGCAAATTTTAGGTTTTAGATGACCAAATAGAGGTTTTTAGTTTTATTCCTACATATTGCAGCTATTTTTATCTTCGGCATCAATCTAAAATCTTTAAACCCTTGCTTTCAGGCAGCAAGTCAATCTAAAATCTAAAATCTCAAACCAAAAATCCAACTTAACCCGTGATTATAGTCATCGATAACTACGACAGTTTTACATACAATTTGGTACAGTATCTAGGAGAACTCGGTGCCGAGTTGCCCGTTGCCCGGGAAGTGCAAGTCTACCGCAACGACCAAATTACATTAGCAGAAATTAGCCAATTGCAGCCCGCAGCAGTGGTGATTTCTCCAGGCCCGGGGCGGCCGGAAGATGCGGGAATTTCTCTGGAATTAATCAAAGAATTGGGGCCTACTCTGCCAATTTTAGGCGTGTGTCTCGGACATCAAAGTATCGGTCAAGTATTCGGCGGCAAAATTGTTTCTGCACCCGTTTTGATGCACGGCAAAACTTCTCAAGTAGAACACACCGGAGTCGGAGTTTTTGTCGGAGTAGAATCGCCGATGATTGCAACTCGCTATCACAGTTTGGTAATTGAAAAGCAGAGTTGTCCAGAAGTTTTGGAAATTACGGCTTGGGTTGAAGACGGAACTATTATGGGCGTGCGGCACCGGGAATATCCGCACATTGAAGGCGTACAGTTTCACCCGGAAAGTATTTTGACAACTTCGGGAAAGCAATTATTGCGAAATTTCTTGGAAAGACTTTAGTTGGGTTTTGAATTTTGAGTGATTTGCGATCGCCCGAAACAAGTTGATCGATAAATCCTAATTTATGGTATAACAGCATACGACCAACACCCGACAACCCCAACCACAAGATGAAACGGCGACAATTAATACGTTACGCACAGACGGGTTTGCTAGCAGCTTTCTTCACTGGCTTGCCATCTGGATGGGAAAGCTATCAAGCTCAAACTGCTGATTCTTTGTCGATTCAGTGGTTGGGCCACACTTGCTTTTTGTTTGCAGGAGGCGGTGCGAGGGTGCTGGTGAATCCTTTTCGTCCCCTTGGTTGTACCGCAGGCTACCGCTCTCCCAAAGTGCCAACCGATTTGATTCTAATTAGCAGCAGATTGCTCGATGAAGGGGCGGTAGAGGGATTTTCCGGCAATCCCGGCCTTTTGTACGAGCCTGGTGCTTATCGATCGAACGGGCTGCGGATTCAAGGGATTCGGACGCAAAAAGACCGTGAGGGAGGAAGGCGGTTTGGGGTCAACGTGGCTTGGCTGTGGCAGCAAGCTGGCGTTAAAATTTTACACTTAGGTGGAGTTGCTGGCCCGATCGGCATTGAAGAGCAAATCTTAATCGGGCGGCCGGATGTAGTGCTGATTCCCGTGGGCGGAGGGCCGAAAGCTTACACTCCGGCGGAAGCAAAGCAAACTTTGCAACTTCTCAAACCGAAGATGGTAATTCCCACGCATTTCAAAACCCAAGCAGCCGATGCTGCTGCGTGTGATTTGATGCCGCTAGATGAATTCTTGGCGCTGATGGATGGTACGCCAGTACGCCGATTGAATAATGACACAATTTCGGTCAAACCGGCTGACTTACCCCAAACCGGTTCGGTGATTGAGGTTTTGAGTTACAGATTTAGCGGTTGAAGCATTTTTACCTAAGCTTGCGTTATAGTAAGGAAGTTTTGGTCGATCGGGAATGCCAGAGAATTTTCTCTCTACCTTAGCCTCTTCAAACCTTACCTTTTGTAGAGATTTGGCTAACATAAGAATTCATGTTCACTGTTTTACATAATAAGGAAATGCAAGCGCAATGAAAAATCAAAATGTACCTAGCTGGATGAAACAACTCACAGGTTTTGCAGGAGTAATCGGCGTTAGCGCGCTAATCGGTTTCCCGGCTTGGGCTCACATCAACTCCAACACGAATGTTGCTAGTGCAACTCAAACTCAACAAGTTGCAGGAAATGCGAAAACCGCTGCTTCACCCGCACCAACTGCCGCTGCTAAGGATATTGTTGCTATTGCATCTGGCGACGCTCAATTCAAGACTCTGACGAAGGCTTTGACAGCCGCAGGATTAGTTCCAACTTTACAAGGAAAAGGCCCTTTCACTGTTTTTGCACCGACAGACGCGGCATTCGCAGCTTTACCAAAAGGCACTGTGGAAGATTTGCTGAAACCCGCCAACAAAGCCAAACTTACCAAGATTTTGACTTACCACGTTGTGTCTGGTGCAGTTCTCTCTACCAGCCTGAAGTCTGGTGATGTGCCGACTGTTGAAAAAAGCCCGCTGAAAGTAGTAGTTAGCGGCGGCAAAGTGACCGTCGGTGGCGCTAATGTTGTGAAAGCTGATATCAAAGCTAGCAATGGTGTTATTCACGTCATTGACCAGGTTTTGATGCCGCCTGATGCCAAGTAAAAATAGCAATTTTTGCATCAACTGATATGAGGACTAAAGTCCCCACTACAAACGAACTAACTGGTTTGTAGTCAGGACTTTAGTCCTTTTTTCTATGAGGACTAAAGTCCCCACTACAAACGAACTAACTGGTTTGTAGTGGGGACTTTAGTCCTTTCTTCAAACAAACTAAAATGGCTGCAAACCCTCACCCCTGTGGCCAAAATTGAAGATTTCAGGATGCAGGATTTCTGCTAAAATCTCCAACGAATCAACCAATCTTGGCCCTGGTCGATTAAAGTAAGAATTACCATCAGTTATGTAAACTTTCCCAGTTTTTACTGCTGTCAAATTTGACCATTCTGCGTATTTGGTTATCTGCATTGCTTCGCTGCGAGTGCGGTTTAAATCAAAGCCGCAAGGCATGAAAATAATTACATCGGGATTAGCTTCTACTAACGATTCCCATTTTAACCAAGGGGAATGTTCCCCGACAATTCCAAACAGCGAATTCCCTCCCGCCATAGCCACCAATTCGGGAATCCAGTTACCCGCAGCCATCAAAGGTTCAATCCACTCGATGCAGGCTACTGTGGGTTTAACGGTTAATGTTTGGGTTTTTAAGATAATAGCATGGATGCCAGATTGCAAAAGTGCGATCGTACTTTTGCCATCTACGCCCAAAGCATCTGCAACTCGCCCAATATCCGTCCATATTTCTGCTAGCAAATTCGGCTGCAAAGAAATAATTTCCGGCTTGCTATTTACCAGTGTACTTACTGCTTGTTCAACCTCTGCTAAAGAACAAGCGCAGACTTCACATTGAGCTTGAGTAATAATGTGAGTTGGCTGCAATTTTTCCAAAGTGTCTATTTCTACTTTATAGACACTGAGCGCATTTTGCAACAATTCTGTCACGCGGTTGTGAATTTCGCTGCTAGTTCCTTCGGGATTGAATTTAGGCTGAGTGCAAACAGGTAAATTTTGGATTTCTGGGGGATAATCGCATTCGTGAGAACGGCCCACAATGGCATCAGTTAATCCTAAAACAGCTACAATTTCGGTGGCGCTGGGAATTAGGGAGACAATTCTGAGTTGGTTCATTGGTTTTCTGTTTTTTACAGATTTAGAAGCACAGGCTTTTGGGCCCGCGCCGCAATTAAAAGGATTGTTAAATTTGTAGTTGTTTCAAGTATTGCAAATCTTGCCATGCTTGGATGAGATTCCCTTGCATCAAAGCTGCTACACCGTTTAAAACTCTAATTTCCGGTAGGTTGGGGTTGAGGGCGAGAGCGGGTTTTAAGGCTGTTTGAGCGGATGAGGGATGCCAGCCGTACAGGTGTACGAAAGCGAGATAAGCGTAAGCGTAGGGATTTTTTGAGTCGAGTTGAGTGACTTTTTCTAAGGCGGCGATCGAACTTTTGACATTCTGCTGCAACACCCGAGAAAATGCCAAAGCATAAGCGAATTGTAGATTATTGGGTTCCTGCTTCAATCGATATTCTAACGCTTGTTCTGCTTGCACGGTATAATCTTGAATTGGGTCGTACTGATTGATGCGTCCAATCTGCTCGAATACCGATGCTAAAGCTGGCAATCCTTTCGGTAAATTAACCGCCATTGCCCGCAATTGAGTCACCAAATCTAACTCAGCCTTATCCAGGTTCCCAGCCTGCTCATTTCCCGGAATAGCCTCGATTTTAACACTAACTGTCGGCACATTAATCGGATAAGTTTCGCCAGTTTTCCGATTCAGATAAGTAGCTTGCAGAGTGTAACTTCCCAGTGCAATATTAGCAGGAGGAAGCATCGCCGTGCGATCGACAACCCGAAACCCCACAGCAAATTTATCGGCTTCCAGCGTCCCCGGATGCAAAGTCGCCTGACCGATCGCGCGATCGTGTAAAATGCGATCGGTCTGTCCCGGTGGAATCTCGCCCGACTGCAGATTTTGCCACGTTACCAACACTAAACCAGACTGCAACTGCTGCCAAGGCCCAGACCAAGTATAAGTTACCGGCAGCGCAACGCCCGGAACTGAAGAAGCAGCAACAGTAACTCGATCTAATTGTACTTGCGATCGCGCTTCATTCAACGGCTGTATTTCCACAGGCTGCAACCGCTTGCGATAAAGATTTAAATTAGTATAATCTGGCAAAACCCAACTTTTTTCTAACTGAAAGTTATCACCTTTTTCAATTGCAGCCACGGCTGCATTTTGAGCTTTTTTAATCCGCTCGCGAATCGAACCTTGC
Organism: Microcoleus occultus BM001215366; assembly: GCA_036700145.1. Lineage (GTDB taxonomy): Bacteria > Cyanobacteriota > Cyanobacteriia > Cyanobacteriales > Microcoleaceae > Microcoleus. Next base: position 6,567 of record JAUBOH010000336.1, read on the forward strand.
GGCCCAGTTTTAGTGACGAACCAAGAGAGTGATCGCACATCTTGCGGCACTTCTTTTAAATTAGTTCCCACCTGCCGTCCGTACACCTGAAAATTCGCCAACGCACCGTAATAATTCAAATTATGCTGGTTAATTTCCGGTGTCGAAGGTAACACGCCTAAAGTCGATTGCAAATAAGGTTCCGTATCAATAATTTCGGCAATTACCTCTCGGTGCGGCCACTCTTTCCCCAAGTAAGGATAACTCGAATTTCCGGGACTGATAGTTTGAACTAAGTTATGTCCGAGAGAACCTCCCAAAGGCCACATATGCAACAGCATCGCCACAATTGCCAAGCCAATTGTACCCCAGCGAATTTGCGGCCCCCACTTGCGGGGCCACAGCGTCAAACAGTATGCTAAAAAGATTGCTAAAACTGGCAAATAAGGTATCACATATCGGTCGTCTTTGTTGATATTTAGCGAATTAATTAAATAAGACCCTACCCAAAAAACAGCCAGCCACCGACAGGAATCAATGTAAAAAATTGACGGAGACTCGCGGCGGCGACGCCAATAAAGTATCAATCCGACTGAGGGAATAAGTAAGAGAGGCCAAGAAACGTGTTCTGGTAAATGCTGAGCGTAGTATATCCAAGCGTCGATCGTATTGAGTGCCGGATCTCCTTCGGCGATCGCAGAATCGAAAGTTGCCCGTTTTCCCCCGGTCAAAATTAACAGCCAATTGGTTTTTGCCCACGGGCCAAATACCGCCACCGACAGCAACAAAGCACCTGCTAATTGAGCTAATCTTCCCCATGCTTTTTGCCGCACAGCACCAACAGCCAACCACACAATCGGGGTAAACATAAATAAGACTGTAGTGTGTTTGACTAATATTGATAAACCGAGAGAAATTCCAAAGGCGATCGACCAAAAGAAAGATGCTCGAGTCGTAGGGACACGGCAATGCCGTGTCCCTACTGGGATATATCCATCCGCTACA
>JAUBOH010000337.1:0-7515 GCA_036700145.1 Microcoleus occultus BM001215366
GTAGATGAGAAACCCAACTGCTCATCATATCAAAAATCCGAGTATTCGGTTTCAGGCGTTCCCGATACAACTCGGTTAGTTGCTCGATGAATCCGTCATCGACATGAGTCACAAACCGAGGAGAGGAATAGAACCGTGTATCGTCAGTGTCGTCTAACTTGGTGCGCTGATTTCCTTGGAGTGGCATAACGTGCGATGTGCGATCGTAACTTTACTCTTCTTATTTTACTAATAATTAAGAAATGTAAATAGATTCCGCAGGATGGATTTCCGGCACTCGCCCGCTCCAATCTTAAATCATCCCCTTCAGAGTCTATTGAGTATTTCTCTTATGCAAGACTCTGCTTCATTCAGCTTGTCACCACAGCTTCCGGCTCGTTTATGCGTTGATGCAGGACTGAGAATAGCTGAACGAGCGGCTTCAAAATAAGGCATGAGCTGGCTCTTTATAGACGGATCGATCGACTCATCTTTTTTTAAATCATCACACAGGCTAGACAGTGCCCATTTGGCATCACTCATCATTGTTGTTTCGTAGGCTTCTTGCACCTCGGATTGGGCGTTGTTTAATTGCTGAAGGATTTGATGCAATTTTTTTCTTTGCTCTTCGGACATCACATTCATCACTCCTTGAGAGACTAACTTATATAGGAATAAAACAAATTATCGTCGCTATCATCAAACTTGGTGTGCTGATTTCCTGGGAGTAGCATAACGTGCGATCGCAACTTTACTCTTCCTATTTTAGGAGTAATTAAGAAATGCAAACAAGTTTGACGAAAATTTAGCTGGTTTTTGCGATCGAGCGTGGGCGATCGACCTCATTATACCAATCCTGAAAAATAAAGCTACAGATAGTTTTGATTAAGTAAGCCCAAAATAACAGATATCCGACTTTTGAAAAAAGTCCAGGATCTGACAAGGGTGAAGAATTGGCATTTTACGTAAATCCCATCCCCGAAAATCTGTTGACACCCCCTTGACAAAACACAAAAAGTATCATACTCTAATAATAAGCACACTAAGTAATAAAGCGATGGTTACTACATCCACTGTCGATCGCACAAATCTAGCTCAGTGGCACGACGTTCTCGCCCCCCACAGCATCGGCTACCGGCTCAAACTGCTGGGGCAGCTAGGCACTCGCAGGCTGCAAGAAATACTCGAACCCTTTGGATTGACACCTTTTCACTGGCTGGTACTGTGCTGCTTGTGGCAAGAAGACGGTTTGCCGACTTCCAGCATTGGCGACAAACTGCAACAGGTAGGCGGTACGCTGACTGGTGTGATCGATCGCATGGAAGAAAGAGATTTAGTCCGTCGGGAGAGAGACACCCGCGATCGGCGGATTTGGCGAATTTGGCTGACAGATGCAGGTAGGGAACTGCAAGACGTGCTACCGCCACTGGTAGCAGATATCAGAGAGAAGTCCATGACTGGAATTTCAAAGGCCGATCGAGAACGCTTCTCACAACTGATCGATATGGCGATCGTCAATCTTTCCTAAACCCACAAATCAGTCTCACGGAAGAAGCGCAGCAGCATCTACCTCAACTACATTACAAATAACCAAAAAATACTACGCACTCTTAAAAACAGCAGTCTTAATAAATAAAAAACTACGTACTCTAACCAAACGACATCTTATTAAAATCCCAGGAGTCAACTACCATGAAACCCACCAACGAAACCAACCCAGCAGAATTCAACGGTAACGGCAAAGCAGTCGCGCTATTAGAAAAGCCGATCGACGACAACACGATAGCTAAAAGCCTGCCAGTAATCCCCGCCCCAGAGACAGAAATCAGCTTAAGAGCCGATGTCAAAACAGGCGTCGAAACTGAACTGCAAGCACCCCTACCGGCGGCTGCAACACCAAAGAAAAAGTCCAAAAAACCGCTGATTTTCGCAGCGCTGGGCCTAGGGGCGATCGTCGCAGGCAACTTCGGCTACCATTACTGGCAATACGCTTCCATCCACCAAGAAACCGAAAACGCCACAGTAGCCGGACACATCCACCAAATCAGCAGCCGCCTCAACGGTACTGTCGGCGAAGTCTTGGTACAAGACAACCAACAAGTAAAACCCGGACAACTGCTGATCAAACTCGACCCCCGCGACTACCAAGTTAAAGTCCAACAAGCTCAAGCAGCCTTAGAAAACGCCCGCCGCCAAGCCGAAGCAGCCCAAGCCAATATTTCCCTAGCCTCTCAAACTAGCCAAGGCAAAACAGCCCAAGCCCAGGGAGATATCAGCGGTGCAAACGCTGCCATTTCCACCGCCCAAGCAGCACTCAGAGAAGCCCAGCAAGGCGTGCCCGCAGCAGAAGCTACCGTTGCTGAAGCCGAAGCCGGCGTGCCCGCAGCGCAAGCTAAAGTCGCCCAAGCCCAAGCCGGAATTCCGCAAGCGCAAGCCAAAGTGACGGAAGCCCAAGCCGGAATTGCCGCAGCGCAAGCTCAGCTAGTGCAAGCACAGGCTAATGGAGTGAAAACGCAAGCTGATTATAAACGTTACGAAAGCTTGCAGTCTGAAGGTGCGATCGCCCGTCAGCAATTAGACGCATCTAAAGCAGCCTACGAAGTAGCTGTCGGCCAAACTACCGCAGCCCAACAAGGAATTGCCCAAGCTAGAGCGCGTTTAGCCCAAGCCACCGAAGGCGTAACCGCCGCCCAAGCAGCAGTAGCCCAAGCTCAAGAAGGTGTTAAACAAGCTCAAGCCCAAGTAGCGCGGGCAAAAGTCGGCATCGCCAGCGCCCAAGCTAAAGTCGCCGTAGCCCAAGAAGGGATCAGCAGCGCCCAAGCTAAACTGGCTACATCGCAGGGCGGATTGCAACAAGCTGAAGCTACGGGCGAACAAACTAAGGTCAGCCGATCGCAGTATGATGCTGCTAAAGCTGCGATCGCCCAATCGGAAGCTTCGGTTAAAGACGCTCAACTGCAACTTTCCTACACGAATATCACCGCACCCGCCGCCGGACAAATCGGCCGCAAGTCGGTGGAAATCGGCCAGCGGGTGCAGTCGGGAAGTCCGTTAATGGCGATCGTCAGCAACGATTTATGGGTAGTTGCAAACTTCAAAGAAACGCAACTGGCAAACATCAAACCAGGTCAAAAAGTAGAAATCAAACTAGATGCTTTTGGCGGCCGCAAATTTGAGGGTAGAGTTGATAGTTTCTCCCCTGCTTCTGGCGCTCAATTTGCCTTATTGCCTCCCGATAATGCGACGGGAAACTTCACCAAAGTTGTGCAGCGGATTCCGGTGAAAGTTGTATTCGATGCCGAAAGCGTTAAAGGCTACGAATCGCGGATTGCACCGGGGATGTCTGCTACGGTAAATGTGGAATTGAAATAACGGAAGGCACGACACTGATGTTGACGCGGATACACGGATGATTTTAAAAGTCGGGGATTTGAGTTTTTTGGGTTAAGGGCGATCGCCCCAAAAAATGCCACAATTGGTAATCATGTCAAGGTCAAAATGCCATGCCACACCCCGAAAATCGACCCAGAGAATATGATGCCGTTCTCGGCGGTCAAAATCAACCTCCCATAGGTGCAGCAGTCTTAGGAGGCATCCCCGGTGTGAAAAGCCGCTTAGCTTCGACCATACTCTCCGTCAGAATCGCCGCACTTTCTGAAGCGCTGAAATATGGAAACGCAGGGTTAGATTTGGTTGTTAGTGCATTGCAGGATGAATCAATGCAAAAAGGTTGGTTTTTGCGAAGCATTACTGACAGTCATCATATCTATGAAAACCTCAAATTCAAACAAATTTTGTCAATTCCTGCTCATCGCGATCGAGATTGGAAATATGGAACTTTGAGAGCATTGATGATCGAAATCGCCCAGCAATCTGCGGATGTTGCTGCCGATTTCTCTGGCACTAATAATCCTAATGGAGTTTGGAGTTATGGCTGGGCGTTAACTCTGCGATCGCCTTTTGTTCTCAGCAGCACTCCCAGAGTCCGCGAAGGCCTTGACTCCTGGTGGGGAAACCGTGCTCCTGACGGCAACCCTGGTGTCTATCACAACGCGACTGGTAGCCCGATCGTACTCGGCACTACGACCCGCTTTGAACCCGGTCAATTAGCTTTACATCCAGGCCCCAATGGTGAGTATGGTTTGGTGCGCTGGAGGGCACCGGAAGCTGGTAACATCTCGATCGCCTCAATATTCACTGGTCTAAATTTTGTCGGCCCAACAACAACCGATGTCCACATTCTCCACAACAATCAATCTATATTCGACAACTTTGTTGAGGGCTTTGGCGATGATAGCGCTGTGCGGTTCGATCGGAATCTGGCGGTACTTCAGGGCGATACGATCGATTTCGCCGTGGGCTTCGGGAGGAACCGGACGTACTACCACGACACTACCGGACTCGCGCTGACGATCGCGCTGACTGCGCCTTAGCTGCGAGGATCTGATGTTTTCGGTTAAGGGCGATCGCCCTTGCAATATCATCTATGTATCCGTGCTAATTGAGATAGCGGTCTTATTTGTTCTAGAGCAGGGATGCTAACGACCAAGCATGGTCTAACCTTCGCGACATAGCCCAAATCAACCAGCCAAACTTCACCGCGATCGGGACTACTCATACGCAGTTTCTCGGTCATCTAGTTCCAGAAAAAGCCCCTCAGCATTCAGGACTAAATCCTCATCAGAAAGCGGTGGAAAGTCTAATCAAATCTGGCAGAATAGTTCATCCACTCTGGCAACATTTATAATGAAATGAACTAAGTGTCTCTGGCGGTTCCTCCGGTGATTTCCAAGTCTCTCTTGCAAAATTTGCCCAGCACTGCCGACCTGCCCTGTTCGGACGATACGCCCGTGGATAACGAAGACCAGAACCTGCTACCCAATTTGCTGCTGCTGTCATTGATTTACCTCTGGTCAGCGCGGATGGACTGGTACTTCGGCGTGGATATGGCGGTGTATCATATCACTGGGGTGAGTCCAAAAGTGCCCGTGGTTCCCGATGCTTTCCTGAGTTTGGGCGTAGAACGCAAGAAGGGAGGGAAATCGCGGCGTAGCTATGCCACTTGGGAAGAAAACGAGGTGGTGCCGATTTTTGTGTTGGAGATGGTGTCCCACCGTCCAGGAGGCGAATATGATGAAAAACTGGAACTCTACGCCCAGTTAGGCGTGCTGTATTACCTAATTTATAACCCGGAATTTTGGCAGCGCGATCGGCATCAACCCTTTGAACTGTACAAACTCGAAAATAGCGTTTATCAACTACAAATTGGCGAACCTTACTGGATGCCGGAGGTGGGGTTGGGAATTGGGCGCTATCGGGGTTTGGTAGGTGGCTTGTCCCAGGAGATTTTAACGTGGTACGACGCAGGGGGCGATCGCGAACTAAGCCCCGAAGAGCGGGAAAGACAACGCACAGAGCAAGAGCGACAGGCGAAGGAGCAAGAGCGACAGGCGAAGGAACAAGCGCAGCAACGTGTAGAACGATTAGAGGAAATGCTGCGATCGCAAGGTATCGATCCCGATCGATTACTGGATGCCTAGGATGGTAAATCTTGTAGACAGGAAAGGGCGGGGGCACATTCATCAAGCAGGATTCGCATAGGCTGTCAGCATTTCCTTTGCTAATTCAAGGGCTGCGATCGTCTGTTCCCGACTGACACTAGGGAAATGCTCTAGAAATACGTCTAATGAATCACCAGCCTCAAGATAATCAAGTAAGGTTTTCATTGGCACACGAGTTCAAACAAAAACAGGGGTTCCCCCTAGAATGTCGGGGTTGCTATGAACAACACGGGATTTTAATGCCATAACAAATTCAGCCAACTGGCTACCAGCTTTTATAGCAATTGTATCCTAAAGTCATCTGTATGTGCGATTGTTTTGTTTCTTAAATGCTTTGGGTCAAGATGTAGAAATTGTCGGGAAAACGAAACCGAAATCTTGTTCAAAAGCTCGATCGCGGGTTATTGCTTAGTGTTTTTGGCGATCGATCGGCTATCTGTACTGTTTCTTGGACTCAACCAACTACCTTAATACAGTCTGCGAGCAACGGGCTTGTTAGCTGGTGATACCTACGGAATAGAATGGAAGTAATTAAAAAATGTTTTCTGATGTTCTCCAGTTTGGATCGAGAATATTTTTCACATCCTGCGAACTCAAAGTATACCACTCACCTATCTTGCACTGTTCTGAAAATAGAGAATGAATGACTTTTGCTGTCGCTTGTCCTCTACACTGAAATGAGCCAACAATTTCTAAACGATAAGGATTACCCGTTTGTAACTGAGAAAGCCTTTTCGTTATATCGCTATTTTTTGTATATCCAATTTTGTACAGATGTTCTCCCGTTTGCTTAATTACATATACATATCCTTTCGTGACTTCTTTGCTGAAAAGTGAATAAACATTGCTTTTGTTTTCATTGAATGTAGAAAACTGATGCTTCCATTTTGACCATATATCTTTTGATGATTCGACTCGAAGAAGATCATCATTTTCCTGCCTGACTACAATCCTTTCCCAATCATCGTAGCTGAAATAAAATCTGTGCAGCCTAATGTCAAATTTATCGTGAAACCACCACAATTTCTTAACATTCTTATTTTCTGGCAAGCCATAAAAAAGTTCGGCAATCTCTAGGATTTCTGGTGGTAGAGATCCGTAATAATCCAGGCAGGCAGAGTGATAAACTCCTTTTGTATATTCTTGTGCTTTTTTCAATTCGATATCGGCAATATCTATCTCGTTTTCAAAATAAGTTGAATATACTTGGTGAACTTCTTCTACAATAGGCAAGTAAAGCTGCTTATCCATTATTTGTCTATTTTCAGATTTTAACCAGTAAAGAGCTGAGAGCCAGCAAATCACTTGGCGTGTGATTGTATCTAATTCATTATTCTTAAACCAACTGAATAATTTATCAGAAATTTCTATTCCGAAATGCTTCTGTTCGTAGTAACTATCAAGACCAGTAAAATCACCTTTATCTATCGCATTTTTAATATACTGGTACAGCTTAAATGTAGGTAAAGAATGAATGTAAAGAGTAAGTCCCTCCTCATTCCCATCTTGATTAGTCCTGATTGCCTTTACACAGGAAACCCGTTCGATAAATTTGTCTCTTGTTACCTTGATATCTTCATGCAGGTGAGGATTTATAATAATTGCCACTAATTTACTCCGTAATATCACTGTCTAAGTCTTGAATTACATAAAGCATTCTAGCTAAATCAAGTATTTTTTGATAATTTGCTGTGAAATACTGCTCTGTAGTCAATCTTGAAAATAGCTAAACTTCGGACTTGACTCATCTTAAAATCTTGTCTCAACTAGCGGAACTCAGCTACGCAACTAATTAATTATAATTATTCGTTCTATATATCTACACTATCGATGAAAAATTTGCAAGTTATTTACCAATATTTACTAAACTCGCATTACTACATATAAAATCAGAAAAATATTATTGCCAAGAAAACCACTGTATGGTAAACTAGAAGATTGTGAATATTAATCAAAAGTAAAGTAACAAGCTCGG
>JAUBOH010000338.1:0-7468 GCA_036700145.1 Microcoleus occultus BM001215366
AAAAAGGGCTAAAGCCCTCACTACAAACCTTGAATTATTTACACCGACTTACTTATTTTAACTTGTTTCCAGGCTCTGCCTGGGAACCAGTAATAATAAGGAGGAGACCGCGAGTGCCTTTGTCCCTACAGTTGATCGCGGTAGGGACACGGCACTGCCGTCTCCTCTATATCCTTCCGGCGCAGCGGGCATTGATATGAGTGGCTAGCAACGGGCTAGAAGCCCGTTCCACAAATAATAAAATTTCTTGTGGGGCGTTGCTTTTAGCCCGCCCCAAGAATGTACTATCCCGCCACGGCCGACAACTGCTGGCTTAAAGCTGCTTTCAACAGTTCCACCTTGTCAGTTTGCTCCCAAGGCAAGTCTAAATCAGTGCGTCCGAAGTGACCGTAAGCTGCCACATCTTGATAGAAACGGCCGCCTCTTTCTGCAGGCAAATTTTGCAAGTTAAATGCCTGAATGATGCCCGCAGGACGCAGCTCAAAATGCTGCTTCACAACTTCTAAGAGGCGATCGTCATCAACTTTCCCAGTACCGAAAGTTTCGATCATCATGCTGACAGGCCGCGCCACGCCGATCGCATAACTCAACTGCACTTCGCACTTTTCGGCCAAACCAGCAGCCACGATGTTTTTAGCAACGTAGCGACAAGCATAAGCGGCGCTGCGGTCTACCTTCGTGGGGTCTTTCCCCGAAAAAGCGCCGCCGCCGTGACGGGAATAACCACCGTAGGTATCCACAATAATTTTGCGGCCCGTCAAACCCGAATCTCCTTGAGGCCCGCCGACCACAAATTTGCCTGTGGGGTTGACAAGGAAGCGAGTTTCTGAATCTGGCTTGACGCTAATATCGGCAAACACCGGCTCGACAACAGCAGTCCAAAGGTCTGCTTTAATTTTGGCTTGAACTGCGACTGTTTCTGTGATGTCGCCGATCGCCTCAGTGTGCTGCGTTGAAATTAAGATCGTATCTATGCCAACAGGTTTCCCGTCCTCGTAAGTAACCGTAACTTGGCTTTTACCGTCGGGACGCAGGTAAGGCAATTGACCGGTTTTGCGGACTGCGGCCAGTTGACGGCAAATCCGGTGCGCCAGACTGATCGGCAGTGGCATCAATTCCGGCGTTTCGTTGCAAGCAAAGCCGAACATCAAGCCTTGGTCGCCAGCGCCGATCGAATCTAACTCCTCTTCACTAGCTTGTTCCCGACTTTCGTGGGCTGTATTTACCCCTTGGGCAATATCGGGAGACTGAGTGTCCAGAGCCACCAACACCGAGCAGCTATTGGCCGAAAAGCCGTTGTCAGCGTGGATATAGCCAATATCGGCTATTTTTTTCCGCGCTAATTCTATGTAATTTACTTGAGCTTTAGTGGTAATTTCTCCCGTCAGCAGCATCAAGCCCGTGTTGACGACAACTTCGGCGGCGACGCGACTTTTAGGGTCTTCGGTCAGCAAGGCATCCAAGATCGTATCTGAAATTTGATCGCAGATTTTATCGGGATGGCCTTCAGTGACGGATTCAGAGGTAAACAGGTAGCGGCGTGACAATGATTGTTCCTCCTATTATCGGGGTTTCTCTGGTGCGACATCGACCACAGACGACTGATTTTTCAGGTAGAGGCGCAAAATCATCGCGTCTGGGCTGCCGTCGAATTTTTGTCGGTCTGCAGAAGTTTTGAAGCAGGGTTTGAGATTGGGTAAAGTCACCCTACTATAGCAAAGTCAGTCGTGGGAAGTCCCTAAAAACTTACATTTTGTAGGATTCTCGAAGGGAGGCGCGACACCGCTGGTCTACCCCCCTAACCTTTAAGGGTAAGATACAGTCAGGGTATCGCCTCGCGGAAGGACTATGGCAGGAATCGAAAAATCACCAAACTTAATCGAAACGGTTGCACAGCTAGAATTTCCCGGCGGCCCAATACCGATTGACTCTCCATTTTATATCGATCGATCTCCCGCCGAAGCCCGAGCTTGTGCAGAAATTAGCAAGCCAGGGAGCTTAATTCGGATTAAAGCTCCCAGAAAAATGGGCAAAAGTTCTCTGATGCTGCGGATAATTCACGCGGCGGTCGATCGCGGATACCGCACAGTTACTGTAGACTTTCAGCAAGCCGACGCAGCGGTTTTTGCTAGTTTAGATAAATTTTTGCGCTGGCTTTGTGCCAATGTGGCTCGAAAACTCAAACTCGAACCAAATCTCAATGAATTTTGGGATGAAGATATGGGCAGCAAAGTAAGTTGCTCTCTTTACTTTGAAAACTATTTGCTAGAACAAATTGATAGTCCCGTTGTCTTGGTACTCAACGAAGTAAACCGAGTATTTGAACGCGCCAATATTGCTCAAGAATTCCTGCCGCTGCTCCGTTTTTGGTACGAACAAGCTCGCGCTAGCGAAACCTGGCAAAAACTTCGCATCGCCGTCATTCACTCGACAGAAATTTATATTGCTTTGAGTATCAATCAATCTCCATTTAATGTAGGGCTGCCGATTAAACTCTCAGAATTTACTGTCGCACAAGTCCAAGATTTGGCGCGCCGACACGGACTGAACTGGAGCGACAGCTATCCGATCGAGCAATTAATCAAAATGGTAGGCGGGCATCCTTATTTAGTGCATTTAGCGCTCTACCACCTGGCAATTTTGCAGCAAAACCGCCTGTCGGTCGGGGGGAACGATCCCGGGGAGGATCTGGGGCGAGCCGATTTGGCAGAACTGTTAAAAGCAGCTCCTACTCAAAGCGGAATTTATAGCGACTACCTGCGAAATCAGTCGATCGCCATTCAACAGCAGCCGGAACTCGCCGGAGCATTCCAACAAGTTCTCGATGCCAAAAGCAGCATTCACCTCGAACCTTTGATGGCTTATCAGTTAGACAGCATGGGACTTGTCAAATTAGACGGCAATAACTGCAGTTTGTCTTGCGAATTATATCGCCTGTATTTCCAAGAGCAAAATTTGTGCGAGGACAATTTCTCGGCTGTTGTTTTTGAGGAGTTGCAGCAAGAAAATGAAAGGCTGCAAGGTTTGGTGAATGTGGACGAACTTACTCAAATTGGCAACAGAAGGCATTTTGACAGTTGCTTGCGAGCGGAATGGAAACATAACGCTCGCGACGGGTCTCCGATATCTTTGATTTTGTGCGATATCGATTATTTCAAAATTTATAATGATACCTACGGACATCAAGCTGGAGATGATTGTTTGCGATCGGTAGCTCAGGCAATTCGCCGATCGCTCCACCGTCCTGCTGATGTAGCCGCTCGCTACGGGGGCGAGGAATTTGCTGTCATTTTACCTCACACTGATGCGGCGGGCGCTCTGCTTGTTGCCGAACACGTTAGAGCCAAAGTTAAAGCTTTGAATATTGTTTTTAACCCGGAGAGTGTTGACTGTCTGCCTAATTCTGTGGTAACGATTAGTTTGGGAATTGCCAGCGTGGTTCCGGGCCCGGAGAATGATGTAGCAACGCTCGTACTGGCGGCTGATGAGGCTCTTTATGACTCGAAAAGGCACGGGCGCGATCGGCTCACTATGAGCACGCTCTTAAATTTTCGATTTGCTGCTGTTAATTGAGGAAATCCAGGGCGATGGGAAATCGCAGATACACATGATGGTTCGTAGTGAGGACTTTAGTCCTCGGATTTATGAGGACTAAAGTCCTCACTACGAACCAAGGGTAATTGACCGAACACGATCTCAAAGAACATGATAATTGAAAACGGGATTTGATATTAGTAGCGCGGGATAGTTCGATCGACTAGCATTGAGTAAGCATCGATGCCGCCAACGATATTTTTAACGTTGGTAAATCCTCGATCGGTCAACCAGTGGCACATTTGAGCCGATCGCACTCCGTGGTGACACAGCACAAGGGTTTCTGTGTCGCTCAAAAGTCGATCGTCAATTTCACCAGACCATTCGGCAAACTCGCTCAGCGGAAAAGCTACAAATCCCGGCAGCGATGCGAGTTCAATTTCGTAAGGTTCCCGCACGTCCACAAGCTGCAATTTTTCAGCATTAGTTTCTGCTAATCGGCGACCTAATTCTTCGACTGTAATTTGAGCAAAAATTTCTGACATTGGATTAAAAAAAAGTAGTCATCAGTCATCAGTCATTAGTCATTAGTCATTAGTTATGAATCAGTTAACAGTCAACAGTCAACCGTCAACAGTCAACCGTCAACAGTCAACAGTCAACACTCAACAGTGATTAATTGAGCCGCGAAGGCGGTGGGATTAGCTCCGCAGGAGGCGTCGGTGCAGGGCGCCCGTCCAAGCTCACTCTGTCCCTGGGGTCGAGACAAGTGGCGATTAACCTGTCAGTGGGAAAGTCCAGCCTGCCGCTCAACCCGACTACGCATTCAGCAAACTGTTCTGGCAATAAACTGCGGCGGCACCCATCGAGGACTAACAGGGGAGCAGCAGGTAGAGTTCGAGTTTTGCCGTTAATATTCACTACGCAATTCGCCAATTCGTCGGGACGCCTCACCCGCCGACAGCTAGAGAGCGCTTCGATACCAGAAATATTGGTTTTGCGGTTGATTTGGAGGGCGCATTTAGATATGTCGCGGGGGTGGAGCGCGTCGGCACAAGCGGTGGCGGCTGCCTCTGCCCCCACTCCTGCTTCGATTAGTTCCAGAGCGCAGACGCGATAGGCATTTCTAGGGCGAGGGAATCTAATAGTGATGGCTGATGCTGGCGAGATTGGCAGTGCCCCCGCCAACAAACCGAGTGCTGCTAGCTGCGTGCCCAGAGCCAAAATCCAGCGCGCGGTGAGGCTTGAGCCTTTCGGTGCTGGCTTTGGGGAAGCAGTGCGGGAAAAATTGCGGTTGTGCATGGCTGATGAAAGTAGTGAGTTTTTTGGCTGGTTGGGGCGATCGCGCGATCGGCTTGGACTTCCGAATTTACCGCAGATTATGGCTGGCGCTGCGGTCGATCGATTTTTTTTATCGATTTTTGTGGGAATTGTGACCGTTACAAACATATAATATAGAGTCTGCATAAAATTGCATACAGATATTAGAGAGGAAAATAGATGTCTCGATATCGAGGCCCCCGATTGAGAATTGTCCGTCGCCTGAAAGAGTTGCCGGGTCTAACCCGCAAAACCCCCAGACGAGAGTACCCGCCCGGACAGCACGGCCAAAACCGCAAAAAGCTCTCTGAGTACGCGGTTCGATTGCAAGAAAAGCAAAAACTCCGTTTCAATTACGGTGTGACGGAACGCCAACTGCTCCGTTACGTCCGCAAAGCCCGCCGTGTCACCGGCTCCACAGGTCAAGTGTTACTGCAATTTTTGGAAATGCGCTTGGACAATACTGTGTTTCGGATGGGAATGGCTCCAACCATTCCGTCCGCTAGACAATTGGTAAATCACGGTCACATAACTGTCAACGACCGCGAAGTCAACATCGCCAGCTATCAGTGCAAGCCTGGTGAAGTGATTGCAGTGAAAAATAGAGAGCGATCGCGCACAATGGTTGAAGCTAATCTCAAAGACCCAGGCTTGGCTCACTTACCCAGTCACTTGGAATTTGATAAGCAAAAACTAATTGGCAAAGTTAACGGCATTGTCGAACGCGAATGGATTGCTCTTCAGATTAACGAACTGCTAGTTGTGGAATACTACTCGCGGCAAGCTTAATTTATTGGCGATCGGTTGTTGGTCATTAGTCATCAGTCAGTTGAAGGTGGAAAAATTACAGCCTATTCCAGGTTTATAAAGTAGGGACACGGCATTGCCGTGTCCCTACGGCGATCAATCAATTGCTAGTGACACAAAACTGAGGACTGAGGACTGAGGACTAAGAATTAATAATTTCCAACAATCCCACCCCTAAAAAGGGATGGGATTTTTTGAAGGTTTCGCTTCAAATATCCCTAAGCTTTTCTGCTATTTTCTTTATTTTTTTAACGGTTGGACTAAGTTCAAAAAACCCGGTTTCTCCGAAAAATCGTGCATTGATGCTGCTCGATCTTGACGCAGAAACCGGGTTGAAGGCCCCGCGTGCGTCCAGGAGTGAACGGGACTTATAGCAACGACGCCCGACAGTCAGGATATTCTTAATCGCTGAAACAATTGCTATTACTGTATTTTCCTTCTTCCTTCTTCCTTCTTCCTTAAAATGTTTCTTCTCCTGTTGGTTCTTGGTAGACAAGACCTCGCTTTTGAAGGCGATAATTCGCTACAACGGGGTAAACAACACCGCGTATCCGATTGATCGCACCTACTGGACGATGAACTGCCAAACCGTTCCAAGGAGAGAATCGCAGGTTTTCGTTGAAATCGGATTGTTTGTCAAAATCAATAATCTGATGTTTGACGGTGAGACGGCCTACTTTCAAAAAGGGTGATTCCTGTTCTTTCCAGACATTGATGCCATCGTCGATCGGCATTTTTAGACTGGTTTGGAACTGGATGCCAAACTCCCAACAGTATTGGGCATCAGGTTTCGCCAGGGCTTGAATTAGGTCATCTCGGTAATAATTGTCTGGTTTATTGGGATCTAAACCAAGGGCTTTAGCGCGATCGGCAAAGGGAAATTTAGGAATTCCCGATCGAGATTGTTCTGGAATTATCTCGTGCGGTGGTTGGCATGAAACCGGAGTAAACCCATACTTAATTACAGCAGGATATTCGACAGGAACTGCACCAGGTCTGGAGGGATCGAAATCGGGATTGAGACCCAAAGCAGATGGTGAACCGCTCCAATATTTGGCTGTTAGCAAACTCTTCGGAGTCCGGCTACCCGTAAGCGTCGAGACCGCTATAAAGTGTCTGGGATGTCGCATTAGCCACTTTTTCAATGTCTCTGGTGATTCAACCAGAGCAGAAAAAAAGCCGTAGTAATTTTTGATGGTTTGGCTCACAAATATCTCTGAATTGTGAACAATGATGTCCTGGGTTTTTGACTCGTGGCTTTGCGCCAGTCGTTCCCCTTCCACCCCCATCACTTTCACTGACATCGATCGCGAATCTTTGGCGTAATCATTGTATACTTTGGTAGCCCCGTTAGCAAATCGCAACCAAACAGGATATTCTTTGGGTTTTGCTAGCAAACCTTGCTTGAGGGAAATCGCATTGAGTTGCGAAGCAGTTAACGAAGCGCGTTTTCCCAATTCCCGTTTAATCGCTTCTTCATCAAAGTCAAAAATTTCCAGAGTTCCTTTAACGCAGGCGTGAGTTTTGGCGTGGGTATCTCGCAGCGCCCGTTCCTTATCCCCGTAAAGATTATCCATCCGAAGCTTGGCTTGCTCAACCAAAAGATCGTAGTATTTGCGTTCGTCCTGTTCGGGATATTCGGTAAATAACTTCTTGTTCATAAATAACCTTTTAAAAGCTGATTGGGGCGATCGTAGATTGAGAAATCTCGTTTTTAGCTGAGTCTAGATCCCCCTAAATCCCCCTTAATAAGGGGGACTTTGAGAATGGTCTTCTCCCCCCCTTCTTAAGGGGGGCTAGGGGGGAT
>JAUBOH010000339.1:0-7375 GCA_036700145.1 Microcoleus occultus BM001215366
AAGGGGGATTTAGGGGGATCTCCGGCGCATAAATAGTGTTAAGTGAACCGTATTGCAGCATAACTGACCGAATTGCTGAGTATATCTCTTTGTATAAAATCTAAAAGCTTTATCGAGCAAAGCTTTTCAGCTTTATCCTCAGTTATTTTTAGAGCATCGCTTAACTGACCAACTTAAGTGGCAAACTGTCCTGGACGTTTTTGATCGGTCAGGATAACGTTGGTACATCAGATACAGCGTTAGATTTCAAGAAATTAGGAAATTAAACTCATGCTGCTTAAGTATTGCGGTATTTCCTAATATTAATCAACCGATTTTGCGAGGATTTTGTTATGGCTTTACAACCAGATTCGTTAGAACCTCGGCGATTAATTGGCAACAATACATCCGAAGTTGTTACTTTGTCGATCGCAGATACAACTAATTTTCCTTTGGGAATTTGGATGCTCGGAGGTGACGATCAAGTCATCGGATCAACAGTTAATGATTTGGTTTATGGCAATGACGGGGAAGATATTATCAACGGGGATTTGGGCAACGATTCTTTATTCGGAGGTAAAAATAAAGACTTGCTGGCTGGATTTCAGGGAAATGACTTTCTCAGCGCCGGTCAAGATGCAGATTGGCTTATTGGTGGTGCAGGAGACGATATTCTCTTGGGGGGGAGAGGCAATGATGTCTTATTCAGCGGTAACGGAAATGACACTCTGGTGGGAGGTTTTGGTCGCGACTTTTTAGCAGGTTTGGATGACAATAATAGTTCCATCAAAATCGGGGGCAGCAACTTGTACGTCCTCCAAGCAGAACCCGGAGTTACAGATTTCAATAATGCCGATGTTATTGTATTTTTCCGACCTGGTGCCGATAGAATTGGATTGGCAGGCGGTTTGACTCCTAGCGATTTAGACTTGCAATACGTGACAAACGTGACAGTCTTGCTTGGGTTTGAGACACCAGAAGCTTTTAAACAATTTGTCCCGCCAAGTGCATTAAATTTTCCACCTGTACAGAGTCAAGGCACTCTAATTAAAGTTAGGAATTCCGGTGACATAGTAGGCTTTGTGGCACAGACAAGAGTGGCTGATGTTCAAAGTAGTATTATCTCTGTTCAGGATTTTTAATCACTTGTCACAGTTTTGTAGCGAGGAATTTAGTCCTCATAAATTGCTCGTGAAAACTTCAGTTTTCCTCTAGTCTACAAGCTTTTTTGGGTAATATCTCCAGCTTAATTATCGTTTTTTTGAGGGCATCGCTTAACTGGCAAACTGTCCTGGACGTTTGAGAGCGTTCAGGACAACGTTGATATATCAGGTGCAGCGTTAGATTTCGACAAATCAGGAGATTAACTCCATGCTGCTTAAGTATTGCGGTATTTCCGATTGTGCTAGTTCGTATTCTACTGCAATTCTAAGCATTAAGTTGAGTGCGATCGCGCTCGCCCGATCGCAGCACCTGGTATCTGCACGAATTTCATTTGTTTTTTAAGGAGTAATTGGCCGGAGATCGGGACGCCGCGAGTGCCGCGCGTCCCTACAATTAATCTGGTGTAGGGACTTATACCAATTTCATAAACTAGCGCGACATAACTACCCCCCCAACCCCCCCGAACTCGCGGGGGGGGCTTTGAACGGCATCTGTAGCAAATATTTATGAAATTGGTATTAGACCAAGCCGCGTCCTCGCTTGTCATAAGGAGTGCAGCCGGAATTGATATTACACATAACGATCGACAATAGACTCGGCGATTGCTTCGCTCATAGCGAGCAATGACACAACAGGACTTTTGTTCTTGCGGCTGCTTGTTTGATTACTTGGGTTTAATTACTCAATCCGTGGTCAGGATGAGCGAGAATGCCGACTTCTTGGTTGAAACGGATCATTTCCAAGGATCGATCGCCATAGAGGTCTTCAATGTGTTCTATGCAGCAGTCGATCGCAAAATCGTTTAACTCCTCCGGCTCAATGCCGTACATCTCCTGAAACGCTTCTGGTTCTACCCGACAAAAGCGCGGGCGAGCGGCATAAATTCCGCATTCTCGCTTTTCTTTGTCAAAATTGATACACCAACCGTCTTCTCCTACTAGGCTCAAGTAGAGCGCTAATTCCTCTGTAGATAAATACTCGTCTAAGTCAGGGCGTTCTGTTGGATCTAGGTAACAACAAGCACCGCACTGCTTTACGCAACGCCAATTCGCCATAGTTCGTTCGATTTGAGATTTGAGATTTGAGATTCGGAACACTTTCCCGGAAGAGGCATCGAGTCCCCGGTTCCCTGTCACTCGGAGGTCGATCGTTTTTTACATTTTGTTGAATTTTGTAAACTTCCTTAAAAAATAGGGTCGTTCCCCCGGTAAAATCAGAAGCGGATTTTCTAATTCAACAATCTAGACTTAATCACTACAGTCAGGAGGACACATGGACTTTATAACGGATCTTTTCAGCGGCCTGGGCGGTGTCAACTACCAACTCATTATTCAGGTAGCTTTACTCGCAGCAGTCGTGCTTTCGGGCCCGATCGTGATTTTTTTGCTGGCAGCTAAAGGCGGCGATTTGTAATTATAACACGCTCCTTGCGGCGATCGAGAGTTGGGAGTTTTGAGTTTTAAGTTATCCAAAATTCCAAACGCTCGATCGCCAATCTTGCCTAATTTTCCCTGCTGCACTGGCTTTGCTATCAAATACCGAGAGCGTGTTTAGCAGTTTGAATCAAATTCTCGAAAAAAGGTAGAGATACATCGACTTCCCTAGCATCCTTGCGGGAGTTGCCTAACAAACCGATGTTTTGTCCGGGCGCAACAACCAGAACTTGCCCCTGAGAGTTGCGAATTCTCAATTCCTCGATCGACCCTGCGGGAGATAGACTGCAAGAATAAGCGCGATCGCAATAATCAAACTCCACTTTTCCAAACATCGGCGGCCTCGAACTAGCAACACTTGCCGGTAGTCGCACTCCCAACAATTCTAACTCAACCGATGTCTTGCCATTAAAACTATTTTCCCGCAATCGGTAAGCAATATCAACTCGCCGAGGCAAAGGAAAATATTCCCCCCAACGCCAAGCAATTCCCTTCACACTAGCGGATACTTCTCCATCTTGAGTTGCAGTTAGTTTAACATGACCTCCTTTCCCAACAATTTTTTGTTCAGTTATACAAACATCAGCAGTCCAAAATACAGGAGACTTATTTTCAATCCCGCAAGGTTCCAGAGCATCAATTTGTCGGTAAAGGTCGAGATTGATTTCAGCCAAATCCGCTCGCACATCCACTGAAACCAGCGGTTTTAGGTGTTCCGGCTGCAAACATTGATTGGCAAAAATTGACAACTGATTGCGGAATTGTTCAACATTCTGGGCCGGCATCGAAAAACCGCCCGCCGCTTTGTGTCCGCCAAATTTAGTCAATAAATCCGCGCAAAAATTCAGCCCGTCAAATACATTAAACTCAGGAATTCCCCTCGCCGAACCCCGCACAATGTGATGCGCCGTCGCGCCGTCGCCCGCCTCATCCTCAAAAGTACCGATAAACACGGGTACGCCGTAGCGTTCCACCAACCGAGAAGCCACAATCCCAATCACCCCGTGGTGCCAGCCGGGCTGTACCACAACTAAAACCCGTTCTTGCTGCAAGTCGATCGCACTTTTCTCGCACCAAGCGATGGCTTCCTGCTCGATTTCTTGGCACAATTCTTGCCTGCGCTGATTGATTTGTTCGCACTGCATTGCATTTTTCAGTGCTAATTCGCGATCGTCCGTTGTCAGCAACTCGATCACAATTTGAGGATCAGCCAGCCGTCCCACAGCATTAATCCGAGGCCCCAGCCGAAAACCAATATCTTCCGGCTTTAACGAATTTTTCGCTGTAGGGGCGGTGCCCCCGTGCCCGCCCTTGAGTTGTGATTTTTGAATCAAGGGACTTTCCGCACTTTGTGGCTGCACTCCTGCTACCTGAATCAAAGCCTGAACGCCAGCTAATTGCGAATGAGGCAACAGGCGCAAACCCCGCTTTACCCAGCGGCGGTTAACTCCAGTCAAAGGCGCTAAATCCGCAATAGTTCCCAACGTAAATAACTCCAGCAGCGGATTCACCAACCCGCCCACTTTCTGCATATCAATCGCCAAAGTAATCGCCAAAACATAAGCAACACCTACCCCAGCCAAACCGCGATAAGGTGAAGATTCTGCAATTAATTTCGGGTTGAGAATAGCATCGGCCGGCGGCAGTTTGGGCGGCAAGTCGTGGTGGTCTGTAATAATAACTTTGACACCGAGTTCTCGCGCTCTCGCCACCGGGCCATAAGCTGCAATTCCGTTGTCAACCGTCAGAATGAGAGCCACACCTTCGGAGTGAAATTCTTCTACAATGCGATCGTTAATCCCGTAACCTTCCCGCATCCGACTGGGAATAGCATAATCCACATTCGCCCCCAGAGCCCTGAGAGCTCGCAGCAACAAAGCCGTGCTCGTCATCCCGTCGGCATCGTAGTCGCCGCAAATCGCAATTTTGTGTCCTCCCGAAATCGCCTCCCGCAACAATTTGACACTCGCAGCCAAATCGGGGAACTCATCCATTGGTGCGGGCAAAACCAGAGATTCCGGTTCGATAAATCCTTGCACTTCTTTAACAGAATCGATGCCGCGATTAATCAGCACCTGTGCCAATAAGGACGACAAACCGATTTCGGCGGCAAACTGTTCGGCTTGCTGTGGTTGAGGCGCATAAATTTGCCACCGTTGGTTCGGTAATCGGTGAGAATGTGGGGGCACAGATGTCGGTAGCTCTTGCACGGAAGCTGAGGTTTAAAGATACACGATTAATCTTACCGAATTAAGTGCATCAGTCAATCAATTTTAGATTTGAGATTTGAGATCCTAAAGATCAGTTTTTTCGGTAAAATCCGAAGGTTGTTTGTAGGAAAGGTTTTTTCGGAAGCTCTCACCGTATGCAAATACGGCTACAAGCCCCCGACAGCAGTCGTGGAGAGCAAAAAATTTTAGACCAAAGTCCCAACCCCCAGATTTATCTGTGGAGTCAATTCTTCAATTCTTCAATCGACTTAGGGCGCAGAAGGCTAATTCAATTTTATGAGGAGACTTGCATGAGTGGCGATCGACCGGCTTGGTTTAAAATTGCATTACAGGTTCGGGGATCTGTCATTCCCTCAATTTTGCCCCGCGTCTTACTGTGCGGCGGCTTTGGAGTTCTTATTTCCCTGCTGCACTTTTTTAAGTGGCCGGTTTCCTTACCAATTTTGTCGAGTATTGTACCCAGTATTGTCCTGGGTTTACTGTTGGTTTTTCGGACAAATACAGCCTACGAGCGATTTTGGGAAGGTCGGAAATTTTGGGGCACTTTAATCAACAACGTCCGCAATTTGGCGCGCCAAATCTTGGTAGCAATTGACGAAAAAGACCCGCAGGACATCGTACTAAAAAAGTCAGCCCTACGCCTGTTACCTGCCTTTGCAGTCGCGATGAAATTGCACTTGCGGCAAGAAGCAGTAAATTCTGAACTAGAGCCGTTAATGTCTGCATCCCAGTACCAAAAGCTCAAGCCGATGAACAATCCGCCGCTAGAAATTGCCTTTTGGATTCAGGATTATTTGCACGAGCAGTACGAGCGCAACTGCCTCGATGTCTATCAGTTAACTGCTATGAATCAGTTGCTTAACTCTATGATTGATACATTAGGCGGCTGCGAGCGGATTTTGAAAACGCCTATCCCTTTGGCTTACGCGATTCACCTGAAACAGCTATTGTTACTTTACTGTTTGGCACTGCCATTTCAAATGGTAAACGATTTGACTTGGGGAACCGGCCCAGTGGTGGCTTTAATTAGTTTTACTTTGTTCGGCATCGAAGAAATCGGCATTGAAATAGAAAATCCCTTCGGACACGATGCCAATGATTTGCCTTTGGACAATATTTGTGCTGCCATGCAGCGCAATATTGACGATTTAATTACTTTATCTCCTAGCGTTCACGAACGCGTGAAAGATAAATAGAGTCATCAGTCATTAGTTATTAGTCATTAGTGAACAGTAGGGGCGGGTTCACGAATAATCCTCACAGTGCAAACAGATTCAATAAACCCGCCCCCGCCCCACCAGAAAACTCTTAACTAACGTTAATTTCTAACAATCAACCGCATTAATCCAGCTAATCCCAACAATAAAGGTGTCAGCCAATCTCCCCGCTGCACGTACAAAGTCCGAGTTTGCCGCCGATAAATAGTAGCATCTCGGACTTCATAGGTATTAATGCCCGACTTCCACACCGTTTCGCCATGAGGATTGACAAAGGCAGAATAACCTGTATTAGTTGCGATAACCGCCCATCTATCTGTCTCAATTGCTCGCATCACATCGAGAGCGTGATGTTGAGCCAGCATCGGCGGTTTGTAATGGGCATTGTTGGACGTTGTGAGCATAAATTCGCCTCCATTCGCCGCCTGATATCGGAAAATTTCAGCAAAGGCAGAATCGTAACAAATTCCGACAATAGCGCGGCCAAAGGGCGTATCAAACAATTGTTTAGAGTTGCCAGGTACTAAATGAGCATCTAAGGGAGAAAGTCGATTGATAATCCCGCCCAAAATTTCATAAAATGGAATATATTCGCCCAAAGGCACTAGCTTTAGTTTATCGTAGCGGCTGATGATTTTTCCTGTTTTGTCGATCGCCAATAAGCTATTAGTCATGCTATCCCCTTCCTGCCCGAATCCTCCAACCCAAGCCAGAACACCGCGTTCCAGAATCGCTTGGTAAAAAGAAAGAGTAGAACGCTGATACTCGTTTGTCCAGATAAAAGGCAAAGCCGTCTCTGGAAGTAACACAGCATCGACTTTCCTGTCTGCTAACTGTTTGTATCCAGCCGTGTAACCTTCCAAAGCGCGCAGCCAGCCCCCTGAGTCAAATTTAATATCGTTAGGAATATTGCCTTGAATAATCCCTATTTTTAATGATGTTCCCGCCTCTTGCATTAAGGGGCGATCGTACAAACTCCAGCCTGCAATATGCAAAATTAAACACAAACTCGCAGGCAAAATATACGAAATGCAATTGTTGTTTCTTCCTTCTTCCTTCTTCCTTCTTCCTTCTTCCTTCTTCCTTCTTCCTTCGATCCAAGCTTCGGCAATTAAGCCATTTACTGCTACAATTGCGGCGGTAACAGCGCTGGGCCCGGAGAGTTGTCCGAGGTGCAAGATTGCTAAATTGTGCGGGCTTTGCGTATAAGATAGGGATGTCCACCACAGCGAGCCTGTACTCCAAATACCTTCTAAGGCGCACCACAAAGCTGTACCAATTAAAACGCGAGTTACTACTGAGAATTTAGAGCTTCCCCCCCCCCCCCCCCCCATAAAAAGGGGGGGGTTTA
>JAUBOH010000340.1:0-7312 GCA_036700145.1 Microcoleus occultus BM001215366
GTAGCCTTCATCTTCGTTGCTGTAAAAAATATTGATGCGATCGTCTTTCATGGTTCATCATCCTTAATCCTGAGTTATATCGTGTATTCCTGCTTCGTAAAATCCTTCCTCTTGAAGAAATTGAGTTAATTCCGTGAGTCCTTGGCGGCGATTCACTTTTGGTTTTCTATTAATGGTTTTGTCTGACTCAGAAGTTCATTAGCCTTATCTTTCAACTTATCCACCTGTAATTTATCCTTACCTACTGAAAATGATTCAAGCGCTTGCTTTAATTCTTTCAGGGTTTCTAAAGGTAAAGCTTGAGCTTTTAGTGATTGCTCCAAATCCTTCCTATAATCACCTAGAAGAGAGTCTATAGCCTCAAAGTACCTTTTAATTTGTTGCTCCAATGATTGCTCAATCAATCGGTTAGATTGTTCTTGAATTTCTTCGACTTTATTGTCAAAGAATTTAATTATTTCACCCTTGAAAAGGATTATGTTAACTTTATATATTTCTTTATATAAAAATTTGTCTAAGTCCACACGGAACCAACCAAAAACGGTGCTAACTGCACCATAAATTGTGCTCAGTATTGGACTGTTAGCTACCATTGCCACTAAACGAGCACCAAACTGCACAAACAAATTACCAAATGCTTCTTCTAACAATGCTGCCAGTAAATCAGATAACCCATATCCTCTGAATTCAAGATCAGGGGTGTTGACTTCTATGTAAATATTAACTAGCTTGAGTATATCTGGCTTAAAAATAACATCAAAATCTCTTTTTAACCGATCTTGAGCGCGTTCAATAATAGGCTTAGTTTCATTATCTAGTAACTTGGATAATTCTTGAAGCCTGCCTTCAGTCTGTTTATCCGTCTCTTTACAAGCGACATCCAATTGACGTTCAATAATTTGCTTCGCCGAAGCTGCTATTTGCTCAGCGAATAGCTTGGCATCTTGCTTACTATCAAATTCAAATTCATCCTGATCTCTATTAAAGATGTTGGATATGTCGTTCCACAAATTGGAAAATACTTTTATAGCAGAATCTAAAACATAATTTTTCAATAGTGTGTCAAGTTCGTTTTTTACGTCTTTTTTGAGGTTTTCTAGGTTGGCGTTTACGGTTTCCTTTATTTGCTTTTTTGTTTCGGCAACCTCTTCATCTAGATTCTGACGGCAAGCAGTTAGACTATTAAGCTCTATCTTAAGATCCTCAATTGCTTGCTGGAGCTTTTCAGCATTACTGTTAATGTAAGTCAGGTCATTTTTTGCATTATTACATAAATCATTTAGATGAGTAAGACAATGATTCAATGCAAACTCCATACAGCGGGGGGCAACTTGTAGCAAAATTACATTAATTGCTTCTTCCAGAAAAGATGCAAACTTTGATGCTTCCCAAAGTTTTACCGCTTTCTTTTGTAATTTCTCTACAGTTGCATCCTTCAGTTCATCCTCCCAATCAACAGGCCAAACTTCTCTAGCTAATGCTTCGGCAGCTTCAGGATCTTTAATATCTTGACTACTGAGAGATGATTGACGGAGAAAATCTTTAGCGCAGAATGCTTGCCTAGCAGAAACTTCAAATACGCGGTCTGTGTTGGCCAGTTCGAGGTTATTAGCAACAAATTGTTTTACCATTTCGGTATTTATGTCACCTCGACGACGCTCATCGATTTTATTAACTAAAACATATAAATTTTCTTGACTGCTTCTTCTAATAACTTTGTGAACTTCTGCTTTAATCTTTTCGGCTGCTTCAGCCCTCAATTCAGTGAAATTAAGAACAAGTAGCACAAGTTGGCTACGCTTAAGTTGCTTGGAAACTACAATTTCTAGTTTTTCGCTGACTCCGGCTTCACTTGGCCCAGGCGTATCAACGATTACAAGATTACCTAGCTTCTCTAGTTGTTGATTTTGCTGTGTTCTGAAAAAAGGAGTTTCGATAGATGGAATGTCATTGTCATTGAGCAACTGGAGAGGATCTTGATCTTGGGATACGGCCAAAATGTTGCAAAGACGGATAATATGATTCAACTCTGTCAGGATCTTGTTAATATTCTTACTGCCATAGATTTCTTCGGAAATCCCAAAATCTGTATCAGTGTGGATTTCTTGGAGTAAACTTGCTAAATGCGGATATTCACCAGTATGCTTAAGAACTTCTTCCATCCCTTGGTGCTCAATTTTCAGCCTGATAGCATCCAATGCTTTCTTAAATGCTTCACAAATTCGAGGACTCAATTTTAGAATCGGCTCTGCTGCATTTTCTTTCAATACAATCTCTGTTGGCAGTGTTGTCATCGCTGTAGCAGAACTTGGCAGGAGTTCTTGACCAATAATGGCATTAATAATTTTGGACTTGCCAGCATTCATCGGTGCGGCAATAGCCATCCTGAGTTTTAGGTCTGTGACTCTACCAATCTCCTTTTCAATTTCCTGTTGATATATCTGGTACTTGTTTTCTGAGCTATCCTCAGACTTAAGTTCTTTGCTAGCGCGACCCATCAGAGTGCTAACTTCTTGTAACAGGGCAATCACCTGTCTTTGCAGGTCTTGGACATTTGGGTTGGAGGCTTGAGAAATCATAGGGTTTTTAGTTGGTGTTTGTTTTGTGTTCGGTGAGTTATTTGGCGCTCTTTATTTGTTTCAATCGCCATTCGTTAATTAATTGTCAAAGTAGGAAAATGCTTCTTGAGATAATTATTTAACAGTCTATTATATATGGCGATTATCCCTATTTTTTCCCTTTTTTAACCACTTTACCACCTTATCAAGAAAAAAACAATTTTATGCAGCCTGAAATAATCGTTCTAGCTTCTTAATTGGTGGTAATGGTTTACCTTCAGCTTGACAACTTTCGATTAGCAACTCTAGCACCTCTCGCGCATTGTAGATAGCTTCTTCATAAGAATCTCCGTGAGTTACCGGCTGCATTACATCTTCAAATTCAGGTAAAAATACGACAAAACATCGATCTTCTTCTGACCATTGAATCACAACTGTATATTTCATGGTTCTGTCTCCTCTGCTTCGATTTTTCTTAGTGCCTCAAGTGTTTCGTTGTTTTACAGTTTCTTTCTTGAGTATTTTTACTATTTCTCCCAGCAGTTGCCCTATAGCTTGTGAGCTGTTGACATCAGTTGCGTGAAGGAGAGATTCGGTATTTCCAATGTGTTCATGCAGAATACCATCGCTTATGTTTTTTTGGAAATCATTTAGGTTCTTCATAAGTTTTTTGAAAGAGACCCCACCGCTATAATTATTTGCTACTTCAGTGAAGTTATTTTTACCAAATATAGGAGGGACATGATCCATGATTGCACGAGTAAGCATGGCAGTCGCATAATAATTTTCATTAGAATAGTTACTATTTAATTCTTCACATAATTTTATAAGTTTTAAACAATTAAATTTTGATTGTTGTGATGAAATGTCTTTAAGTTCCTGTAGTCTGTCTTCATTAATAAAAGGATCATTGGGTGGCCTAGTTGAATTTTTATTCGCGTGGTTATTAGGTTCCTTTGTACTTTCGATTTCAGATATTCCTTTAGTTGTAATCCAAACAGGACCCACATTATAATCCAGACCAAACAAGCTATCACAAGCTATAAAACCTTTCTCTTCAAGTAAGTAGGTTGCGATACTTAAAACCTCACTTTCAGATAAATGTGTATCGTTAGTAATATCACTAAGATTAATATGTTTTCCTGTGTTAGCTCCAGTAGATTTATAAATACAACATAGAATTTGAAAACGTTTTTTTTGTTGTTCTTCAACGAGGTTCATAGTTGAACTCAATAAATGCTCAGTGAGATCTATCTCATTTTGAGTTACCTGATTCTTTACTTCAGCTATTCCTTTAGGTGTAATCGAAACACGGCAATAATCAATCTCATCCAGGTCAAACAATGGGTTATATATTTTTATTAAATCCTGCGCGTATAAGTATTTTGAAATAATTATAATTTTACTTTCCGATAAATTTAGAGACTTAGCAATATCACGAAGAGAAATATTTTCCTCAGATATATTGCGCTCAGTCGCTTTACAAATACAATACAAAACTTCAAGATGCTTCTGGTTTAGTTGTTCAGTATCTTGGCTATCGACGTTCATAGTTAACCTCAATAAAATCTCAGTGCGATCGCTGACATTAATTATAACTCAGCATTGTGTCAATATCCACTACAGTGGACAAAGAGACCAATATTGAGGATTCTGCTATGACAAATGATACTTAAAAGGCTGGGAATGTATAAATCCCATTTAGGATCTATACATTCCCTTTCGGCTTAATTCCCTACATCTCCATCAATATTTTTTAATTCGGATAACTTATTTTCCCAGCCTGTTTGATAGGCTAGATCCAATGCCTCAGCAGAATTAATTGATAAAGCATCTTTGTAATCAGGAGAAGATTTATGCGTTAATGAATCCTTTTCATAAGCATTTTTGTAGGAATCTTCATTTCCGTCTGGATCAGTCTGGTTACAAGAGTAATAATGCTCCATACAATCCACCCATCCCTTTGCATGAGCAATGGCTTCATCTGCTGTTGAGTAGTCTGGGGTGTTATATTTCTCAGAGTTAGTTACAACTGGTGTAGGATAATTTCCATCAGGCTTTACGAAGCCTGCTATTATTCGGGGTGTATAGGAAACCACGCAGTATACTTCTGACCTAATATTTTTAACTTCAAGGCGAGTCTTTCCATATAGATTATTGCGATAATTACTCATAACGAATGACCTTAGTAGATTTTTAAAGTTTACCCTTTCATTATAGCAAATTTTGTACAAGGTTGAGCTTGACAAATATTATAATTTAGAATAAAGATTCAAGGCAGTCTTGTCCGGTGGTTGGGGAGTCGGAAATTTGACGTTCGATCGCCCCAAATTCTCCATCCCGACTCAAGACCGGTACCACACAGATGTACAATGGTGCGATCGCTCAGTTAAAATGAAACAGTATACATTCCGATAAAATGAGACTATCGCCAACATTGAGGGGAAAAAGATGACTTCTCAAACGATCGAACTTTTGGAAGAGTTGCTAGGCAAGTTACAGCACTTACTCCCGGAAAATCAGCAGCTTCTGTTAACTTTTGCAGAGTTTTTGCTGGAACGACAGATGCGATCGATCCCCGAAAACACTTCAGTTGAAGCTGCACCTCCTCCTGGGCAACAACGAGTTTTGGGTGTGCATCAAGGGATGGGCTGGATGAGTGAGGATTTTAACGAGCCACTTCCTGATGCGTTTTGGTTGGGTGAAGCATGAATATTTTGCTGGATACGCACGTCTTGATTTGGCTAGCGATCTCTCCCCAAAACTTATCGCAACCAGCGACGAATATTATCACCGATCCAACTCATACTTTCTCCTCTGCTTCGATTTGGCCAATTTGCCTCAATTGTTTCATCTTACGCTATCTGTAATCGTTTCCCCAAGGTCTGAGGTTCTGGTAGAGGTTTGCCATCTTCTTGATAGAGTTCAATCAATGTTTCTAACAATTCTTGTCCGTGTTTGGCCGCTTCTTCGTAAGTGTGTCCGTGAGTGCAAGGCTGCATGACATCGGTAAACTCAGGCAAGCTGACAACAAAAAGTCGATCTTCTTCTGACCACTGGATGATGAGACTATAATGGCTATTCATTCTTCTATCTCCTTCAGTTTCTGTAAATCAGAAATTACTCTTTTTTCGTGATAATTTGGTGCATCATCCCCATCATTACCTGACAGCGTAATTTTCTCAGGTAATAAAGGGTGTTCCCATACAGTGTGACTACCCTTTCCCTGTCTGTAAGTAAAGCCTGCTTTTAGTAATAGGCTTTTCAATTCTCGGATCTTTTTAGGCATGAGTGATGCCAGCTAAGGAGGTTTAGGATATTGTAGCCGATCGCCCAAACGACAAAAACCGAGTTGATTTGAGAAACCGGGTTTTTACCAAATCTGCGGGCTACAACAAAGTATTTTAGTAGAAAACCCGGTTTCTGGGCCCATGTGTAAGTCCTGTGACTCTTGTATCCCCACACAGATGTACAATGGTGAGATCGCATTCCCCAACTCCCACCGTGATAGACCGCTACACTCTGCCCGAAATGGGCAACATCTGGACTGATACCGCCAAACTCAAAACCTGGCTACAAGTAGAAATTGCTGTCTGCGAAGCTCAAGCCGAACTCGGCTACATCCCCGCCGCCGCAGTCGAAGAAATCAAAGCTAAGGCTAATTTTGACCCGAAACGAGTCCTCGAAATTGAAGCCGAAGTCCGCCACGACATGATCGCCTTCTTGACAAATGTCAATGAATATGTAGGCGATGCCGGCCGCTACATTCACCTCGGCTTAACCAGTTCCGATGTGCTCGATACTGCTTTGGCGCTGCAATTAGTCGCCAGCGTCAATATCTTGTTAGAACGTGTCGAAGAATTGAGTCAAGCTATTCGCTATCAGGCGCAACAACACCGCAATACTGTGATGGTTGGCCGATCGCACGGAATTCACGCCGAACCCATCACCTTTGGCTTTAAACTAGCAGGATGGCTGGCAGAAGTCTTTCGCAACCGCGCCCGATTGGTGAATTTGCGATCGTCCATTGCAGTCGGCAAAATCTCCGGTGCAGTCGGAACCTATGCTAATATCGATCCGCGAATTGAAGCGATCGCCTGTCAAAACCTGGGACTCGAACCGGATACCGCATCGACTCAAGTTATTTCGCGCGATCGACACGCCGAATACGTCCAAACCTTAGCACTTTTAGCCGCATCGATCGAGCGTTTTGCAGTCGAAATTCGCAACCTGCAACGCACCGATGTTCTCGAAGTTGAAGAGTTCTTTTCCAAAGGGCAAAAAGGCTCATCCGCCATGCCCCACAAACGCAACCCCATTCGATCGGAAAGACTCACCGGAATGGCAAGAATTGTCCGCGCCAACGCCGTCGCAGCCTTAGAAAACGTGGCGCTTTGGCACGAAAGAGACATTTCTCACAGTTCCGTAGAACGGATGATTTTGCCCGACAGTTCCACTGTCACCCACTTCATGTTAGTAGAAACCACAGACTTAGTAAAACACCTGCTAGTCTATCCCGAAAACATGAAGCGAAACATGAACCTTTACGGCGGAGTCATCTTCAGCCAGCGCGTGATGTTAGCTTTAGTAGAAAAAGGCACGAGTCGCGAAGAAGCGTATACAATTGTGCAATCTTGCGCTCACGAAGCTTGGAATAAATCTGAAGGCAATTTCTACAATTTGATTGCTAAGGACGCTCGGGTAACAGCTAAGATGACGAACAAGGAAATTGATGATTGTTTCGATCCGCAGTA
>JAUBOH010000341.1:0-7306 GCA_036700145.1 Microcoleus occultus BM001215366
ATCTAACTCCTTTGCGGCCACATCCCGTTTTGCTTCAATCTCCCGCAACGTCACCCGATACTTATCCCACCAATTCTCGATCGCACTTATGACTTGCTGACGGTGCGCCGTCACATAACGATTCAATTGAGCCTCCAAATCCTCCCTAGCAATCGCCAACACCAACTGCTGACATTGCTCCATCGCCAACTCAGCACGAGCCGATTCCAACCGCTTCACTAAATCATCTTTCAGCTTAGCAATCTTCTTCCTAACCTGCATCAATTCTTGCTTGAGTTTTTTAATCTCAGCCTCGCTCAATTGTTCCTCATCCTCCTCTTCAATTTCCTCACTTTCCTCATCAGACTTTTTAGTAGCTGAAAGTTGGCTTTCCAGTTCAGCTTTCTTAGCTTCAACTTCCGCCAACTCCAGCAAATAATCCGGTAATAACCGCACTACCAATTTATGACTCAAAGCATCAGAACTATTTCTATTTTTACCCTCATCACTATCTAAATCTGCTCGAATTGTTCCTACCCAACCCTCTATCAAACCGTCAAAATCCTGAGCAGCCAAAGTTTTGAGATCGTACTGAGTTTCATTCCACCAACTCGCAATCACCCCACTCACCTGAAATTCATCCAACAACAGCAGCATCTGTTCCTGAATCATTTCTTGCCGCAGAATTTCAGCTTTTGCTGCTATCTTATTTTCTACTAAACCCTGAAAATTTTGAGCAGCAGCAGTCTCTAAATCATCCCGATGTCCATCCAGCCAGTTAGCCATTGTCCCCGCCACTTGGTAAGGCTCCAAAATTTTAATCGGACGCAACGCTTCCCGAAAAGACGCCAGAAACTCAGCCCGAATTTCCATCACATCTTTGGTTTCTGGCAACTTTAACAATCGGTATTCGTGCTTTTCCCACCAGTTAACAAATGCCTCTTGCAGCTTTTTTTCCTGCTCGATCATCCCTAAATGAGACTCCAAAAAAGGTTTAATTTGACTGCGTTCCTCTAACTTTGATACCAAATCAAAATAATTCGCATCCCGTTGCGAAAAAACCGCCTTCACATCAAAGCCGTGCGCCATAAAAATGTCCTGCTTTGCTGCTACCTCAGCTTTCGGAATTCCTCCCAACAAATGCGCTCTCACATCATGGGGTTCGGGCGGTGGAGCGTTATCAGCATAGCGGCGAATATTGCAGTTATAGTCATTCGCCTCTAATTCTGCACGAGTGACAACGGCTGCATAACCTGGTACATCTATAAAAGCTGCAAAAGTTGAAGCAATCTTTTCAATATGTTCTGGCCTGAGATAATTCTGCGCCCTTCCCGTCTGATATTCGGCATCCGCATTAATAAACAGTACCTTACCGCGACGCTCCGCAGGTTTTGCGCCCTTTGCTCGCACCACCAAAATACAAGCTGGAATCCCAGTATTGTAAAACAAACCAGACGGCAACCCGATCGCCGCTTCTAACAAATCATCCTCAATAAACCCCCGGCGAATCTCCTTCTCAGCCCCACCCCGAAACAAAACCCCGTGAGGCATCACCGTCGCCATCATCCCTTGAGGGCGCAGCACAGAAATCATGTGCTGGACAAACATTAAATCAGCTTTCTTGCCGCTTTCTGGACAGAAGCCATAGCGGAACCGCTCCTCAAACTTCAGCCCCTTCCTGGTATAATTCTGGCTAAAGGGAGGATTGCTAATTACGCGATCGAAACGCATCAATTCCCCACCTTCCAAATGCGATGGATTGGCAAGAGTATCATCATTTTCGATACGTGCGTCAGCAATCCCATGCAGAATCATATTCATCTTGCAAATCGCCCAAACCCCTCCATTTGCTTCCTGCCCGCAGAGGCTGAGATTTTTAGAATTTCCCCGATGTTCCTCGACATATTCTCTAGAGAGGATCAGCATTCCTCCCGAACCCACACAAGGGTCATAAATCCGCATTCCTGCCGTCGGTTTGAGCAACCGCACCATCAACCGAGCCACTTCCCGAGGCGTGTAAAATTCGCCCCCTTTCTTCCCCGCCGAATCAGCAAAATGCCGGATCAAATACTCGTAAGCCGCACCCAACAAATCAGGAAATTCAAAATCTTCATTTCGCAAACGATACTTGCTGAAATGTCGAATCAAATCGCGCAATTTCTGGTCGGGAACCCTAGTTTTACCCACCGTCCGGTTAAAATCAATATGACTGACAACCCCTTCCAGAATCTGGTTTTCAGTTTCGATGGCTCCCAAAGCTTTGTTTAAACCATTGCCAATGTCGCTGTGTAGCTCTTTTTCAATATAAGCCCACCGCGCGCGATCGGGCACAAAAAAAGTCTCAGCATAATAAGTCGGCGCTTGGGCCCGTTGTTCTGCTTCTGCGAGAGTGCGCCCCTTCGCCAAATTTTCCTGGATAATCTGTTCGCGCCGTTCCTCAAATACATCCGAACAGCGCTTGAGGAACAGCATCCCGAAGATATACTCCTTGTAATCAGAAGCGTCCATCTTGCCGCGCAGGATGTCAGCCGCAGCAAACAGATGGCGTTCTAACTGAGGGAGAGTAATCTTTCTCATTATTTCAAATACACTTAGGAGGCTCTAATATCCAAGGCACGCTTGGACAATTATTTATTTTAAGGGGATACGAGTGCGATCGATCAAGTTTTTTTCGATGTTTAACTTGGCCAGATGCTTAAAATTATGAGATTTATTTTACTCCGTCTGCAAAAATGCCTAATATTTTATTGACATCTTTCAGATAATACTCTGTCACGTCAACTCTCAGTTGCTTTTCTTCTAACTGTAAAAACTTCCAAATATTTCCAGAGGTAACTACTCCTAAAATAACTGGAATTTTATTCCCCTCCCGTTCGTTAAAAAGTTGAGCAGCTAACATTTCTGAAGTGCATTGACCTAGCCCCCCTACAATATTTTCCTTTTTAGCTTCTACCAGAATAATGACCGGAGATTTAACAAATAATTGTTCGGTAGAATTACTAATAATATAGTCACAGGTTCCATTTAATCCCCGTTCAGAATCTACATTAAAATCAACTCCCGAAAACAAGCTTATTTTCGATAAAGCCTGTTTTCGGAAATCCAGCAAAATCGGCGCAATAATCATTTCCGATCGCGCTTTTTCTGTGTTAATCTTTAATGCCAGTTGTGCATGATCTCCTAAAAATTCAGTGAGTGAAATACTAGGTTCTAACTGAGGAACGTTGGCAAAAAGATCCAAGTCTTCTGAAATAGTTAAGTCAAAAGCTTTCTGTACTTTTTCTAAAGTAAAATCACTGTAAGCCATTTGATTTTTCCCCCTATTTTACAGAATGTCTGACCTTGACTTATTCTGTCACCGTTCGTGTAGAACTGAGCGAAAGATAGAACTCTTAGTGAGATGGGAAACCTAAAACCCTTGATTTATAAATGATTCAAATTCATGGACACAACTGGACTCGAACCAGTGACCCCTACGATGTCAAGGTTGAATTGGTTTATCTGTAATAGTTACTGCATATGCTTTTTAGCCATTGTCATTTATTGATATATCATTTTTATCGATTTTCTGAGAAATCTCAGAATTCTGAGACTCTTGATCGGCAAGCCATTTCAACACGGCCATGCGGACGATTAAATCGAGGCGAACGACGCCAACGACTGATTTGGTTCGTTCGCCTCGATTTAATCGCCTGAGCTCGCAATCGTAGCTTGCGGGGCGGTACGCCCGGAGCGCAAACCACCCACCTCAAAAGTGAGCCGTAGGCGCCAGCCGGGGCGTAGCCAT
The DNA here is from genome assembly GCA_036700145.1 of Microcoleus occultus BM001215366. Taxonomy (GTDB): domain Bacteria; phylum Cyanobacteriota; class Cyanobacteriia; order Cyanobacteriales; family Microcoleaceae; genus Microcoleus. Next base: position 3,767 of record JAUBOH010000341.1, read on the forward strand.
CGCGCCCATCTCTACTTTTACATTTTTTACCAGTTTCCTTGCTCATAAATCCAGCATATTCTATGAGCGCAATAAATCTTAACTAAAATCTTCAAGTTTTCTGGTAGAAGTCGGTCTGTCCCCAAACGTTAATTCCGAGATGGTTTTTTATTGCTGACAATGCCAAGGGCTATCAGAGCTAAGCCGGCAATAAATTGTCCATCTTCATTGCTGAGTCGTTTGGTGGCTATCAAAAGCTCGGCGATTCCGGCAACTGTTCCCAAAAAAGTCGCCAGCCAGTCTAATTGATTTTGAGTTAATTTAATCATGGCAAATCCGTATTTTCTGGCAAGCTGTCGATCGCTTTCATAAATTCATCATCAAGGGATAAAGCTTTTTCAATTCGTCTCAGCCTCGCTTCTAGAGTGGCATTTTTTAACTGATTCTTATCCTGCCATCTCAAAAGCCGATTCGTATTTTTGATGAAATCTGTCTCCAATCTTCCTCGCAGATTATCAGATATTTTATCGATTTTATGAAATAAATCATCTTTAATTTGGCGTGATGCCAGCCAAAATGTAAAGCTGGAAACTGCGCCAATAATTGCGATCGCAGCAACAGCCCATTCTAAAATTTCTTGTTTCATAATTTGTTACCAGGAATTATGGCTGTGGTAAATATGAAATCTGAACGAGAAACATAGCGCCGATCGGACCTGACCAATTCCATAAAGGTACGGTGTCCGCTGCGGGTTCGTCCGACCAGACAGCCGGCCGATGCGGTGTGAATGTCGTCTACTGGGTGATCATGCCCCCAGTGTTGATTGATGCCAAAGTAACCTTCGTCGATCGCATCTCCAGTCCTCACCATGTCCCGGTTGTAGTCGCGGTGCACCTTAACCGGCCCGACTTGGACAAGAGCTTCGTGCGGGTCGGAGTAGCCGTGAATGCCGATTTGCCACGATCGATATTGACCGAAGGCAATTCTAGCGGCACCGTCTGGGTTCATAGGATTGTCAGTGTACCAATAGCCCGGTTCGGTTGTCCCCTCCCAAGCACCTTCGATTACTGCGTCGTCACGATGGTTAAAAGCGAATACGAGTCTTAAATCGTTGAAATGATTGGATTTATCCGAGTTGATGGTTCCGTTTTTATCGGCTCCTTCGATATAAATTATGTTTTTCTCTCCAGATTTCCGAAAGATTTCGTAGTTTTCGGCTTCCATGTAGCTGATTATCTTTTTAATTAAAGTCATTGTTTTTCAGGATAAGGATAGGTTTAACTTTTTGAATTCGTGGGGTAGGATAAAATTTGGCTCCGACCAGATGCCGACTTTTTTACGGTTAGCATTGGCGGTTTCGGTGATAATTCCCCGCATTACTGCCAGTTCTCTGCTGGTGTAAGAGTAGCGGTTATGTGGCAAGTAACTAACCGCCATTCCGGCTCTACAGAGGGCGATTTGTACGCTATTTGCTGGTGAGATTTTGTTGTTGAGGTAAAGGTCAACTATCCATCGATCGAATCGGTCTTTCTCGATCGGAATGCAAATTAGCGGCTTCTGATAAACCAGATTCATTAATGCAGTTTTGGCTCGTTCTGCCCAATTCCAATGAGCTTGGATTCTCGGGTCTGTGTTTGTGTGAATAGAGGGCTTTCTTGTTTCTGGCGTGTCAATCCACTGCAACCGGGCGAGAAATTGTTCCCCTTGAAAGTTGAGATTTAGAGTATCCCCGTCAAACACAAATTTCGATAAAACTGAATATCCGTTGCCAGCTATTAGCATTGATTAATCCTTAAATAATTCTATTTTAGTAAATATTTTAGGATTAATCAATAGCTCAAAAATTGACTAAAACTGGCTCAATCCAAAGCCTTTTGGCTTCTTTCCATCGCTTCCCTTCACCTGATTCTAGCACTCGCCAATGTCCCCGTCGCCAGTGAATACACGGAGATAAGTGAGTGCCAGAACTTGAATTTGAAGTTGATTTGGGTTGGTAGTTTTTCCCTATCCAGCGGGGATATTTGGTGTTAGGAGAAGGCTGAGTAATCGCAAACCCTTTATTCTTAGTTTCTGTTTCAGTTTTAGCGACATCAGTAGTGGTTGATGGTGAAAATTTCAAAGCTAGCAAAATATTGATAACTAAGTTTCTGATGCGCTGTATAAATTCTTTATCTGTAACGGAAAGTGCATTTTTACCGATGCTGCTGGTTTCGTCATAAATTAGAGCTCCATCAGAGTCAACCGCAGTCCCAGAAGTCCACACAGTTTCGTTGCTGTCTACTGTGCAAATCTGAAAATACAAACTGTGTTTGAGATTGAATGGCTCAATTTCAATGTTTTTCCATCTGCCTTTGTTCCATTCAGGCTGTTCAGAATCGCTGCAAGAAACTGTCAGATAATCGATTTCTCCACTATCTGGTGTGTATATTAATCCTTTGGGTATCGCGAGCAGAAAAGTAGGCAGTGATGGCTGCCAGCCTGCAAGAATGCCGGGTTTGTGCAAAGCATCAGTTCGATCGAATGCCTCAATTATTTCAGGAGTCAGGCAATAGATTGGTGCATTTTTTGCAAACCATAATGCGGTACGGTAGCTGTGAACAAATGCGGACACATCGGCTCTAGCGTAATCTGGCTCGCAGGTAGATAGAGCTAGTGCAGCAATTCCGCTCAAAATTTGCCAGTTGATGTAGTTGGGAGGCATTTTGTAGGTGCGATCGTCCCTGATTTGTTTGAGCAAATCTTTGTTGACTTTCTCAAATGCTTTCAGAGTTTTGTTGCGACTTAGATTGCTTGGATCGAGAGTTATTAGTTTCATTTTAATGCTTGTGTTATTTACCCTAATTTTACTTGAAAATACTTGTTTACTTAATGTTTTTTGCTTTAAAAAAGCCCCAGAGAAATGAATCCCTGGAGCTTTTGGGCATCAAATAAAAATTACTTGGCTTCGTAAGATTCAGTTACAATCCAAGAACCATTGACAAAGTTTTCAACACTTACTCGATTGTTGTAGGGTTCGCCGTCTTCGATTGTGCACCGAGAGAGCCAAATCCTTTTAGTTGGGGTTTCGATTTTCAAATCGTCAGTTTGTCCGATCGATAAAGTAGGTAAACTTTTCAAATGTTTTAGTGAGTACATGATTCTCTCCTGAATGTGAACTTTTACTGCGAAGCACTTGGAAATTCCCGTACTTTTAAATCTTCGGGAAACTCGTCAATATTGCCACCTTTGCGGTCTTTAAGCCTGATTACTCGACGAGATTCTGCAATTCCAGCAATATAAGGATTGGATTCTATGGGTGTAGACCCCAATTGCTTCACAAATACCGCAGTTTCGGACTGCTTGCATTGCCGGACTAGAGATCGAATCCAATCAACATGACAAGGGCGAGCACTGGTACCGGATTCTCCGCCGACAATTGCCTGATTTATCCTAGACAAACCAATTCGATGCCCTCCCTGAAACTCGCAACTCTGACAGCCAGAGCAAATCCCAAGGTACTTTCGCAGGTCGATCGACTCTAACAACGGCTCACAACTCAGAAACCAAACGGATGCTGGGGTT
>JAUBOH010000342.1:0-1501 GCA_036700145.1 Microcoleus occultus BM001215366
AGTTAGGACTTTAGTCCTGAAATTTAGAAGAGGACTAAAATCCTTACTACAAACTAATTTGATTGTTCGTAGTGAGGACTTTAGTCCTCAAATTCAGAAGAGGACTAAAGTCCTCACTACAAACTAATTTGATTGTGGCAACTCGCACGGCCGATCGCAAAATCGAACCGCGCCCCGCAAGCCAGATTGCCAAAATCTCCATTATGCTAACCTAGGCAAGCAGCAATCCCTTGTCACCAAGGCGATTAACATAATTTCAAACAATTTATTTGATAGAGGAGCGGTGTATTCCATATGGCAAACCTGATCGGCACAGACGGCAACGACTTTATTCTAGGAACCCCGCAGGGCGATCGAATTCGTGGCTTAGATGGCGATGATACGCTCTCAGGCGGTCCAGGCGATGACACCATAGAGGGCGACGCCGGCAAAGACCTGCTTCTTGGAGGCGACGGATCGGATTCGCTGTTTGGGGGTGAAGGAAATGATGAACTGATTGGCAACCAAGGCCGCGATTTTGCTTCCGGCGGGAACGGTGACGACTCGATTCGTGGCGGTTTGGGCAACGATACCCTCGACGGCAACGACGGGATAGACAGCATTTTGGGAGACGCAGGGGACGACTTGATTCGCGGCAACGCAGGTTTTGATATCATTGCTGGCGGTACTGGCAACGACACTCTCAGAGGGGGTGACGGCGATGATTCTGTGTTCGGGAATGGTGATGATGACTTTCTCTACGGGGATGCCGGGAAAGATTCTCTCAACGGCGGTAGTGGCAGAGATCAACTGTTTGGCGGTGACGGCAACGACTACTTGAAAGGGGAAGACGGCGACGACACTTTGTACGGCAATGCCGGCGCTGATTCGATCTTCGGAGACGGCGGCAACGACCAAATATTCGGTGGAAAGGCTGACGATACAGCTTTCGGCGGCAGCGGTTCCGATACGATTCGCGGTGATGAAGGTGATGACTCGGTACTGGGAGATGAAGGTAATGACTTTCTGTTTGGCGGCAAAGGTAATGATGTTCTAGACGGCGGCTTTGGCGATGACTCGTTGGCCGGAGGTCTCGGTGACGATACAATTTTGGGCAGTTTCGGCAATGACAATTTATTTGGGGCAGAGGGCAATGATTCTCTGATCGGAGGTGAGGGTTCGGATACTCTGACGGGCGGCAGCGGTAGCGATATCTTTGGATTGGGAGCCGGCCCCGGCAGTGTGGCTTTAATTACTGATTACAATGAGGCGGAGGATTTCTTTGGACTGCCAAGTAATTTATCTTTTGGTAACTTGGTAGTTAGTCAAGGCAACGGTGCAAACCGGAGAGATACAGTAATTACGATCGACGGTAAGCTTTTAGCAATTTTGATAGACACTCCGTCGGCGCTGATTGATGCCAATGATTTTATCGCTGTTACTGGGACGGCTACTCCCAGACCAACTACAACTACAACTACAACTACAACTACGACCACGACTACAGGTGCAACTCCAACTC
>JAUBOH010000342.1:1601-7275 GCA_036700145.1 Microcoleus occultus BM001215366
CAACTCCAGCAACAACTCCAACTCCAGCAACAACTCCAACTCCAGCAACAACTCCAACTCCAGCAACAACTCCGACTCCAGCAACAACTCCAACTCCGGCAACGACTCCGACTCCGGCAACGACTCCAACTCCGGCAACAACTCCGACTCCGGCAACAACAACTCCGACTCCGGCAACGACTCCAACTCCGGCAACAACAACTCCGACTCCGACAGCTTCGAGGATTCCGACTCCGCCGACTGTTAGCGTGCCTGATTCGCCCCTGTTGTCAATTAAGTCGATCGCCCCGCAGCCAACTCCGGGACTATTGCCATTGCCCGGCCAGACGCCGATATTCCCAACGGCGGTGCCGAACCCAATACCCGTACCTCCTACACCTTTCTGGTTCTAGGTGCAAGAGCGCAGCTCAGTTCAGTTATGAGTTTTGAGTTAATGTAAATAAAACTCACAAACTCAAAACTCATAACTATTTAAGGCCTTGCTCAGTCTCGGCCAAGTCTTCTGGCGACTCGGCCGCAGAATCTTCTAGGGGAGATAACTGTTGGGTGTACCCCAAGAGCGATCGAAGTTTCATGCGGTGGATGTAAGGCCAGCCGCCATTGGCTTCAATATTCCTGAGCAGTTTGTAAAGTGCTTGGCGGTTGTCGGGAAAAGACGCTTGAAACAAACCGTCCCGAATTTCTCGGTGCGAAGCTTCCAGCGTCCGCAGCAAAGCCAAAAGCAGCAGACTGTCTCCCTGACAACTTTCGGCTAAAGTCCGAATCGCCTCTGTCAGCGATTGCAGTTGAGACTGCAACTTTTCTGACTCTAAATCTTTGCCGTTGTCCATACCGCTGCTTCCTTTGAAATCTACAAGGCGTTTGTCCCCAGCCTTTTGGTCAGCCGACTAATTCAGCTAGTCGCGATCGCAATGACTGGGGTCATAAGCAAAGTAACTTAAGTAGGTTGACGATCGCAATATTAATTTGCAGTCCAAGTCAGGAAAAGAGCACCACCCGTCGTACCATGTGTATTGGGCTGCGATCCTTCCCTTTTGAGAAATCAAAAGTTCTTGCTTATTTTCACGGCGCACTAGCTCGATTTTTTGAGTCTGTGCCGGTGTCCGCGAAGCGAGCTATCAGGATCTAAATGCTGCCCGAAGCGCTGGCGCGGCGCCTGCCGGCGGGCAATTATATTTTGCTCGAACTACGGCTTTTTCTTAATATAATCCGATGTTGGAGATTGAGGTTGGCAATGAAATATCGTGCTTTAATTGTTGCACTTTTAGCATTTTGCATGAGTGCGCTGGTTGCTTGTTCTTCTGCTCCTGACACGACGGTGGCGACTACCGAGTTGCTCACCTACGACGAGATTAGAGGTACTGGATTGGCTAATAACTGCCCTAGCTTGGCAGAAACTTCGCGGGGTTCGATCCCCATCGAAGCCGGTGGCACCTATAAACTGACTGGTTTGTGTTTGCAGCCCACAACTTATTTTGTGAAGGAAGAACCAGCAAACAAACGCCAAGAAGCGGAATTTGTGCCCGGTAAATTGCTGACGCGGTTCACGTCGAGCATTGACCAAGTTCAAGGTACGCTGAAGGTGGGTAAGGACGGGACTCTGACTTTTACAGAAGAGGACGGCTTGGACTTTCAAGCAATTACGATTCAGTTACCGGGCGGAGAGCAAGTACCTTTCTTGTTCACCATTAAAGAGCTGGTGGCCAGTTCCGATCCCGGAGTGGTTGCTATCAATACTTCTACAGATTTGAGAGGAGATTTTAACGTTCCTTCTTACCGCAGCGCAGGCTTTTTAGACCCTAAAGGTCGCGGGGTATCGACTGGCTACGATAATGCTGTAGCCCTTCCGGCTACTGACAATTCCAAACTGAAACGGTCTAATGTTAAGCTGGCTGACACCCGCACCAAGGCGGGCAAAATTTCTCTCCAAGTTGCTAAAGTCAACAGCGCTACTGGCGAGGTTGGCGGGATTTTTGAGAGCACGCAGCCTTCTGATACTGATTTGGGAGCTAGACCCGCTCTGGACGTGAAAATTCGGGGTTTGTTTTACGCTCGGATTGAGCCTTCTGTGTCGTAAAATTGGCTTTTGTGAGCGATCCTCTGCGAGGGCTTCGCCAACGAATTTGAGCCGTTTTTTGCCCTAAAGCTACTGCTCGCCCTTCATTAGCCAACAGTCTTTGGCAAGATAACTTAAGACTGTTGACTAATGACTAAATTTATGATTAGAATTTTATGAGTTGCGAGTGATTAACTTGGGATTTTTAATTAATAAAAGTATTGCGTTAAAACAGTTTTGAGATTATAATGTGGTGTGAAAAAATCCAGTTGAAATTCTGGCGAAGGCCGAATATCTTTGGATGACCCCGCCAAATCGCTCCGCTGCCCAAAAGTTCAACTGGTGTGTCCGGTGTCACAGCCATCAAGTGCTAGGATTACACCACCTCAAGATGATTTTTTTTAGACTAGATTAGAAACTAGATCTGAAGCAACATCAGTCCTCTGCTCTACCAACCGTTATGCCACCATGTCTACCACAGTCCCGAACGAGCTAAAAAGCGAAAATTTGCAATTGTTGCGCGAATACCAACATTCTGGATCGAATGAAGTCCGCAATCAGTTAGTTGAACTGAATATTGGACTGGTGAGAAAAGAAGTTTACCACTGGATCAACCAGTGCGCTGAAAGCTACGACGATTTGCTGCAAGTGGGGTGTATTGGGTTGATCAGGGCGATCGAGCGATTTGATATGTCGAAGGGAAACGCTTTTAGTTCCTTTGCAATTCCCTACATTCGGGGCGAAATTCAACACTACTTGCGGGACAAAAGCCCTTCTGTGCGTGTTCCGCGCCACTGGCTGTCCCTGGAACGCAAATCTGTCGCAGCGATCAAGGATTTGCAGGTTCAGTTCAACCGCAAACCTACGGATGCTGAAGTAGCAGCAGTTCTTGAGGTTTCTGTAGAAGAATGGCAAGAAATTAAGTTGGCCCATCTCAACAAATCGCCTCTGAGTTTGGACGCACCGGTGCAGGATGAAGATGAGGGGGCGACTTGTCTGGGAGAATTGGTACCCGATAGCAAGTATCGGAGTTTTCAGTTGGCCCAAGAGGATCGAATTCGCGTACAGCAAGCTTTGGCTATGTTGGAACAACGGACTCGCGAGATATTGGAGTTTGTTTTTCTCTACGATTTGACGCAGAAGGAAACGGCCGAACGCTTGGGTATCAGTGCGGTGACTGTTTCTCGGCGAGTGAAGAAGGGGCTGGATTTGCTAAAGGAAATTATGACGAAACAGCTTTAGTTATTAGTCATTAGTCATTGGTCATTGGTCATTGGTCAGCAGTAGTGCTACAGATAAATTATCAGCTATCGTCTTTAGGGAAACGGGACTGCTTAGTCCGGCCGGTGGTGATATCATGTCCGGTCGATTACTATAACAAAAAACGGTTCGTAGTGCGGACTTCAGTCCGCAATATGCTGCGGACTGAAGTCCGCACTACGAACCGATATTATCGCGGTCAATCGACCGGACACGATATGAGAGCGAATGAACGATAATTTATATAAGACAATTACTGTAGCAAGACTTTTTTAAATTGGTATTAGTCAACAGTCAATAGTCAACAGCGATCAGTAATTAGTCAGTTGCTACCAAGAACAAATAACTAATAACTAATGACTAATGACTAATGACTAATCACTAATTTTTAGATGCTGCGGACAAATTTATCGAGCCTTTCTAGGGCTTTTTTAATTGTGCCTAAATCGGTGGCGTAAGACAAGCGAATGTGGTCGTCGGCGCCAAACGCAATCCCGGGAATAACTGCAACTTGCTGCTGTTCTAAGAAAGCGTCGCAAAATTCCAGAGAAGTCATTCCAGTCTTGCTGATGTTGACAAACATATAGAAAGCACCGTCTGGTTTGATGCAGCTAATTCCGGGAATCGCATCGAGCAATTCAAATATTACCTCACGCCGATCGGCAAAAGCTAGGCGCATTTTTTCGACAGATTCTTGGCTGCTTTCCAAAGCGGCGATCGCGCCGTACTGTGCAAAGGTACACACGTTTGAGGTACTGTGTCCTTGAATGGTGCTGGTGGCTTTGATTAATTCGATCGGCCCAGCTAAATAGCCAATGCGCCAGCCTGTCATCGAGTAACCTTTGGCAAAACCGCTGCTGATAATCGTGCGATCGAAGATTTCTTGACCGAGGGAACCGATGCTGACGTGTTGAGCGCCGTCATATATAATTTTTTCGTAAATCTCGTCCGAAACGACTAAAATATCTCGATCGACTATCACCTCGGCCAGCGCTTTAATTTCCGCTGGAGTGTACACCATTCCCGTCGGGTTAGAAGGCGTATTCAGCACAAATAACTTGGTTTTGGGAGTAATGGCTGCACTCAGTTGTTCCGGTGTAATTTTATATCCTGTAGAAGCATCTGTCCGTACAATTACGGGCTTACCGCTGGCGAGTTTGACCATTTCAGGATAGCTCAGCCAGTAAGGAGCCGGAATAATTACCTCATCTCCAGGCTCGATCAGAGCCATCATCAGATTGTAGAGGGAATGCTTGCCGCCGTTGGTGACAATGATATTTTCCGGTTGATAGTGGAGATTGTTGTCGGATTGGAGTTTGCGGGCGATCGCCGCTTTTAACTGCGCTTCCCCAGCCACCGGGCCGTACTTAGTCTTCCCCGCGTCCAAAGCTTGCTTTGCCGCTGCTTTAATGTGTTCGGGGGTATCAAAGTCGGGTTCTCCCGTACTCAAACTACAGACATCAATCCCTTCGGCCCTCATGGCTTTTGCCTTAGCTGCGATCGCCAAGGTTATGGAAGGAGGAACCTCACCCACTCGTGCTGCCAACTTGATCATTGGATTTTAGATATTAGATTTTTGACTTTAGATCATAGGGTGACAAATCGTGATATTCAACCCTGTTGTTATGAAATTATGACATTTGCTTAGGTAGTAGGTACAGGATTTAGCAATTAAACAATAAAAATTCAAAAAGCTATTAGTTTTAATTTGAATTTTTGAGTTTTTATTTTTTGCGTTATTATTGTACCATTTTCGATACCTCGTTACCCTTAACGCCGATCGGCCTGTGCTTATGGATCTCAAATCTCTGATTCGCGATATTCCTGATTTCCCGAAACCGGGAATCATGTTTCGAGATATTACAACTTTGCTGCGAAACCCGCAAGGGCTGAGCTACACCATTGACAGCTTAGCCGAAAAATGCTCTGCAATGTCTGCTGACTATATCGTGGGCATGGAATCCCGGGGCTTTATCTTTGGCGCGCCTTTGGCTTATAAAATGGGAGTGGGCTTTATTCCCGTCCGCAAACCGGGGAAACTGCCTGGAGAAGTTTATTTTGCTGAGTACGAGTTGGAGTACGGTGTCGATCGGCTGGAGATGCACAAAGATGCGATGACATCGGGTAGCCGAGTGCTGATTGTGGACGATTTGATAGCGACTGGCGGAACGGCGGCTGCGACGGCTAAGCTGTTGGAACAAGCTGGCTGCGAGCTTGTCGGTTTTGCTTTTGCGATCGAGTTGCTGGCATTGGGTGGGAGACAGAAATTGCCGGATGTGCCGATCGTCACGCTAGTTGAGTATTAGTCAGCAGTCAGTTGACAGTTGACAGTTGACAGTTGTCAGTTGTCAGTTGTCA